>PANG01000035.1 GCA_002708345.1 Planctomycetaceae bacterium | reverse complement strand
TGCACCCCGTCATTCCCCATGTCACCGGTACCAAAGTGGTACCACCAGTGCCAGCCACCCTGGACCCGGTTCTGCTGGTAGGGCACCATTGTGGCAGGCCCGACCCAGAGATCGTAATCCAGGCTTTCCGGCGCCGCTCCCGGGGACTGGTGCCCAATATTACCTCGCTTCTGGATATTCCAGGCCTTGGAGACAAGCACCGTACCGATCACGCCATCCCGGAGCATCTCGATTGCCTCGATCATGGTCGAGGTACTCCGCACCTGGGTACCATGCTGTACCACGCACTTGTTCTGGCGGGCTGCCTCGACCAGCATCCGTCCCTCACGAACGTTGTGAGAGCAGGGTTTCTCCACATAGACATGCTTGCCCGCCTGGCAGGCGAGTATGGCAGCCGGAGAGTGCCAGTGATCGGGAGTCGCCACGATCACTGCATCGACAGTCTTGTCGTCCAGGACTCGCCGCATGTCCTTGACCGGCCTGGCCTGCCCACCATTCACCTGGCGTGCCGCAGAGGCAAGCCGCCCCTGGTCAGCATCACAAACATAGGTAATCTCAACGTTCTCCAGGTCATTGAAAACCTGTTGCAGGTATGTTCCACGGCCTCCACAACCGATCAGTCCCACCGATAGTTTTCCGGAAGCGTCCGCGTGGGCGGTGTGGGCCAGCCCGGAAACAGCCAGGGAAGCAGCCGAGGCCTGCAAAAACGTCCGCCGGTTATCTACCATCTGGGGACTCCTTGTTCGAACTCCTGACATTATTTTCCCACGTGGACTTCGAAACGCCCTCGAGAATCGGCGGCGGCCCGAGACATGCCGGGAGTGTTGAATTCCATCACGATGTTCCCGGCCTGATCCAGGGCAATAATCCCCCCGTAGCCCGGCTTGAGCGTCTCGTGAATCACGGCTCGTGCGGATTCCTTGAGCGAATCGTCGCGGTACATCATCCGGGCACTCACATCGTACGCAACCGCATGGCGGATAAAGTGCTCCCCGATCCCTGTCCCCGACACCCCGCAGGTACGGTTGTCAGCATAGGTGCCGGCGGCAATGATCGGCGAGTCGCCCACGCGTCCGTATTTCTTGTTGGTCAGACCACCGGTCGACGTGCCTGCCGCGATATTCCCCTCACGGTCCAGTACCACGCAGCCAACCGTCCCCAGGTACAGCGGCAGTTTTTCGGCGCTTGCCTGCTTTTCTTCTTCCACCGCCTGTGCCTTTTCCCATCGCTTCCGGGCATGGTCGGTATGGAAGTAACTCTGCTTGACACGTTCCAGTCCCAGTTGCCGGGCAAAGCGATCCGCCCCATCAGCAGCCAGCAGGACATGCCGCGTGTCGGTCATCACATGCCGGGCCAGGGAAATCGGGTTCTTGACCCGGGTGACACCGGCCACCGCCCCGCAACTCAAGTCCCGGCCATCCATGATCGAGGCATCCAGCTCGTGCCCTCCCTCGCTGTTATAGACGGCACCCCGTCCGGCATTGTAGAGCGGGTCATCCTCCAGCATACGGATCACCTGTTCCACGACATCCAGGCTCCCCTTCCCCTGCTTGAGCATCTCGACACCAGCCTCGAGGTACTCACCAAGAGAACGGGTACGGGCCGCGACAACATCCGCATCGATCTTTGCAGAACCTGCGCCGCCATGAATCACGATCGCGTAGTCCACTTTTTCCTGTCCGCAAAGCACGTTCCAAGAGAATCCAACCGCCCAAAGGATAACAAACCAGCGAAAAACATATCGTGCTTGCATGGCAATACAATCCTGCGGATGAAGGAAAAGAAGCACTTCCACGAAGGGTGGCCAACCTCAGATACCCAGGTTGAGTTTATCAAGTTCTTGTTTAAATCGGTCGACTGACGGTCGTATCACTCGCCAGGCGCTGTCATTGGCCTGCAACGGCACAACGGCCCCCCGGAGTTTCTCCTGGGTGGCAAAGAACTCCACCCGCTTTTTGTGGTAGGTAATATCCCCGGTAATATCAACTCCCAGGGTAACCATCTCGCGGGCCACCAGCGCCATCTCATCGCTCAGCTTGTCCAGTTNCAGGCGAGCTTTCCTGGCCTCGGATGCTGCCACGATACCATNCAGCAGNTCCGCTGCATCGCGAACCAGCTGGTGCGCCTTCTGGATCTGCTCCTGGTANCGCTTGCGNGCCTGCTGGTCATCCAGGGCAGGAGCTGCCGGTGCNGGNGGATTGGNNGCCTGGGGGGCGGNTCCTGGTTCCGNCCCACAACCGGCCTGCAGAATCACGAAGGACAGAACTAGGAGATGACGNCACATGGCCCCATGATAGTGCCTGTTTAAGTGGATAGCGAATNGGGACATTCACTCACAGNATNCCCNCGGCTGGCTAACCGCNTGCCGGGNCTTCTCCNTCACCNGTCTNATGAGAGTGNTCGNGTGAATGGAGCTCTTNTTCCTCTATCGGCCATGNCATCGCGGCNTCGTAGTGCTGGANTACAACCTCGAGTTCTGNCCAGNTCTCATTGTTCTTTTGCAGCCGCTCCCTTTGGANCCTTATCTTCTTCANTTGGTTAGCCAGCGCCTCCACATCCAGACTCNCCTTTTCNAACACCGNTGGANTGCCTTTTTCCCCGGCCCGCACCTGGAGCAGCTTCCATTTCATCACCANGAACTCCATCGTCGNTGCTNCTTNCTTCGCCTGCTCAACNGACGTGACAGTTTCAAGCNTCTCGGCTATTTCTTCCTGCACGGCTGTCATCTCCACCATCACANCCTGGTGGGTCTCNATACCACAACCGGCAAGGGAGAGTACNGTCAGTGCCACGATCAGCCGAAGCCCCANNACACAAGAAGCAGACTTTCCTNCTCGAGCTCTCATCTTCATTCTCCACNGGAAAGGTTCCAACCCAGGTTGAATTCTAGCGGAGCGAAAATNGACTATCCAGAGAATGGCCACCATNAGCTGGAAAACAAGTCCAGCGAATTNCGNNAACAGCANNAGGCATTCTAGAAGGGAGAGTCTCTTTGACCGNACTCAACCTGTTCCTGGATAACNGACATGGTTGCCAGAATTTCAGCGAGTCGCTGGCCAGGCTGACCNGAATCGAGTCCAAGAAANTAGCCGATATTTGCCTGCAGGTAGGCCAGGTTATCCTCCATCGAGGAACCACGAGCAGCCATCATTGCATCCTGGTGTGCATCGATCTTCCCGTACATGGCCTTCTCCCCGTTACAACTCTGTTCATTAAGAGAAGCGAAGGGGAATTGAAAAAGTACTCATTGAATGACTGGCAGCATGCCAGGAAAACTGGCTTCGGTTAGGGAATTGCCCGGATATCCGAGAAAATTGGCACCCCGAAGCTCTTGCTGAAATGTGGCCGGCCCGCTGTTTTCTGACCGTCGCCCAAAACCTCTCCCCGGGCATCGTGGTAACCCCGCTCGATTGACTGTTCGATCAGGATATCGGCAAAATCAAGCACGCAGATATGGGGAGGCGCAGGTTGCAGGGTAAAAACGGATACCTGTTTTGCCGACCGGTGATCCGCCAACTGGGACTGTTTGAAGAGATGGCTATAAGCGGCCAGTGCGTTGGTCGCCAGGTTCTTGCGGGGACGTCTTTTTTCCGGGGTCGCCAGCAGCTGGATAATATGTGTTGCATCCCAGAGCACGGCTGCCTCCACCGGGCTGTTATGGGCAAAACCACCATCGACCAGCTCAACATACTCCCCTGGGACGGGAAAATTGTAGAGTGCCCGTGCCGGGAAAACCGGGTAGATCGTCCCGGAACCGATCACCACGTCCAGTAGTTTCTCCGGATGATCCACGAGCGGTATTCCACGATCACCCAGGTGAGGCTTCGGACTTTTCGCCTGGCCCGAGAGGTAAAAGAAGAGATCCGAGGGGAGCATATCGCTCGACTGCTGGATACAGTTCGTGGCGATGACCAGATCACGTTGAAAGAGCTGGTCCTGTACCATCTGCCGGCTCAACGATTGCAGTCGCTCATTCACATTCTCCCCGTCCAGCAGGGAGGCAGACTCTCCGGATCTGGCACGTAGACGATCAACCAGCATGGTAACACCCTCCTCGACCGAACCTACCATTCCCTCACCCCCGGAAAACGTCTTTCCGACGAAAAGTACGTTTGCCACTTGCAAGATGGGCAATCCAAGCAGCAGGACGGTCATACTCCAGACCAGCCCACGGCGGGAGAAGTGGAGCGACTGACCCTGGCGAGAGCGTCTCAGCTGCATGACCAGGCACGCGGCCCCCAGCCCCAGCAACAGGATGCTTGAGAAGGGGAGACCCGAGGCAACACAGAGCCAGGCATGGTGAAGCAGGTGGTTATTTCCCAGCATCTGCCAGGGAGTGATCGGCAGCAGGACCAGGAGCAACTCCAGCGACCCCAGGATCAACATTGCCCACGAGACCAGGAAAGCACGCCACTTGAGGACCGGAATTGGCCAGCTCACGAGCAATAGCAGTGCCAGCTGGAGCACGCCAATCCAGACCCCCGAGATCATCCGCACTTTCCAGTCAAACTGCAACAACTTTCGCTGATCGAGCTTGAGCCAGACCTGTTTCCAGTCCTCCTGGCCCTCAGCAGAACTGGTAATCCCCAGTGCAACGGGTACCGAGTTAATCGCTCCACCGGAGGTCCCCACGACCAGGTTGATATCGAGGGGTTCACCCGTCTGCTGTCGCAGTTCCGCAAGCTTCTCCTCCAGGGCAATCATCGCCCCTACCTGGTAGGAGCACTTGGCACCCCCCCCGGACAGTACCACTGCCAGCCGTGGCGGGGTGGGCTGGCTACGGATTGCATGAAGTAACATGGAACCAATTTCATCGAGCGTGACCTGCATGCCCCCTGNCAGCTGGTAGTCCAGGATGAACTCCTCTANCTGTTGACCGACAAACGCGTAAAGCGCTTCCCAGTTNTCCAGCACNCGGAAATCTGCNCCCCCCTGTTCNTCCTGGNGCTCAAGCAGGAGCTGGCGAANCCGGCCCGCGTGCCGGTAGCCCCTGCGAGCCACAACCACGTCCTGCGGAATGATCATCCTGTCGAGCCTGGGNATCGGCACACGGCGAACCGAGTCGGCCAGGGCAGGCACTTCCGCCAGGGCATCATCCCAGACAAAGGCAACCTGCCCGACCTTCTCCTGGCGTTCAACCAGCTGCCGGAGTGACTCGGAATGCGAGTGTGTGAAACGCATCTGTTGCCGCCGGGGTTGCCAGCCAAGTTCTTCCAGCAGGGCCCGCGGGAAAAGGTGGCCCGAGGCGGAAAGGGGATGCACGAAATTCACTTCCAGCTCTCCCTTTCCAAGCTGCTCTCGCAGGTCCTCGGCGGACTGGATGGAGGAANCGACCGGAACAACGCAGACACTCCGGTAGCCAAAATGGTAGCCGGGCTGCTGTCGGTCCATCCCGGCCAGGGTACTTGTTGCCGCCGGTATCCCCACGGTGGCCAGGTAGTCATATTTCCACTGCACCACTCCCTCGGCATCTTCCTCTCTCCCGGAGGCAAAAGCNCCCGGAGGCAGGACAGCGACATCCACGGTNGCCTCNTCGAGCCAGTGGCGGACATCGGCATAGGTACCAATCGCCAGNCGAAAGCGAATNGGCGGCGACTGCCCGGCCGANAGTTTATTGAGCAACTCGCTCCACTTCCGCTCNTCCGCATTGAAATCGTCAATCGCCACGACTCCCAGGCGAACTTCTTTAAGTTGCACGGGGCCACCGCTGGTTACCGGCTGCTGGCCGGGAAGACCCGTCACAAGGCAAAGAGCCAGAAAGGATGCTGTCAGCAGAAGAATGGGGTTGGCACGTGGCAACCCGNGAAAACAGCGNACAGGGTCTGAAAGGTGTGCTCTCACGCTTCGATCAATTGAGGAATGGGTGTGCCACCAGGAATCAATGACTCAACATCCTTCGGAATCCCTGTCAGCAATCGCAACTGGCCAATATCGAACAGGGAGTGCATCAACGTTGCCAGGATATTCTCGCTGGAAATCGGTTCCGTGGCCGGTTCACCACCGTCACGCGTGGAGTGACCGATCACCTGGCCCATCGGCAGGCCGCCTCCCACGAACACGATCGGGCAGAGGTTCCCCCAGTGATCACGACCCCCGTTCTTGTTGATCCGCGGTGTACGACCAAATTCTCCCGTGATGACGAGCAGGATCTTATCACTCAGNCCCCGTGCCTCGATATCCTCGATCAAGGCCGAGACTCCCCTGTCGATCGCTGGGGTCAGGCTGGCAACNCCATCCTCCATGGTGAATTCCTTGCCCCCCCCGTGCATGTCCCAGCCACCGCAGGTGACCGTGACGAATCCACAGCCCGCTTCACAGAGTCTTCGGGCCAGCAGCAACTGGCGTCCAAGAGCCACCGGAGAAAACTGTTTTGCATACTCGTTTCGCTTCTTCGCTCCATCGGTCGGCTCAAACTCGCCAGTGTCATACCTTTCGAGCANCTTCGGATCCTCGCGGGAAAGATCGAAAGCNCTGGCAACTCCCCGGGCAAGCACGTCAAAAGCCTGTTTCTGGAAACGGTTGGCTCCTTCCAGGACCCCTGTTTTGTCGAGCCTGCGTTTCAGACCATCGAGGGACTCGAGCAGGTGACGGCGATCATCGAGACGGGCCTGGTCCAGGCGCAATTGCATGTTGTCGACCAGCGTNCCCCCGGCCCCNAGATCAAATGGCTTGTGAGCCGGCGAGAGCGTGCCGGTCTGTGAGACCCGGGAGACCGACTTGTAGAGATCCTTGTATTTCTCTCCGGCCGCCGCTGACGTGACCAGGACGTTACGTGGCATCCCGCTTTGAGGATTCGAGAGTCCGGCCGCCGTGCTGTAGATTGCTCCCATCATGGCACCGGATGAATTACCACCTGCCATCACATGGTGAGCNGCTGGNCCATGACTGCTGATCCCGTGCCGGTANGAACGAACAATCGCCATCCGGTCCGCCAGCCGCGCCAGCCTGGGAAGCGTACNGCCAAAGGTGACACCTGGCAGCGAGGTCGGGATCTCACCGGTAATGCTACGAATCTCCTGGGGTGCCTGCATGTTTGGATCAAATGTCTCGAACTGTGTCGGCCCNCCCTGGAGGTTCAAGAAAANCACGGACCGGTCNTGCAGGACCTGGCCGAGTTCCACGGCNCCGGCCCGCATCGCCAGCAGGCTAGCNAGGGACAGTCCTCCCATCCCCGCCGTTCCGACGCGGAGAAAAGACCGCCGACTNTGCTGGCGGGACGGTAAACAGGAGTCGATCTGCAGCATGTNTNACCTTTCNAGGAANCNGGAGANCTGCTCCCCTGNTTNTTCTCCTGCCCTGGTTTCATTATCGGCAGGCAAAACCTCCTCGTGCCGACCCAGTATAGTCAATTATCGGATTCGGTTGCCCCATCAAAATACAGGGAAGTCAGAATTCCTATCTCACCGGTCACTCCTGGAAGCGCCGGATCCAGTCTGAAAGGTCTTCTCTTTCGGAGTTTTCCTTTATCCTCTGATCCACCCGGAAACGACGGCGAGCCGATTCCAGGTCCAGGTCGCTATCGAGCAGGCCCTGGTCAAAAAGCAACTTGTCTGCCAGCCCCGGAAAGACCATCCGTGGATCCAGGGGATTCAATGTGTGGGCAGCAATCCGGTTTACATGGGCTCCGATGTTGTTCGTACAGTTGTTTGTCAACGTGTGGTAGAACTCCGGCTCGCTTTGCAGCCGGTTGGCACGCGCTGCAATATCCAGGAAAAGACGCTGGACAATCTCGGGCGTTGCACGTACCGGGAACAACATGATCAGATCCTCCTCTTCAATCCCTCGCCGGATAAGAACATCCCGTTCACTGGCGAAGACGTACATCAGTTCAAAATTGCGATAGAGTCCGCCTGGCAGACTGAAGGTCTCTCCCTGTTCACGACGGATTTCGATGGAGACGTTGAAGTACTCCCGTCCGTCATCTCGATCAATGGAAAATGCCAGGAACGTGTGTGCGACAAGGTGGCTCCCTCCCAGCAACTCGACACCGAACCAGACATGACGAAGCTGGTTGAGTGGAAAAGCGAGGTTGTAGTAATCCACCCGGCTGTCAGCTGTTTTCTGGATGTCCCGTACGTGGTGAATCAACACATGATGCCCGGTCACCTCAACTCGCGACAACTGCTGCTGATCCGCTTCCCAGGGTCGATCATTTTGTGGACGTGTCAGCAGCAGCAACCCCGTAACGGCCAGAAAACAAACCAGCAGACCTGCCGGCCGCCATCGTGCCTGCTTCGCCCGGCGCCAGGTCCAGGCAGGAATGATCACACAAAGCAGTGCAACGGCAGGCCGCAGAGCCATCGGCAACAGTGGGCAGAAGGCAGCCCCTGCAACAGTCCAGAGCCAGGCTGTGCCAAGGAGGACAAGGACCAGCCCACGACAGATGAAAAGCAGGTAACGCATACGTTCCCGACCTCGTGAGAGGAACCTTGAAAACGGGATTACGGAAGACCGGAAGACAACAATCCTCCTCCAACAACTTACAAATGACTGACTCCAAACGCCATTGCCCGGGGTGATTGTCTCGATGCAGGCAGCTCCAGCAGTAGACTGTACGCCAGCCTTTGGGTCAGATACTCTTTACTGGTTGGCTCCTTTTCCCCTGATCCGAGTAACCGATGACCGAACAACCTGTATTCAGCAGCTTTGCTGCCAGCGTGACAACCGAGACTGCTTTTGACGTACTGGCAATTGCCCGGCAACTGAAGGGAACTGGAAAGACCGTCATTGAGCTGGAGATTGGTGACAGCCCCTTTCCAACCACCCCCGCCGCTGCCGCCGCCGGGATGGCCGCGATCGAGGAGGATGCCTGCCATTACGGTCCGTCGATCGGAATTCCGGAATTTCGCAGTGCGGTAGCGACGTATGTGAATCAGAACTATGGCCTCAACGTGACTGCAGAAAATGTCGTGGCAGGTCCCGGGGCAAAGATCTTCGAGCAACTTTTCTGCGAAACCTTCGTGAATCCAGGTGACGGGGTACTGGTTTTCAGCCCATTTTTCCCAACCTATCCGCCCAACATTGCCCGCCGCGGTGGCCGCCTGGTTTTTTCCGAGCTCAAGCAGGAGCATGCATTCCGGCCCAACCTGGACGACGTCGCCCGTTTCCTCGAGGAGGACCCGGAGCCCAAGGCAATTTTCCTCAACAGTCCCCACAACCCCACCGGTGGTGTGGCCACGCAAGAGGACCTGGCAGGACTGGCTGACCTGGTTCGTGGCCGTAATATCGCCGTTTTTTCCGACGAACCGTATGACCAGATGGTCTGGCACGGTGAGCACCACTCGCTGCTGGCCCAGCCCGGCATGCTAGGCCAGTGCGTGGCTGCCTACACGTTCAGCAAGTCATTCAGCATGAGCGGTTGGCGGCTTGGCTATGCGATCAGCAGCACGGAGAACATCGAGATGTTTGCCAAGCTGACTAACACAACGCTCTCCTGTGTACCACCGTTTGTACAACGCGCCGGCGTGGCTGCGCTGGAGCAGGATTGCCAGGAGCGGGACAGCCGGATGGTGACCTTCCAGCAGAAGGTGGAACACCTTGCAACGGAACTGGACAAGCTCGATGGTGTCCGATGCCTGGTACCGAGGGGTACCTTTTATGTCTTCCCCAACGTGGCAGAACTCTGCAACCGGCTTGGCATCACCTCGCATGGGCTGGCGATGTACCTGCTGGAGGGAGCGGACGATGAATTTGGAGTGGCCTGCCTTGGGGGAGAATGTTTTGGTGAAGCGGGCAGGGGATTCTTGCGTTTCAGCACGGCAGAGCCCGACGAGTTAATCCAGCAGGCACTTGATTTTTTCCCAGAAGCCTGCAGCCGCGAGGATCGGATCCAGGCGTACATGGCACAACGACCCGAATTCATCCTGGAATCACCCTACAACTCCTAGCAACGAGAAAAAATGGCCCATCGAGACGGGCTCCATCACCTCATAGGGAAACACCTGTTGTGACCAACGTAACGGGAATTGCCAAACAGATCATCAACAATGTTGAACAGGTGATTGTCGGCAAACGTCAGCAGTTGATTCTCTCACTTGCATCCTGGTTCTCCGAGGGCCACATCCTGCTGGAAGATGTTCCCGGAGTGGCCAAGACGATTCTTGCCCGCGCCCTGGCTGGAAGTGTTGGATGTTCGTTCAAGCGAATCCAGTGCACGCCGGACCTCTTGCCCACCGATGTCACCGGGGCTTCGGTTTTTAATCCACGGACCACCGAATTTGAATTTCGACCGGGCCCGATCTTTGCCCAGCTGGTGCTGGCCGACGAGATCAACCGGGCCACGCCACGGACCCAGTCTGCTCTCCTGGAAGCGATGGGAGAAGCGAGTGTCACGGTGGACGGGGTGACCCACGAACTGAACCCTCCGTTCCTTGTGGTCGCCACGCAAAATCCAATCGACCACGAGGGGACTTTCCCGCTCCCGGAGGCCCAGCTGGACCGTTTCCTGATGCGATTTCAGCTTGGTTATCCCTCCATGGAAGAAGAACTGACCATGCTGGAAATGCTCAAGCATGACCACCCGGTACACCAGCTGCAGCCCGTCGTGTCGGCACAGGAGGTCGTTGCCTGCCAGAAGGCCGTCCGTGAGGTCCATGTAGATGAGAAGGTCCAGCAGTACATTCTTCAGATCGTGCATGACACGCGTGAGCATGAGGACATCAGCCTGGGGGGAAGCCCGCGGGCCTCGATCGGCCTGATGCGAAGTTCCCAGGCGATGGCTGCTCTGCGCGGTCGCGACTTCGTGCTGCCGGATGACATCAAGAAAGTGGTCGAACCGGTCCTCCACCATCGCTTAATACTCAAGCCGGAAAGCCGCTTGCGACGTGTCACCACCGCCGAACTTGTCGACGACATCGTCAACAGCATTGCCGTACCCACTGTTTCTGGTGAAGTGGAAAGCGAATGAAATGGTTCCTGGGTGCCGGTATCCTGCTGGCACTGTCCTACCTGCTGAAGTCCGACATGCTGGCCTATGCCATGTATGCCCTGCTCGCCCTGTTGGCCATCAGCCGCTGGCTGTCGCACAGCTGGATCGGACATCTCGAGGCGAGTCGGAATTGCAATCGCCTGACCGCTGAGATCGGAGACCTGGTGGGGATTCACCTGGAAGTGACCAACCATGGCAAGACCCTGGTTCCCTGGGTCCTGCTGGAGGACATGCTTCCACCTCGAGCACTCCAGTCACGTCCCCCGGCACTTGCGGTCGAGGGTTCCCACGTGCAGTTGGCGCTGGTACGCGGTGGCGACCAGAAAACACTCCGGTATCAGCTTCGCTGCAAGAGGCGAGGTTACTACCAGCTGGGACCTGTGATCATGGAAACGGGTGACTTGTTTGGCCTTCATCGCCGTTACCGCGTGACCACCGAACCGGACTTCCTGCTCGTCTACCCGAAGGTGATACCACTGGACGGCTATGACCTTGCCAGCCGTCGCCCGATTGGTGAGGTAACGATGTCCTACCGTCTCTTTGAGGATCCCACGCGGATCCGTGGAGTGCGGCCATTCCAGCAGGGAGACCCTCTCAACAGGATCCACTGGCACGCCACGGCTCGCACCGGGCAGTTCTTCAGCAAGATCTACGAACCAACGACCGTGGCAGGCGCCACGCTGCTGCTGGAGTTTCACAGTGACTCCTATGACAAGGCGCATGAACCGGTCCGATCCGAGCTGGCAATTACGGCAGCTGCTTCCATTGCCAATGCGATCCACCAGATGGGACAACAAGTTGGCCTTTTAACCAATGGCCGTGATGCCGTCGATCGTATCCGCCAGGATGGCTGGGATCCGGAGCAGCGCAGCCGTCAGGCCGCTCGCCAGGCAATCACGATGCACCAGCAGAGTGATCGACTCCAGCCATTAATTGTCGAAACCCGCCGGGATCCAGAACAGTTCCTTCGAATCAGGGAAACGCTGGCCCGTGTCGAATTGACCGATGGCCTGACACTGTCACAACTTACCAGTGAAACCGGTAGTCGCATTCCCCGGGATGCCACGGTAATCGCTATCGTGCCACGAGTGGACGAGGAGACCGCCCTGGTCCTGAGTAGCCTCAAGCGGCGTGGTTTTGCCGTGCTGGCAGTCATCAACATGGACGACGAGAACGAGTTTACCGATGCTGCCGGAGCCCTGCTGGTGCATGGCATCAATTCGATGCACCTTGCCCAGGAGGAATCGATTCGTACGATTTGTCAGCAATACTCCCTGCGTTAACGAGGAGCACGGGGACGGAAAAATTCATGGCCAAGATGCGAAAAACACCGATCGATTACTTCCTGGTAGCACTCTGCCAGGTGTTAATCGGCCTGCTGGTGGGAAGCCTCGGGTTCTTCCTGATCGAAATCACTTACCAGGGTCCCTACGACCATCGGCTGGGATTCATCATGGCGATGTTCGTGATGGGAACCGTCGGGATCGCCCGTATTTCACTGGAAGAGGGTGCCGAGCATGCCATTCTCTATAGCGTCCTGCTGGGCGTCGTTAGCTTCCTGGCCATCATGCGGTTCGTGGAATTCCGTGGTCGCTGGGAATCCCTGACACTTTTAATTAACGTCGGTATCCTGGTCCTGATCTGGTGGTCATCCTACCGGCTGACCCGGGATTGTTCGTTCATCGAAAGGGCAGCGGATCCAGGTGGCACCGGCCTGATGGAAAGCCTCGGAATGGACAACCAGGAATCCAGCAAGAAGGTTACCGGGGCAACCGATGACAGTGATCGCCTGCTGGAGGATGAATCACCAGGATGGTGGCAACGCTGGCTCAAACGCAGGCGTCGACCCCATGCCCCGGGACTCTGGATCGTCTATTTCTCTGTTGCCGCCCTGCCCCTGTTTGGCCTGGGGCAGACACTGATCCCGGAATCGGCAGAGGAATCACGCCGGTATGCTTTCAGCCTCTTGTTCCTCTACGTCGCCAGCGGCCTGGGGCTGTTACTGCTTACCAGCTTCCTTGGCCTTCGGCGTTACCTGCGCAATCGCTCTATCGCCATGCCGCTGGGCATGTCCGGAATCTGGATGGGAATCGGTCTCTTAATCATCGGGGGCCTGATGACATTCAGCTTGCTGATGCCTCGCCCCGGGCAACCCTGGATGGTCTCCGAGGCGGTCTCCTGGCTTATCTCCGATGAAGATCAATCCACTTCCGAGTACGCGGTCGGTAAGGATGGAACCCGCGAGGGGCCGGGAGGGGGCGAAGGTGATGAAACGGGCCAGGGAGGGGGAAGCGAGGACCAGGCTGGCCGGGCTGGAGACCAGCCCGGGGATGCAGATTCCAGCAGTGGCTCACCAGGTGAAAATGGAACCCCGGGCGGGAGCGGCCAGGATGGGAGCCAACCTGGTGGTGGAGAAGGTGGCGAGCAGGGAAACGGATCCGGGGGGGATGACTCGCAACAATCGGGTTCCGAGGAAGGAGACCAGGGAGATTGCAAGGGCGCTGGGAACACCAATGACCCCGAGTGGAATTTCCAACTCCCTGAACACCTGGCGGCAAAGATGCCCGATGTCGTGCGAATCCTGTTCTGGCTGGCGATCATCATTACCACCCTGTTTGTTCTCTGGCGGCATGGCCGCCAGCTCTGGCAAGCACTTCTGGAGATCCTCAGGGGACTGGCAGGGCTGCTTGGTTTCTCATGGTCCTTCCCAAAAGAAGACGGCGAGGCAACGGCGACAGCAGTCGCGCCCCTGCCGCCGCGCTCTTTTTCCGAATTTCCCGATCCTTTTTCCAGCGGCCAGGCAGTAAGCTGGAGCCATCACCAGCTGGTCTATTACAGTTTTCATGCGCTGGAGGCCTGGGCCCGCGAGGCGGGCCTGGCGCGTGGCCAGCACGAGACACCGATCGAATTTGTCCAGTTGCTCCAGGCGCGTCGCCAGGACCTTTCTTCCGACGTGGGCCAGCTCGGCCAGCTCTATTCGCGAGCCAACTATGCGCCCGGCACGCTTCCAGGCGGGTGTGTCGAACAACTCCGCGACTTCTGGCTTCACCTGCCAGCCATACGGATCACCACGATTTTGGAGTCGGCGGATGAGACAAATAGCGAGACGTCGTAACCGCCACTCCAGGGGACATTGCTTCTCGTTGACACTTTCGGCAGCTGGCGGTAGGCTTGGTTTTGAGGATACAGACCGGCCCATGTTGATCAGGTGACAGTTCGAGGAAGTTTTAAACCAGGCCAACCCACCGGGAAACGATTGGTTTGATTTAAGTTTTTCTTGCCCTTGTCCCGTGCCTGCTGGCATGATCGTGACGGGCAGCTATCACGGGTGGAATTCTTCCTCCCGGATTGCTTGTACGGTCTGCTACCGGTCGGCAGCACCAGCTGCCGTAGCGACATGATTGAGACACGGCGTGGAGATGATAGCACCATGGACTTCTCCAGGGAAACACAACCGGGAATAACACGCGTGGAAATGCCCTGGCCCGCGACCTCAGCTGGCGACGATCGCCTGCCACTCTGTGAAGAACGGCTGGGCTACAAGTTCCAGGACAGGGAATTACTTCGCTCTGCCCTGACCCATGCCTCCGGTGCCAACCATCGACTGGCATCCAACGAGCGGCTGGAATTCCTGGGAGACGCGATTCTTGGAGCGGTCGTCTCCGAACTGCTTTTCCAGCGCTACCCCCGGTTCCAGGAAGGGGAATTGACTCGCATCAAGTCAGCGGTGGTGAGTCGGCAGGCCTGTTCCCGGGTGAGTGCCAAACTGGGACTCAACGAGTTCTTGATCGTCGGCAGGGGAGTCACCAACACTCCCACGATCCCTCCCTCGATCCTCTCCGATGTTTTCGAATCCCTGATCGCGGCGATTTACCTGGACGGTGGCAGCGAGCCGGTAGAAGCCTTCATCAGCAAGCACCTTCTCCCAGAAATCAACGCCACGGTCACCAACGGGAACGATGAGAATTACAAGTCCAACCTGCAACAGTACTCGCAAAAGTGGTTTGGGGAGCCGCCACGCTACGTGCTGGTAGAGGAGAAGGGCCCTGACCATGCCAAGAACTTCTGTATCGAGGCAGTGGTTGGAGAGCGGCACCACGCAGCTGCCTGGGGCGCAAACAAAAAAGAAGCAGAACAGCTGGCTGCACGGAATGCACTGGCCGATTTAAGCGACACTGATGTCGCCTCACTCAAGCGGACGGCACATCAAAACAAGGAAAGCGAAGGGTAGAGAAATGGTACGGTGTATCGCGCTGCTGTCCGGTGGCCTGGACAGCATGCTGGCAATTCGACTCATGCAGGATCAGGACATTGAAGTCGAGGCACTCAACTTCAAGACGATGTTTACCTGCTGCCAGGACATCTCGGCCCAGGCTGCGCGGAGCCTGGACGTACCGATGACGATTATTGGTCAGGAAGACGACTACCTGGACCTGATACGTGACCCACAATATGGCTATGGCAAGGGAGCCAATCCCTGTGTTGACTGTCGCATCTACATGTTCGAACGAGCACGAACGTTCATGGAAGAGATGGATGCGCAGTTCATCATCAGCGGGGAGGTCGTGGGACAGCGGCCGATGAGCCAGAAACGACGGGACCTGGACATCATTGCCACCCAGTCAGATCTTGAGGACCTGCTACTGCGTCCACTCTCGGCCAAGTTGCTGCCTCCAACGTTGCCGGAACGCGAGGGCTGGGTGGATCGCGAACTCCTTTACGGGATCCAGGGTCGTAGCCGCAAGCTGCTGATCGAGATGGCCAAGAACTATGGCTTTCCGGATATCCCCACCCCCTCCACCGGATGCGCACTGACCGAGCCTGAATTTGGCCGCAAGGTCCATGACCTGATCCAGATCCAGGTCGAGGACAAGCCGTGGGACTACCAGTTACTGACGACCGGGCGTCATTTCCGTTTTGATGAAACCACCAAGGTCATCCTGGGACGTGACCAGGATGAAAACCGTCAGCTCCGTTACCTGCACACGCTCGAGGGATCCACCAGCGAGGTGTTGCTCGATCCGGAAAATTTCAAGGGACCACTGGGACTGGTCAGCGGGCCAGCCAGCGAGGAATCGATCCGTTTCGCCGCCGGATTACTGCTCCGTTACAGCTCCCCCAAGCACGAGGGACCGTATCACGTCCAGGTCACAAGGGGAGACGAGACCCAGATCATCAAGGCCCATGTCGATGAACATGTTCAGCAGGCCCAGACGATCTCCATGCAGTTCAGCGGAAAGAAAGGCAGATGATCAACACGCTTTTTCTTCCTGAGCTCCGGGACATGATCTCCAATGGGGATCTGAAGGGGATGTGCGAATTCTGCTCCGCACTCCACCCGGTCCGCACGGCCGAATTCATGGAAGGCCTGACCCCGGGGGAATCATGGCAGGTACTCGTCAGCGCCGACAGCGAACAGCAGCAGGAGATTTTCCGGCACCTGGAGAGTGACACGCAGATTGCCATCATGGAACTGGAAAACCGCCATGAAGTGGCAGGGTTGATCGCCAGGCTGGCTCATGATGAACGTGTCGACCTGCTGGGCGAACTCGACGAGGAGATTGGCAGCGAGTTANTGCAACTCATACCGGTCGAGGAACGACGCGATATTCTCCGGCTCAAGGCATTCCCGGAAGAGACCGCCGGGGCAATGATGACCACCGATATTGCCAAGCTGGATGAGACACTAACCGTCGGTGAAGCGCTGCGAGAAATCGGCCGACAGGCAGAGGATCTGGAGACCATCTATTACCTCTATGTCGTGGACAAGACGGATCACCTGCGGGGCGTTGTTTCGGCACGNCAACTTGTCTCGGCCATGGTCCAGCCCGACACGACCCTGGGCGGGCTGATGGAAACAGACATCATCGTAGTGGATTCGATGGAAGACCAGGAATCGGTTGCCCAGACCGTTGCCCGCTTTGATCTGCTCGCCATCCCGGTCGTCGACCCGGAACGCAGATTGCTGGGGATCATCACCCACGATGACGTGATTGACGTCATGCGTGAAGAGGCGACCGAGGATGTCCAGCGAATCGCTGCGGTCAACCCNCTNAGCCAGAGCTACCTGCGAACCAACCTCCTGACCCTGAGCTGGAAGCGGGGAGTCTGGTTGACAATCCTTTTCTTCGCCGCCCTGCTGACTGCCTTTGCCCTGGATGGCTACAAGAGTGTCTTCGGAGGGGCCAACGCCACATGGCTGGTCCTTTTTATCCCCCTGGTCATTTCCAGCGGCGGCAATTCCGGAAGCCAGTCGTCCACGCTGGTGATTTCCGGGCTGGCGACAAACGACATCAAGGCAGCTGACTGGTGGCGTATTTTTTGCCGGGAGCTGGCGATGGGCCTGATGCTGGGAACCCTGCTNGGCACGCTTGGATATCTCTGCGCCATCATTCTCGCTCCCAGCCTGGTGGCAGCCCTGGTGGTTCCTATTACGNTGCTCCTGGTCATTGTCTGCGGAACCACCTGCGGCTCCCTGCTGCCACTGCTCTTCCAGCGACTGGGACTCGACCCGGCCATGATGAGCATTCCCTTCGTGGCAGGGATCGTCGATATTTTCGGCATCATCATCTACATGAACGTTGCCGTGGCCCTNCTCTAGGGTTNCAGCAGTTGCTGGTAGTGCTCTGCCAGGGCAGCAGCCGCACGGGGAAGATAAAAACGTCCCTCGGCATTGGCCCTGCCGGCACGACCGAGCTGCTGCTGCAGTCTGCTGTCAGCCAGGACGCGATCGATGGCACCGGCCAGGTCCCCACAGTCATCGTCTTTAACCAGCAAGCCACCATCCGCTGGCAGTGGGAAGATCTCCCGGGTTCCCCCCACATCGGTGGCAACCACCGCAACGCCACATGCCGCCGCTTCCAGNAACACCCTTCCCANCGGTTCCTGCCTGGCCGCATGCACAAGCAGGGTAAACTGTGGAAGCAGCCGGGCCACATCCTCCCGGTAACCCAGCCAGTGGACCCGGCCGGCAAGCGGCGGCCTGCTGGCCTGCTCGCGAAGTTGCTTTTCGTAAAGTACCGCNTCCTCTTTCCGCGACCAGCGATCCCCGATAATCACCAGTTGCGCATCGGGATGGCTGGCAAAGCTGATGGCAACAGCTTCAAGCAACTGATGCCATCCCTTTCGCTGGACAAGCTGGCCAATCGCACCAAGGATCGGGCATCCGGGTGGAATGTTCAGTTCTCTCGCCAGGCTGCCGTCCGATTCGGTTGGCTGGAAGAGGTCCAGATCAACCCCGTTGTAAACCGTTGCTAACCGGNTTTCAGGCAATCCCCGTTCTATGAACCACGTTCGAGTGGCATTCGAGACGGCCAGCACACGGTCCAGGCGGGCAATCTCCTGGATTGCCGTGGCACTGAGATTAAGCATGTCTCTNAGGTGACCGAGCGTGGCACAGTCGAGGGATTCACNATAGCGGCCTGCCAGGCGGGACATGGACAGGCTATTTGCATGCACCAGGTCGGGNTTTATCTCCCTGACCAGTTGCCTCAATGATTGCTCCANCGCCGGAGCGGCAAGGCGATCGCCATCCTGGCCCCGGACGTCCCAGCAGACATGCTGAATTCCTTTTTCGTTGAGTCCCTTCACCAACGGACCCCTGGCCGGGGANGCCACCGTGAGTTGATAACTGGCGGCCAGTTGCGGCAGGACGGCAAGCAGGGAATTTTCACCCCCGCTTCTCGTGGAAAACTCGCAGAGGACCAGGACCTGTTTCACGCTACCAGCTCCCGGCAGGTTCACTCCAGCAGTCCATAGCCGACAAGCGTANGACGCAGGGACTGAAGCTGGNTCTCATNCAGCGGGGTCATNGGCAAACGGAGTTCACCGCTGTCCTTGCCAAGCATCTGCATGGCAGCCTTGATCGGAATCGGGTTGGTTGCCAGGCCGAGCATNTCACGACANAGNGGGAAGAGCTTGCGATGCCATCCCTGTGCCTCTTCCACTCGTCCCTNCAGGTAACTGNCCGTCATCTCGATCATGTCCCTGGGGATCACGTTTCCCACCACCGAGATGACTCCCTCACCCCCGATCGAGAGCAGCGGGAGGGTCAGACTGTCATCACCACTGAGCACCGTCAGGTCACTTCCGGTGAGGATCTCCGAGGCCTGGTCAAGTGACCCGGTCGCTTCCTTGACCATCGTAATATTTTCGAATTCTCCCAGCCGGTTGATCGTCTCAGGTTCGATNTTTGCCCCGGTACGGCCCGGAATATTGTAAATGCAAATCGGGAGCCCGACCTGTTCGGCAACGACCTTGTAATGTTCGTAGAAGCCGTCCTGGGTTGGCTTGTTGTAGTACGGAGCAACCATTAACAGCCCATCGGCGTTTTCCTTTTCAGCCCATCGGCAGAGACGCAAAGCCTCAGCCGNGCTGTTCGAACCGGTCCCGGGCATGACCTTGATCCGGCCGGCCGCGACCTGGACCACCTGGCTGATAACCGCCTCGTGTTCGTCGTGGGAAAGTGTTGGCGATTCACCGGTCGTCCCTGTCGGGCAGAGGCAGGTNGTGCCAGNCTCCNCCTGAAACTCCACCTGCTCGCGCAGNCGATCCATATCCACCTCGCCATCACGAAATGGCGTGACGATAGCCACCGAGAGACCGGAAAAATCAGAACCTTTGCGCATCGCTAAGAACCGTGAGGGGTAACAAGGATTTCCCGCACACCAGGCGGGAATGAACACGGAAACGCCTGTATTATAGCCTAGCCCGAGAAAGTTGCGCCGTACAGTGCATGCTCCCGAGTTCGCCCGGGAGCAGTCTATTCGGGCTCTTCCATAAAGTCGTAGGTGTCATTAAGCACCTCGGCAAGGTCGCCAATTTGAGCTCCCATTCCGACCGCCTGCTGCCATAAATCACGCGCTTTTTGACGATCGGCGTCGGTCGATCCCTTGCGAGTGGCCAGGTAAGTCCCGACGGCCATCACCGAGCCGGACCGTTGCATGTCAAACTTGGTCTGGGCGATTCCCAGCACCAGGCCCTTGCTCATTTCTTCAACCGGGTAACGCTTCAACACCCCGGCCACCTTGAGCGTGATCCGCTCCTCGGTAACTTCCACTACCGCCGCCAGCGTACTGGTGCCGATCTTGAGTTCGGTCCCGGCCTGCATCTCGGAAAGCGACTGTTTCAGCAGCCGGTCAAAGGACATGGTGTATTTGACAAGCAGGTTAAGTCGCAGGTACATCGCTTCAAATTCCGGTGTGCGAGCCAGACCGTCTGCGATCTTCATCTGCTCAGCAGCAACCGAAAAATTCCGCTCTGAAAGGGCGGTGCGGACCATCTTAAAGGCGGCTGCAAGTCGTGCTTTTTCAGGGGCCGTGAGCGGTTTCGATTCGGGGTCCGGCGTGGGAGGAACTGGAATGGGAGTCGGCTTGGGCGGTGTGGGCGGGGGGGTTGGCATCGGCAGGGGGGGCGGCGGCTGGGGAGGATCGACCGGTTGAGGAGTCGGTCGCGGCACCGGTTGTGGAGTTGGCCTCGGTACGGGAGGTGGCGTTGGCCGGACGTTTTTCCTGACAGGATCCTCTTTTTTCACCGTGGACGGTCGCTGATTGCCTTTCCGGGCAACTTCGTTATTCCGGTTTCCCGCCAGGTAATACGTGATCGAGAGAGCCCCGATCAGAAAAACCGAACCGGCAACCATGATCAACAGGTTGCGTTGGCTATCGCTACGACCGGTGGCGATCGTGTCGGCGGTGGATTCCGCGCCAGCCGTAAAGGGTAAATCCGCCGAGGCGACAGGGGCATCATGCGTTGCTACTTCCCTGCCCACTGGAAGGGGGGAGGGGGGATCGGGCGCCAGGTGCGAGGGAGCAAAAGGGTCGTCCTCGACTACACCAATGACTGCTGCAACGAGCTGGGTAGCTTCGATCGGCTGCGGCAGGAGACTTACCGGTACCGCAGGCAACACGGAAGAGCCATCCACTGAATCGATGTCCGTAGCAGGCTGGGCAAGGTCCTTGTGTGGCACGGCACCATCCACCAGCAACTGGTCGTAGGTGACCCTCGCTGCAGGATCCGTAAGGCAAGCCATCGCATCGTTGAGTTGATCAAGCAACTGCGTCCAACTGACAGCCTGGGCACCGGGCAAGCAGGCGCGAACCCTGGCAATCGCCCTGTCGGCGGCCGCCTCGATCACCGCCAGGTCTACCTCGTCGGTCGCCACACCGATCATCTCGTAATACGAGGGTACGGTCCCGTCATAGCGGATTTCCAGCCATTGTTCATAGGGATTCCAGCTACTCATCGAAACAAGATCCTCGTCAAGAACAGCACCACGACAAAAACGAGTCCGTCGTAAAAATCTCTCCTGATATCATCGTACGTCAGACAGCGACTAGAAGACAAGCGAAGTCCGTGTTCGGTTAACCAATCGCTTCGGATCCGGGAGAAATACAGGGATTCTGCCGATTACGGAGGAACTCTGCATGCTGGCTTGTCGTCAAAGATGTCAGGGCGATAATAACAACGAATGCCTACTGCATGATTCCCCATCTTCGGAAACAAAAAATGAAGCGATTTTCCCTGCTCCTCGTCACGGTTTTTCTTTCCCTGCTGGCCGGCTGGACATTCCACCAGAAGCTGGCAGTGGCCGATGTTACCGACGACCGCGCAGCGGCCCAGACGGCCCTGAAGAACGGGAATTTCAAGGATGCTTACGATCTTTTTAAGGCAATCTGCCTCTCGCAGGAGTCCGAAGGCAGGCTGGTGGCCCGTGACTTTACCAACGCCGTTACCTGCCTCAACCGGCTTGGCCGGCTGACCGAGTTTGATAACTTTTTCGAGCAGACCGTCGCCGTCCACGACAACGACTGGCGGATACTTCGAGCGGTTGCCGACCAGTTACTGACGATTCAGCACTGGGGACACCGCGTGGCGGGCGTCTTTGAGCGGGGCCAGCGGCGTGGCGGAGGAGTCGTTGTCAACAGCATGGAACGTGACCGGCTTCGTTCCCTGCAGCTCTACGTACAGGCGATGCCACTGGTCGCGGCCGAAGAGAACAAGCAGGACGCTGCAAGTTTCTACCTGGGCCTCTCCTCGACACTGCTCAATGGCCGTGGTTACGAGGAAGCCTGGCGTTTGCAATACCTGAGCAATGTTGCCGAACTGCCCGACTACGACGATGGATATCCCCAGCATCGCAATGGCCTGGGAGCCCCGGTCGATGAGGAGGGAAACCCGGTCTACCACCAGCGAGTGAAACAGTGGCAGGAGGCCGAGACCGATGGTGAACGCTGGCGGTGGGCACTGGACCAGGTGGTCGAGAACCATCCNGCCCAGCGNCTTGCAATGCTCTGGCAGTTTGCGAATTTCTGCAAGCAACAGTTCGGCGTNCAAACCATGCAGCAACAGGGCTTCCCCTTTCNCGGCGGAATGGGAAGGGGAGCCNAGNCAGCGGCGAATCCTGCCGACGCGCCCAAGGAAAGCGGATCCTACCAGCTCCACACGCTCAGCGACNCCGAGNCGATTGCCCGCCTCGCCTCGGGGATCAAGCGGTTCGAGTTACCCGACGAGTTCAACCACATCCGGATTTTCACGCAGATCGCAGAATCCGAGCAGGGCTCCTACCGCCGCGTCGCCGCCGACCAGCTCGGCTACATCCTGGAAAGCCGTCGCCAGTTCCCACGCGCCGCCGACCAGTGGCGCAAGATCATCAAGCAATTTCGTCCCTCGCCTAATGATCATGCCCACTTTCAACTGCAACAAATCGTTGCTGACTGGGGAGCGATCGAGCCAGTCCAGTCGCTGGCTGCCGGTCAATCGGTGGAGTTCGGTTTTCGTTTCCGCAATGCCCGGCAGGTGAGTTTCACCGCCCACCAGATTCACGTCGACAAGTTACTTGCCGATGTCAAGAAGCACCTGCTCTCCAACCCCCGCCAGCTCGACTGGCAGAAAATCCAGATCCAGAACCTTGGCTGGAGAATAGTCCATGAAAATCAGGAACAGTACGTCGGCGAGCAGGTGGCAAAATGGGCGGTGGACCTGGAACCCCGCGCGAACCACTACGACCGTCGCGTGATGATCGAGACTCCACTGGACGAGGGAGGAGCCTACCTGGTGACCTCCAAAACCGGCTCGGGAAACGAGACCAAGGTGGTACTCTGGGTCGATAACACGTCGATCGTCCGCAAGCAGCTTTCCGGTGGAAGTTACTATTTCTTTGCCGATGCCCGTACAGGCGACCCGGTGGCCGGCCTGGATGTGGAGTTCTTTGGCTTTCGCCAGGACCGCAAGGAGAACGTCTTTGAGGTCAAGACAAGTACATTCAGGGAGAAAAGCGATGAGCACGGCCAGGTCTTTCCCAACGCCCAGCAGCTGAACCAGGACTTCCAGTGGCTGGTGGTCGCCCGTAACGACAAGGGGCGACTGGCCCACCTGGGATTCAGCGGTGTCTGGTCAGGTCGTTACCACGATGAGGAGTACAACCTGACCCGCATCTTCTGCATCACTGACCGGCCGGTTTACCGTCCCGAGCAGAAGGTGCAGTTCAAGGCCTGGCTCCGCAAGGCCCAGTACGACAAAGAGAATGTCTCCCAGTTCGATGGAAAGTCCGTGAATGTCGAGATTTTCAATCCCCGCAACGAGCGGGTTTACCAGCAGCAACTCACGGCAGATGAATATGGTGGCGTGCTGGGGGAACTGGAACTGCCTGGCGACGCCACGCTGGGGATGTACCAGGTGAACTTCAATTCCAGTGGCATCCGTGGAGGGAGCAATTTCCGAGTCGAGGAATACAAGAAACCGGAATTCGAGGTCACGATCGATGCTCCCACCGAACCGGTGATGCTCGGGGAAATTGTCAAGGCACGCGTCAACGCCCGTTACTACTTTGGTTCGCCGGTGACCGAGGCGACCGTCAAGATCAAGGTACTGCGGACAGATCACGAGCAGAACTGGTTCCCGGTCGCACCCTGGGACTGGTGCTTCGATCCCGGCTACTGGTGGTTCTCTTACGACTATCCCTGGTACCCCGGCTACCAGAACTGGGTCGGCTGCATGCGTCCCTCTCCCTGGTGGTGGCCAATGCAACAGGCTCCCCCCGAGGTGGTGATGGAACTGGAAACCGACATCCTCCCGGACGGAACGGTGGAGGTGGAGATCGACACCGCACTGGCCCAGGCGCTGCATGGGGACTCGGACCACAAGTACGAGATCACGGCGGAAGTTCGAGACCAGTCGCGGCGGACGATTGTTGGCCAGAGCAGCATCCTGGTTGCCCAGCAGCCATTCAAGGTTTTCAGCTGGGTCAATCGTGGTTACTACGAGGTAGGGCAAACGATCGAGGCACATTTCCAGGCCCAGACGCTCGACCGGAAACCGGTCCAGGGCGAGGGTGTCCTGAAACTGTTGCGAATCAACTACAACCGCCGCTCCGAACCTGTGGAGACAGTTGTCCGCAAGTGGGACATGGAAACCAATGTGGAGGGAGAAGCAGAGCAGCAGATTGCCGCCTCGGAACCGGGCCAGTACCGGCTGTCGCTCGAAGTAACCGATAGCGAGGGACACACCATCGAGGGGGGATATATCTTCACCGTCGTCGGCGAGGGTTTTGATGGCCGCAAGTTTCGCTTTAACGACCTGGAACTGGTTCCCGACAAGCGCGAGTACCAGCCCGGGGAAACCATCAACCTGCAGATTAATACCAACCGAACTGACAGCACCGTGCTGCTTTTCGTTCGACCCGCCAACGGTGTCTATCTCAAGCCCAGGGTCGTGAAGATGAACGGCAAAAGCACGATCGAGAAGATCACGATCAGCAAGAAAGATATGCCCAACCTCTTCGTGGAAGCGGTCACCATCAGCAACGGCCAGGTACACCAGCAGGCCAAGGAGATCATTATCCCCCCAGAGAAGCGTGTCCTGAACCTCGAGGTGATCCCCAACGCGGCAGAATACAAGCCGGGTGAGGAAGCCACGGTACGTGTCCAGATGACCGATATCCATGGCGAAAACTTCGTCGGGTCCACCGTGATTTCCGTCTATGACAAGTCGGTGGAGTATATCTCCGGTGGCAGCAACGTCCCGGATATCAAGGAGTTCTTCTGGAAGTGGCGGCGACACCACCAGCCCTCCCATCAAACCAACCTCGTGCACCATGAACAGGTTCTGTCTCCCGACGACGAGAAGGCAATGATGCCGATCGGCATTTTTGGTGCGACCGTGGCCGAACAGATGGACCTTTTGCTGCAAGGTCGAGATAACCGTCTGGGGGCAACGGCAAAATCCAGAAGTGGCGGAATGGGCGGAGGGTTCGGCGGCGGAGGCATGGGTGGCATGGGTGGCATGAGGGCCATGGCGGATGGAGCTGTCATGGAAAGCGAAGTCGAGATGATGGATATGGCAGGGGAGATGGGAGGCGCCGCGCCCCAGGCCAGCAGCGCACCTGGCGACGCGACCCTGCCAGGACTCGCAAACGTTACGGTCCGAAAAAACTTTGCCGACACCGCCCTCTGGGTCGGATCGATCACCACCGATGCGACCGGGGTCGCCGAGGTCACTTTCCAGATGCCGGAAAACCTGACCACCTGGAAAATTAATGCCTGGGGGATGGGCCATGGAACCAACGTGGGCGAGGGTCATGCCGAGGTGGTGACCCGCAAGAACGTGATCCTCCGCCTGCAGGCCCCCCGCTTCTTTACCCAGAAAGATGAGGTCGTGCTCTCGGCCAACGTGCACAACTACCTGGAAAGTGACAAGGACGTGCGCGTCTCTCTGGAACTTGATGGTGACGAACTGCTCTCCCTGGACCCGGTCACGGTGACAGTCCGCGTCCCGGCAAACGGTGAAAGCCGCGTTGACTGGCGCGTCAGGGTCGAGCGGGAGGGGATGGCGAAGATCCGCATGCTGGCACTTACCGACGAGGAATCGGACGCCATGGAGATGTCCTTCCCCTGCCACGTGCATGGGATCCTCAAGACCGAATCCTGGGCCGGCACGATTCGGCCGGACGGACAGCAGGCAAGTCTCTCGATCAATGTCCCCCAGCAGCGACAGGTCGAACAGTCGATGCTGGAGATTCGTTACTCTCCCAGCCTGGCAGCGGCGATGGTCGACGCCCTGCCTTACCTGGCAGAATATCCCCACGGCTGCACCGAGCAGACGCTTAATCGTTTCCTCCCCTCGGTCATCACCCAGAAGATCCTGCTTGAGATGAACCTCAACCTGGCCCAGATCCAGGAAAAAAGGACCAACCTCAATGCCCAGGAGATCGGGGACGATCGGCAGCGGGCGACCGGGTGGAAACGCTTTGACCGTAATCCCGTCTTTGATGAGGACGAACTGGACCGGATGGTCCGCGAGGGGCTCAAGCGACTGACCAGCATGCAGGTCAGCGACGGGGGCTGGGGCTGGTTTAGCGGTTCGGGTGAACGGAGCTATCCTCACACCACCTGCGTGGTTGTCCACGGCCTGCAAATTGCCCGCCAGAACGATGTTGCCGTCGCACCGGACGTGCTTGACCGTGGCCTGGCCTGGCTGAACAAGTACCAGCAGCAGGAAGTCCAGAAGCTCAAGAATGCTCCGTCCAAGAAGAAACCGTGGAAAAACNAGGCCGGAAACATCGACGCGATGGTTTACATGGTGCTGGTCGATGCCGGTCAGGACAACACCGAGATGCGCGACTTCCTCTACCGNGACCGCATTGAACTTGCCGTTTACAGCAAGGCAATGTTTGCCCTGGCCCTGGAGAAACAGGGTCAGCAGGAAATGCTTGACATGCTGGTGCAGAATATCGAGCAATTCCTGATCCAGGATGCCGAGAATGAAACAGCCTATCTGAAATTGCCAGAGGGGAATTACTGGTGGTACTGGCACGGCAGCGAGATCGAGGCCAACGCCTATTACCTCAAGCTGCTGGCGCGGGTCAAACCGAAGAGCGTACAGGCATCCCGNCTGGTCAAGTACCTGCTCAATAACCGCAAGCATGCAACCTACTGGAAATCGACCCGCGANACGGCAATCTGTGTCGAGGCCTTCGGGGAATACCTCAAGGCAACCGGTGAGACACGTCCGGACATGGTGGTCGAGGTCTGGCTCGATGGTGAGAAAAAGCAGGAAGTCGCGATCAACCAGGACAACCTGTTCAGCTTTGACAACAAGTTCGTGCTGGCCGGCGAGGAGGTTACCAGCGGCGCTCACGAGGTCGAGCTCAGGCGTCGTGGCGAGGGACCGGTCTACTTCAACACCTACCTGACGAACTTCACTCTCGAGGACCACATCACCGCAGCCGGGCTGGAGGTGAAAGTCAACCGCAAGTATTACAAGCTGGTCCCGGTCGATCGCGAGATCCCGGTCGCCGGAAGCCGCGGCCAGGCAGCCAGTCAGAAGGTCGAGAAATACGAACGGGTCCCGATCGAGAATCTGGGGCTGGTCACCAGCGGCGACCTGGTGGAGATCGAGCTGGAGATCGAGAGCAAGAATGATTACGAGTATGTCNTCTTCGAGGACCGCAAGGCGGCCGGGTTCGAGCCGGTGGATGTCCGCAGCGGGTACGACCGTTCAGGGATTCGTGCCTACCGGGAGATGCGAGATGACCGGGTCTGCTTCTTCCTGCGTCAACTGCCGCGGGGACGTCACAGNGTCTCTTACCGGGTCCGAGCGGAGATCCCAGGCACCTTCAGTGCCCTGCCAACCATTGCCGAGGCAATGTATGCCCCGGAGCTGAGGGGGAACTCGGACGAGATCAAGATCCGCATCGCAGACCAGGAGTAATGGATCAGGGAGTGGGAAGCACGCCGCGGACTCGCAGCCAGTCAACGCAGCGATCGGGCCAGGCCGAGGTNCCAGGAATATTGCGGGCCAGCCCGACCCCGTGACGGCCTTTTTCAAAAATGTGCAGCTCGGCAGGAACGCCCGCCCGCTGCAGGGCCAGGTAGAATTGCACACTGTTCTCCGGCGGGACCCCTTTATCCTCACTGGTGTGCCAGAGAAACGTGGGGGGAGTTTTCTCACTCACCTGCTTTTCGCTTGATAGCGACCTGAGCAACAGCGGCGACGCATCGGCTCCCAGCAGGTTGCGCTGCGAGCCCCTGTGAGTGTACGGCTCGTCAAAGGCAATGACCGGGTAACAGAGCACTCCAAAATCCGGGCGAGACGAGTATCGCTCTACCGGATCCTCCGCATCGGCCTTGCCCGCTTCAAAATGGGTCAGCGCCGAGGANGCCAGGTGTCCTCCTGCACTGAAGCCGAGGATCCCGATCCTCTCCGGATCAATGCCCCAGTCCTTGCTGTTGTGACGAGCCAGCCGTACCCCCCGCCGGGCATCCATCAGTGGATGAGGATGGCCATAGCCCTTGCCGCGGTGTCGATAATCCAGNATCAGCCCGGCAGCACCAAGGGAATTGGCCCAGGCAGCAATCTCGTGTCCCTCGTGTCCCATCGCCAGCCCACCATAGCCACCGCCAGGACAGATCACGATCGCCGAGCCATTCGCTTTTTCTTTTTCCGGCAGGTAGACCAGTAACCGCGGCTTGTCCTTGTCAGCATCTNCAAGAGCACCAGGGGCACCATCCGGCCAGAGCAGGTGGACAGAGGGTTCGGCAGCAGTCAGTCCGCCCGTGACGAGCAGGACAAGGGAAAACGCCAGTAATCGAGTCCTGCTCATGTCCTCTATCTCCTACCTTTTCGCAAACGAACAGATTAAACATCGTCCAGCAGATTCACCGCGGCAAAATCCCGCCCCTCGAGCATCGCCAGGCTGGCGCCCCCGCCGGTACTGACGTGNGAGACCTGTTCGGCAAACCCCAGTTGTTCAATTGCTGCGGCACTGTCACCGCCACCGATAATACTGATTGCCTCGCTGTTGGCAATCGCCTCTGCAACCCGGCGGGTTCCNTCGTCAAAGGGGGGCATTTCAAAGACACCCATCGGGCCATTCCAGACGACGGTACCGGCCGTGCTGAGAATCTCGGCAAACNGGTCAGCAGTGCGGGGGCCAATATCAAGNCCCTCGAAACCATCCGGGATCTGGCCCGCCTGGACAACCTGCTTGTTACAGTCACCGCTGAAATCATCNCCGCAATGNGTNTCGACCGGCAGCACCAGCTTGTCCCCTCCCTCTTCNAGCAGCTGGNTTGCCAGCTCCACCTTGTCCGGTTCCACCAGGCTTGTGCCCANCTGGCCTCCCTGTGCAAGTGAAAAGGTGTAAGCCATCGCCCCACCAATCAGCACCTGGTCGCACCTGCCAAGCAGGTTCTGGATCACGGAGATCTTGTCCGAGACCTTGGCTCCTCCCAGGATGGCGANAAAGGGGCGCCGGGGGTTATTGAGTGCATCGCCAAGGTACTGGATCTCGCGGCTTACCAGTGAGCCGACCACCCGGGGCTTCTGGCCCATCGCTTCTGGCACGCCCACCATGGACGCATCCGTTCGATGACAGGTACCAAAAGCATTATTGCAGTAGACATCGGCCATCGCCGCCAGTTGCCGNGCGAATTCCGCGTCCCCTGCCTTTTCGCCAGGATGAAAGCGGAGATTCTCCAGCAGCAGCACCTCACCTGGAACCAGGTTGGAGACTTTCTGCCGGGCATCCTCCCCGACCGTGTCTGTGGCGAGTATCACCGGGGCCTCAATCAGCTCACCCAGCCTGTCGGCGACCGGTGATAGCGAGTAGCGGGATTCATGTCCCTCCCCGGCGGGACGCCCCAGGTGACTCATCAGGACCAGGCTCCCCCCTCGCTCCAGCACGTTCTGGATCGTGGGAAGTGCCATCTCGATACGGCGATCATCGGTAATCTTGCCGTCGTCATCCAGGGGGACGTTAAAGTCAACTCGCACCAGGACTCGTTTTCCAGCAACATCCACCTGGTCGATGGTCTTCTTTGCCATCAGCTCTGCTCGCGTGGAAGGCTGCGAATCCCAAGCTCATCGAGTTGTCCCTTGTCCACAGGCCCAGGAGCACCCGTCATCAGGTCGGTCGCCCGCTGCGTCTTGGGGAAGGCGATACAGTCGCGAATATTATCGAGCCCGGCGAAGAGCATCACCCAGCGATCAACCCCGAGGGCGATCCCCCCATGAGGCGGCGCGCCGTACTGAAGTGCTTCGAGCAGGAAGCCGAAGCGTTCACTGGCCATCTCGGCATCCAGTCCCAAAAGATCAAATACCTGCTGTTGAACAACCGAGTCATGGATCCGGATCGTACCACCACCCGCCTCGGAGCCATTGATGATCAGGTCATAGGCCTGTGCCCGGCAGGCACCTGGATCACTTTCCAGAAGTTCGCTGTCCTGGACACGTGGAGCGGTGAACGGGTGGTGCATCGCCATCCAGGCCTCTGTCTCCTCGTCCCGATCAAACATCGGGAATTCAATGACCCAGGAGAAGTGCATGGTGCCGGGGGAGTAGAGTTCCAGTTCTGCTCCGAGTCTCCGCCGGATCCCTGCCAGTGCCTTGCAGCTAACTTCCCAGCTATCGGCAATGAAGAACAGCTGGTCACCAGGTTCCGCTCCCATTCGCTCGCCAATTCCGGCAAGCACCTCGTCTTCCAGGTTCTTGGCAAAGGGGGCCCAGAGCGAGCCATCCTCTTCCACTCGAAACCAGGCCAGACCCCCGGCGCCAAAGTCCTGCTTGACGTACTCGGTCAGTTCATCAATTCGCTTACGAGAAAACTCGGCAGCGGCACCCTTGGCATTGATACCCCGCAGCCGGCCACCACTGTCCGCAGCCGAGCGAAAAACACGGAACTCGCTCTTGGCCGCCAGGTCGGTACAGTCGATCAGTTCCATGCCAAACCGCAGATCCGGCGCGTCGTGTCCAAATCGCTCCATCGCCTCGTCATAGGTCATGCGGGGAAGTGGCAGTTCCACTTCCAGGTCGAGAAGTTCGTCGGCCAGGCGAGCCACCAGCCCATCGATCATGCCGATCACGTCATCCGAATCGACGAAGGACATTTCCAGGTCGAGCTGCGTGAACTCGGGCTGCCGGTCTGCTCTCAGGTCCTCGTCACGGAAACAACGGGCAACCTGCACATAACGATCGTAGCCGGCCACCATCATGATCTGCTTGTAGAGCTGTGGAGATTGTGGCAGGGCATAGAAATGGTCATGGTGGATGCGACTCGGAACAAGGTAATCGCGGGCACCCTCGGGGGTACTTCGTCCCAGGATCGGCGTCTCGATATCGACAAAATCATTTTCCTCGCAGTAATCCCGCATCCCCTTAACGATCCGGTTTCTCAGGGCCATCACTTTCTGCATGGCAGGTCGGCGGAGATCCAGGAAACGGTATTTCAGTCGCAGGTCCTCACCTGGCAGGTCCTGCTGCGAGGGTGTGAAGGGAGGGGTGAGCGACTTGTTAAGGATTTCCAGCACCGCTCCTCGCAACTCGATTTCACCCGTNGGCAACTTGTTATTGACCGTCCCCTCCGGCCGNGGAGCGATACTGCCNGTAACCCGGATCACNTCCTCGCTTCGCAGTTCCCCCGCAGCGGTGACATTCTGCTCCCCGCTATCGGGACCAAAGACGATCTGTGTCTTACCGTAGCGGTCNCGCAGATCAATAAAAACNGCGCCTCCATGGTCCCGGGTGCTGTCCACCCAGCCACAGAGGGATACTTCATGGCCAACGTTTTCGCCGTTAAGTTCACCGCAGGTATGTGTACGTAACAAGGGGAATAACTTTCAAGTAAAGGNGGAAGTTGGCTATTTTACCTTGNGATCCGGGAAGTGCCTAGGTTCANATGGCAGCTGNCAATGTGTTGTTTAATCCATTTCCAGTAGCTGCCTGGCCATGTCAGCCGGCTGGATATCATCGGACTGGTCNACCTGGTGACATTCCTGGAGGCTCCGAAACCAGGTTTCCTGGCGGCGGGCAAACTGGCGGGTTCGNCGCTTGACCTGCTCGACCGTTTCATCTCGCGGCACCTGNTCACCTAAATAGGCAATTAACTCGCGGTAGCCAACGGCCTGCGATGCGGTGCGGCCAAGCTCGCCGTAACNTTCCAGCANGCCCCTCACCTCGTCCTCCAGGCCATCGATNAACATCTGGTCAACACGTGCNTCGATCCGCTGGTGCAACCGCTCCCGCGGCCAGCCAAGTGCCATGACCTTGTGGCGGCCTGCCGATTGCTGTTCCTCGAAATGGACCTGACTGTGGCTGATCGGCTGGCCAGTAATTTTGTAGACCTCCAGGGCACGGATGATCCGGCGGATGTCGTTTCGATGAAGTTTATGGGCCGAAAGCGGATCGACATCGGCCAGCCGCTNGTGCAACACCTCGCTCCCCTGCTGCCCCCCCAGCTGNTCCACTTCCTGACGCACCTGCTCGCGAAAATCCCANTCCGGAGGTGGCCCCTGGCTGATNCCATGCAGCAGTCCCTTGAGGTANAGNGGNGTNCCGCCGACGAAGAGAACCGCATGACCGGCAGCCTGGATCTGGCTCACGGCCTGGTGCGCCGCNTGCAGGTAGTCTGCCAGGCTAAACTCCTCNGTCGGATCGACCAGGTCCAGCAGGTGATGGGGAATCCGCTGGCGATCTTCCGCGGAAGGCTTGGCGGTGGCAATATTCATGTCCCGGTAAAGGGCCATGGAATCGAGCGAGATGATCTCGGCNCCCAGCAGCCCGGCAAGCTCCACACCGACGCGGGTTTTTCCACTGGCAGTGGGACCTGTCAGGAACCAGCAGGAAGGGCCCAGAGGCGGGATACCATCCGCATAATCCGNCTGATGTGAACCTTCNGTCATCGACAANCGTCTATTCTCGGGGTCCGGAGGGCGAGCCAATTGCCTGTTTTCCAGGGCCTGTCTACGATAAAAACCGTGATCCAAGCGTCGCTTTCACTCCATGTTGTAACGCCCACACGAGACTGTAAAGAGGCTATCGCGGTGACTGATAACAGATCGATCCTGACCCGGCTTGCCGGGATCATCCAGGACCGCAAGCAGAACCCCCCGCCACGGAGTTACACCACCTCGNTGATGCAGGGNGGNGTGGAGAAAATTGGTGAGAAANTCNTGGAAGAAGCGGCCGAGGTGGTGGATGCTGCCCGGCAGCTGGAAAAACAGGAGAACCGTGACAGCGACTCGAGCGCTCACCTGGTGGCAGAAGCTGCGGACCTGACCTACCATCTGCTGGTCATGCTCGGCTACTTTGACCTATCACTCACACCCGTGGAAAACGAACTGGACCGCCGCTTTGGTGTCTCTGGCCTGGACGAAAAAGCTGCACGCGAATGAACTGCCTCGAGGCAGTGAAAGAAAGAACCGATGACAAACCTACGAATTGGTATTCCCAGCAAGGGGCGACTGGCTGACAAGATTAACGACCTGCTTGAACAGGCTGGCTTGAATTTCCGCCGGCAGGATCGCACCCTGTTTGCCCGCGTGCGGGGTATGCCGATCGATATTACCTTCCTGCGAACCGATGACATTCCCCTGCTCTGCGCCCGCGGAGCAATCGACCTGGGGATCACCGGGAGTGACCTGGTGGCCGAGTCGGGAAGCGAATTNATCACCCGCCTGCCACTGGGAATTGGCCGCTGCAGGATGGTGATCTGNGTNCCCGANGAGAGCTCGATCACGAACGTCGGCGANCTNTCGGGCAAGTCGATCGCAAGCAGTTTNCCCGGGATCACCGAGGATTTCCTGGCTCGCAACGATTGCCAGGCCCAGGTCATCCCGCTTCATGGTTCGGTAGAGATCATGGTCACGCTGGGAGTCGCCGATGCGATTGTCGACCTGACCGAAACCGGCAGCACGCTGGCAGCCAACAAGCTGCGAATCCTGGAAGAGATTGATCGTTATGAATCTGTTGTGATCCAGAACACGGCAGCACGGGAGGCAGAACTGGCGGACCTGGTGATTCGCCGACTGGAGGGAGTCGTGGTCGCACGAGCTTACTCCCTTTTGGAATATAACGTGGATCGCAGCAAGCTGGCCGAGGCGGAACAGATCACCCCCGGCTTCCATTCCCCCACGGTCAACCCGCTCGAGGACCCTGACTGGTGTGCGGTCCGTGTGATGGTCAAGCGAGGGGACGTGACCGAGACGATGGACAAGCTGGAAATCCTGGGGGCCACGGCAATCCTCGAAACCCAGATTCGCAACAGCCGCCTGTAGGCTTCTTCAGGCCAATTGGCGCAGCCAGTGGCCAGCCACCATCACGCCAACCACGCGGGAAGCGGGGGCACAGATCGCTGCCGCCACTTCCTTGTGGGTGGAAAAATCCGCGGCGATCACCGTCATGTTGGCACACCTGCCGGCAGTGAGCTGGCCCACCTCGTCGCCAAGCCCCAATGCCTCCGCCCCCTCCCTGGTCGCCATTGCGAGTATTTGGTCGGGCGATACCTGGGGATGGCATTGGGCAGCTTCCCTGACGTCGGCAAGCAGGTCCAGGTCGGGACTGGAGGCCCTGGAATCGGTCCCCAGCACAACCCGTACACCCGCGGCCAGTCGCTCTGCCAGCCGGTAGCCCGGGTGACCAAAATGACTGTGCGTGCGGGGACAGTAAACCAGGGAGACCCGGTCACGATGTTCCGCCAGCTGCTGCCAGTGAGACGGATCCAGGTAATTCCCATGAATCACCAGCGACCAAGGCCCCTGGCAAAGAGAATCCAGGTATCCCGAGAGTCCGAACCCCGGATCGGTCGCATCCTCGTGCCAGGCATCCAGTTCTGTAAGCAGCTCTCGTAACGGTCCATCCCCATGCTCGAGCAGTTGCAATTCGTCTGTTGATTCGGCCAGGTGCATCGCCGAGAGTAGCTGGTGCTGCGTGGAAAACTCAACAAGCTGCTGCAGAAGGGAACAACGCACCGTGTAGGGCGCATGAGGGCTGATTGCAGGCCGCCAGCTGGCATCGGTGGGCACCGTGGAGTGGAACTGCTCAACCATTGCCAGGCGATCCTGCTCGTCGGCCGCCGCCGTGCCGATCACCTCGCGCATCACCACGCTTGGCGCGGGCAAGCTGGCATAGGCCTGGCTGCTTTGAGAGTCGCTGGCGATCTCGCCAATCGTCGTCACGCCCGAGCTGATACTCTCTGCAATTCCCTGGCGGATCGCGGCACGTCGCTGCTCGCTTGTCGCCAGGTGCTCGCTGCGATAGCTGACAAGCTGGCGAATCCAGTCGGTAAACGAGGGTGCCTCTATCGGCTGGACAAGCGTGCTGAATTCCAGGTGCGTGTGGGTATTGACCAGGCCTGGTATCAGGGCCACCTCTCCCAGCTCCAGCAGCTCCTCACCAGGTCGTGCCGGTCGCACGTTGGTGATTCGGCCCTCGTGGATCTCGACGACCCCGTTCTCCAGAAGCTCGCCACACATCGTCAGCACCCAGCGGGCCGATATCTCCTGATGGGGTATCTGCTGCATGAGATCCGACTCCACTAGTCCTGTGGGGATGGCCGCCTGGTGATTCGCCAGAGGCCCGCTGCCAGCACCACGGCGATGGCCAGGCCGGCCCAGGTCGCTGCCAGCGAGTAGGTGATTCCCTCGTCACCCGATTCAAGCAGGAACTGGAGTATTGAACTCGACTCGAGATGTTCCACCGTCAACAGCATGGCAACTGCCAGGATGCCATTGTGGGTAAGGTGATAGAGCATACAGGGCAGGATGCTCCCTGTTCGCCAGGCGATCACGCCAATCACAATACCGCCAAAAAAAGCACTCAGCGATTGCTGAAGCATGCCATGGGTGACAGCAAAGAAGAAGCTGGTGACCAAGATCGCCGTGTAGGGCTTGAGCCGCTGTTCCAGGGAGGTCTGGATGAATCCGCGAAATGCAAGTTCCTCGCAAAGGGCCGGGGTGACGGCAAGAAAGATGATCACCGCCAGCAGCGGGGCCCCTTCAAAAAGACCTGCCATCACTTCCTGCATCTGTTGGCTGGCCGGGCTGAGCGGGTAAAGCTGCTGGATCCACTCCCCCAGCATGACCATGGCTGGATGCAGAGTGGCCGCCAGCAGGACGACCAGCGGCAGGACAGCAAGGGGGGGCATCGAGAGCCGCAGGGCACGACTCGGGCGACGGCTCAGCCAGAAGGCCAGGACAATTGCCGGCAGGGCGATCGTCACCAGCTGCGCAAGGATATTGAGACTAAAAAAGGACTGCCAGTCCTCGGATGGGGTGACGATGAAATTGGCAAAGAACCTTAGCACCAGGATCACCAGTGCACAGCTGAGTGCTGCCCCCATGCCGGGATAATCTCCGCGCTGGCGGGCCAGCTGTCTGAGCCAGAGGCGCAGGCTCCAGCGTTCACTGTCCCGGAACAGCACCGATTCACTGTTGAACTGGTAGATCGCCCAGCGGATGGAAAGGAAGCAACAAAAGCAGGTCATGCCCAACACCGGCAGTGCATACTGCAGTGCCATTGCATACTCGGCCTCCAGCAGGGCCTCGAGCAGCAGCATCGCACCGGTGATCGGAATCAGGCTGGTCCCGAGCGTCAGGTCGACCGAGGGAAGCATCGTCAGGGTCAGCAGCGGCAGGCTGATTAACATCAACGGTGCCAGGTAATACTGTCCCTCCTTTGTGCTGCGGGCAAAGGAGGCCACCGCCAGTGTCAGGCCACTGAAGAAGAGGGACACCGGGATCAGGATGACCAGCATCCAGAGCAAGGTGATCAGCGGTGGAGCACCGAATTGTTCACCCAGCCCGGGTGAAATCGAGGTCATTTGCGAGGTGACCAGGAACCCGGTAAAGCCGATGCTGGCAAGGTTCAGCAACGACGTGGTGCTGGAAAAGGTCATGATCGTCAACAACTTGCCCGCCACGATTTCACCGCGGCCGGCAGGACTGCTGAGCAGCGTCTCCATGGTGCCACGTTCCTTTTCGCCGGCACAGAGATCGATCGCCGGGTAGAAGGCCCCCACCAGGGACCAGAGCAGGATCAGGTAGGGGACAAGCTGTGACCAGACAGCCACCCGCCGACTCTCCTCCCGGGAGACGTCCACTTCTGCCAGCTCAAATGGCCTTGAGGCAGCCAGCGGCATATTACCGGCGGAAAAAACCTTCTCGATAATCTCTTCCCGCCACTGCTCGAGGACTTTCTGGACTCGCCGAAGGGCAATTCCAGACTTGTCATCGGTACTATCGACATAGATTTGTGGAGAGGGGATAACGACCCCCGGGGCATCCTCCTGCTTGTTCCGAACGGCATCCACCTGCTTGTAGAACTGCTCCAGCTGCTCGGAAAAGTCCTCAGGAAACTCCACCACCA
>PANG01000034.1 GCA_002708345.1 Planctomycetaceae bacterium | reverse complement strand
TGATTGTCGAGCATCTCGACCACGGGCTGCACCTGTTGAAGCAATCGTCTGAGCTGCTCCGGCTGGCAGGCCTGGCCATCAATGACCCATCGTTCCTCGAGACATTCCAGGTGTGGGGAGGTGTAAAGTCCCACTCGGTATCCCGCCAGGAGGGCAATTTTCTGGATCATGCAGGCCGTGGAACCCTTCCCCTTGGTGCCGGCCACGTGGATGCAGGGGAGTGTGGCAGCGGGGTTTCCCAGCCGCTCGTTCAACTGGCGCATCCGGTCCAATCGGAATTCACCCCGCTCTACCGGCGGAGACCGACGCTCATAATCGATACGATCGTACAAAAACGCCATCGCGGCAATTTGATCCGCTGTTTCGAGCTGTTGGCCCATGAATTTTTTTGGATCAATGGTAGTAGTGTAAGGCAGAATAGAGAGTACCCATCCTGTTGTCGTCAGGACAAGAGGATCAGATAACCTTATTTATAATGAACTTCGCGGATCAGATAAGACCTGTAACGAGATGGTGTGCGTGATGTTGCTGAACCGGAGCGTCAGCGGCAACGTAAACAGACAGGGCATGCCGATTCTGGAAGGGATCCGTTAAGACAAGCTCTTTTTCTGGAAAATGACCATGGACACACCCGAAGCAGTTGATTCGGAGCAGCAGGAATCCCCTGATGACGTGAGTGATCAGCAGCAATCCCCCGCGTCTGCAGAAGGTGCGGAGGGTGAGGTGATCATTGAAACCCGGAGCCTGACAAAGGTCTACCGGGACTTCTGGGGACGACCCAAGGTCCGTGCCGTCAAGGCGCTTGATATGCAGGTCCGCCGGGGTGAGATCTTCGGCCTGCTTGGACCCAATGGTTCCGGCAAATCAACGACGATCAAGCTCTTGCTCGGATTGCTTTTTCCTACCAGTGGGCAGGCACTTGTCTTCGACAAGAATTCGACGGACGTGAGCAAGAATGAAAGGATCGGCTACCTGCCCGAGGAATCCTACCTGTACAAGTTTTTGAATGCAGAAGAGACGCTCGACTTTTACGGGCGCCTGTTCAACATGTCGGCAGCCCAGCGACGCAGTCGTACCCAGCAGCTGATCGATCTGATCGACCTGAACTGGGCAAAGCGACGCCAGTTGAAGGAATACTCCAAGGGAATGACGCGGCGAATTGGTCTGGCCCAGGCGCTTATCAATGACCCCGAGCTGATCCTGCTTGATGAGCCGACAACGGGGCTGGATCCCATCGGTACTCGAGAAATGAAAGACCTGATCATCAAGTTGCGCGACCAGGGCAAGACGGTNCTGATGTGNAGCCACTTGCTGGCGGACGTGCAGGATGTCTGTGACCGGATNGCGATTCTCCACCAGGGAGAATTGAAGGAACTCGGGCGAGTCGACGATTTNCTCTCCGTCCAGGATGTGACCCAGATCCAGGCCCGTGGCCTGACTCCCGAGGCCGAAGAGGAGATCCGCAAGGTGATCGAGCGTCACCAGGGAGAACTCGTGACGATGGAGAATCCCAGCACGACGCTCGAGGACCTGTTCCTCAAGATCGTCCGGGAGAGTGATTCCGCATCGACGGCTGAAATGACCGAAAAGTGATGATGAGACAGCTCCGTTGAATTTCCCGGTACCGGGCAGGATGAATAGAGCATGGTTGTTGACCCCAGTGAATTTATCACCTTCAACGAGTGGTTCCCGCTCGCGATCTGGAGNTATGCGAAGATAGTGCTGCTGCTCTTGTCTGCTGGACTGGGCATCTGTTTTTCCATCGCAGTCGTAAGGCATGGCCCGACCGAAGCGATCTACATTATNTCCCGGGCGGTGACCGGTTTTTTCTCGCGAGATGGTGTACAGGTCTCGCCCCGTCGAGTGATTGCCCTGGCGCAACTGGCNATCAAGGAATCACTCCGTCGTCGCGTGCTNGTTGTCTTTGGAGTTTTTGTGCTGGTGATGTTGTTCGCTGGCTGGATGCTGGATGTGGAGAGCGATAATCCGGCCCGGCTCTACCTGGGCTTTGTGCTGACAATGAGCAACTACCTGGTGCTCGCCCTGGCAATGTTCCTGAGCGCTTTTAGTCTGCCCAACGATATCAAGGACCGCACGATCTACACGGTTGCCACCAAGCCGGTGCGTCCACTGGAGATCTTCTGGGGNCGCGTGCTGGGGTTCATTACCGTGGGAACCATCCTGCTGGTCGTGATGGGCGTGGTGAGTGGGATCTTTGTCCACCGTGGCCTGGACCATCGTCACCAGGTTGAGACGACCTCGGCCGATTTTGATTCCGAGTTGAAACGGCACAGTGGTGAGACCAGCCGGGATGCCCACCATCGTCANGATTTTTTCGTTGACGAGGAGACAGTCATTGGCGGAGAGATCATCGGGACAACCGATCCGATCGTGAAGGAACATCGACACCAGGTGACGCTCAAGGAGGATGACTCCCTGCAGATTGGTCGACCGCAGGGGAGCCTGCAGGCCCGCGTGCCGATCTATGGAAAATTGTTTTTCCGGAACCGGGAAGGACAGCCAGAAGATGTGGGTTTGAATGTAGGCAAGGAATGGACCTATCGCAGTTATATCGAGGGGAACACACTGAGTGCCGCGGTCTGGAATTTCTCTGGTGTTGATGAGGCTAAATTCCCCGAGGGGTTGCTGCTGGAAATGGACATCCGGGTTTTCCGTACCAGCAAGGGTGATATCGAGGCACAGATTCCAGGGGAGATAATCCTGCGGAATCCGAACCCGAAGCCGGATGCCGATCCAGCTCGCCAGGCATGCATGCCGATCCCGTTTGCAGCGACAGAATTTGCTGCCAGCGAGGTATTTGTCGGGCTGGACCAACTCAAGTTCCAGGATGTCAGTGGCCAGCTGAAGCCACTCAACCTGTTTGAGGACCTGGTCGATGAAAATGGACAGCTTGAAGTCTGGATTCGGTGCCGGGAGAGGGCCCAGTTCTTTGGCATGGCCCAGGCCGATGTTTACCTCAAGGCCCAGAATAACAGTTTCTGGATGAACTTCGCCAAGTGTCACCTGGGACTCTGGATGCAGATGGTCCTGGTAGTCCTGTTTGGCGTCTTTTTCAGTACCTTCCTGACCGGTATCGTTGCGATGAAGGCCACGCTGGCAACCATCGTGCTGGGCATGTTCAGTGGCTTCCTGGCCGATGTCCATTCAGGAGAAGTTGCCGGGGGTGGTCCACTGGAGTCTCTTTTCAGGAACACGACCCAGCAGGGAGTCACCACGGACCTGGATCTCAGCGAGGGAACCTCGGCGGTGATGAAAACGACTGACAGGGTCTACTTGCGGTCGATGATGTTGATATCGGGTCACCTGCCAAATTACCCGGAATTTAATACCATCCGAAAGGTCGCTTATGGCTACGACATTAGCCATCATATTATTGCCCGTCACCTGGTGATTACCTTCGGATATTTCCTGGTACTCTCGGTGATGGGATACTTTGTTCTCAGGACAAGAGAGTTTGCAGCATGAACCGAAATAGTCCATTCGTTCGCAAGGTCATCTACATCAGCGCGATCATGCTGTTGTTGTTTCCCCTTTTTGTTCTGGGGCAGCCTGGCTCGACGTCCAGTAGCGGGGGAAAGCTCTCGCGATTGCGGGAATCTTACGGGCTTTCACAGGCCCAGCTTGGCGACATTGACCCGGTCAGTGTTTCCATGCAACTGGCGACCTTTGGAATGCGTGGCGTGGCAGTGAATATTCTCTGGGACAAGGCAGCCCGTTATCACAAGACCGAGGACTTCGACAACCTCAGTGCCACGCTCAACCAGATCACGAAGTTACAACCCCATTTTCTTAAGGTGTAGGAATTCCAGGCCCATAACCTGTCGTACAATATTTCTTCGGAATTCGATGACTACCGCCAGCGTTATCACTGGGTCAAGAAAGGGATTGACTTCCTCGTCGATGGCACACACTACAACCGTGACCAGCCCCGGATACTGCAGAACGTGGGCAATTTCATTGGTGACAAGATTGGCACGCCGGATGAACGGATCCAGTTTCGCGAACTGTTCCAGGAGGATATTGATTTTCATCAGTCGCTTTCCCTGGAAGAAGGAATCGATACTTTCTCTCGTCGTTCCCTGGGGCCAACCGGAACCCCGGATAACTGGCTGGTTTCCTGGCAGTGGTACCAGAAGTCGGAGAATGCCGTCGACCCGCTTGGCCAGAGGGCCCTGGGGAAAGCTCACCTGCTCTTTTTTACGCTCAAGCCAAAGACACTGATCTCCTTTGCGATAGCGATCGAGGACGAGGGATTTCTTGATGAGTTTGGCCGTGAGGCCTACCGCCGTGCCGCCGAGGGATGGAACGAACTGGGGAACAGGGAAATCCAGACCCCCGTCGGTATCTCTGTTCGCATGAACGACATCGAGATTCACCGTCGTGCAGTGCGGGACTACCGGAACGATATTGTTGCGATGGCACCGGCGATCTATGAAGAAATACAGCTGGAAAGAGAAAAGCAGCTGACCAAAAACGAGCAGGAAGCCATGGCCTTGCCTGCAGCGATGCGCTCGATGGATCAAAGACGCCAGGCCGATGATGCCGCGTTCAAGCTGGAGATTACCAACGAGGAAATCATCGAACGATTTTCCGATGACCTCAAGCCACGTGCCATGGAACTGGCAGCCGAGGCTTCCAGGAAACTGGAACTTGCTTATGCCGCCGAGTACTGCCGTGGCACGGTGAATTATGACTACTTCAAGATGCGATGCGAGGTCGAGCAACTCAAGCTGGCAACGGATGCTCGCCAGGCGGTCCGCCAGGCGGATGAGTTTTTTGTCAACGCGGAGCTCGAAAAAGCACGCACGGGGTATGAACGTGCATGGGTAATGTGGGGAGAGATCTTCGAGCGGTTCCCCCAGTTGATGGATGATCCAGAAGCTGAGATTCTTCGCCAGTCGGTGGGTAATTACGAGAGCCTGTTAGCACAGGTCGAGGAGACGATTCCTGCTGATTTCAAGTTGCGAAAACTCATCAAGATGTACGACCTGGATCGACTGCCCGAGGGATTTGATCCGACGGGCGGGGCGGCCCCCCAGTAACCTGCTGGCAGGGAAAGGGAATCCCCGATGCATGCTCCACAACGGATTGTCTCCCTGCTTGCAAGCGCCACCGAGATCCTGGCCTGCCTTGGGCTCCTGGACAAGATCGCGGGAATAAGCCACGAGTGTGATTACCCGCCTGGCGTGGCCGTCAAGCCAGTAGTGACCCGGTCAACATTGGCCAGCTCGCTCTCCAGCAAGCAGATTGATGATACTGTCCGCCAGCAGCTGGAAGCGGGAGAGGCACTCTACCAGCTTGATGTGGATGAGATCTGCCGGATCGAACCGGACCTGGTGATCACGCAGGCACAGTGTGATGTCTGTGCAGTTCGTTACCAGGATGTGATGGCAATGGTGGAATCCCAACCGGTTCTCGCTGCGACATCGGTGCTGGCACTGAATCCGAGCAGCCTAGAGGATATCCTGGAGGATATTGTTCAAGTGGGCCGGGCAGCAGGGTGCCTGGACCGGGCAGAACAACTGGTTGAAAAACTGCAGCAGCGAATGCTGGTGATCCAGCAGCTGGTGATGGAGAAACGGAAACCGCGAGTCGCCTGTATCGAGTGGATCGAACCGATGATGCTGGCTGGGAACTGGGTCCCCGACCTGATTTCCATGGCCGGGGGAGAGTCGCTGATGGCGAAATCTGGCAGGGAGAGTGCTTACTGTCGCTGGCAGGATGTTGTGCAGCTGGATCCGGAGGTGATCGTGATCGCTCCCTGTGGTTTCAACCTCGAGCGGTCGTTGCAGGAAGCAGTGGTGATGACAGGCTGGGATCGCTGGCAAGAGCTTGCGGCGGTAAAGGACAAACGGGTTTTCGTGCTGGATGGAAATGCCCTGCTGAATCGGTCTGGACCACGCGTGGTGGATACCATTGAGGTGCTGGCCGGGCTGATTCATCCGCACGATGTTGAAGTGCCGGCTGGTGATTGCTCCCGCGGCAAGGGATGGGACGAGCTGGAGAGACAAATATGAATGGGCCTGCCCGGGGTGGGAGCCTGGTCTTTATATACAACGCCCGTAGCGGCAACCTGCAGGCTCTGCTGGATCTTGTGCACAAGACACTCTCCCCTGCCACGTACCGTTGTGCACTCTGCCAGCTGACTTACACGTTCCGCATGAGGCAGCAGTGGAGAGAGTACCTCGAGGGACTTTCATGGGATATCGAGTTCCGTTACTTCGACCAGCTTGTTGAAGAAGAACGAAGGCTGGCCGGCACTCTTCCTGCCTGCCTGTTCACATCAGGTAATCATCGCCAGTTGCTTCTGGATGCTGAGATGATCAACGGTTGTGAAGACGTGGCTGAATTGATCGATCTGCTGGAAGAACAACTGGCTCGTCTCTGATGCGCGTGGGTGAACTTGTACCCTGCGACCCGTATAATCAAGCCGGGAGAGATACCATGTTGATGACTTGTCGCGTTACCGCTTTCTTCTTTCTTGGCAGCCTGGTCTCTGCAGTTCTCATCGGCGGCGAGAAAATACCGCTTACGTCGTTAGATAATCCGGCTGTTGATTACACGGTACCAGGCAAGCCGTACATGGTGCTGCGTGCCGGCGGTGTCGAGGCAGTGATCGTGACGAACGAGTCAGTCGATGACGAGGTCTTGCCTGGCCATCGTGCGGGTTACAGTGGGGTGGGACGGCTTTCTCACCAGGAACGACCCGCGAACCTGTTTGTCCCCTCTTATGCCGGCTTGAATTACGAGCATATCCACGACGGAGAACCGCGTGATCGAAATATCCTTTTTGAACCCCGCAATGCTCCGATGGAGCTGCGCAGGATCAATGATCGTACTGTCGAACTCTACCAGGCCCCCTCTCCGCACTATGGCCTGGAAAGCTGCCTCCGCTATCAAATGCTGGACGATGGTGCGATCGAGATGACACTCGAGTGCATCCCCAGGCGGGATACCTTCGAGCATGGCTACATCGGGCTCTTCTGGGCAAGCTATATCCACCAGCCGGAGTCCCTCGATATTCACTTCCAGGGGATCACCCCGCCAAGCATGGTGGAGGGCTGGATCCGTGGTGTGACACCGGCTCATGGGAAACTGTCGACCCACGTTGGCCTCCGGGATCGCCGCCGGTTTCCCCACGCAGATGATTTTCCACTCACGCTGGTTTTTAATCGCAGCCATCACCGCTTTCGTGATCCCTGGTATTACGGGGTGAGCCACGCAATGGCATGGATCCAGGTCTTCCGGCCATCCGACCAGGTCCGACTTACCCAGTCACCTTCCGGTGGTGGGAGTGGTAACCCGGCCTGGGATTTCCAGTTCTTTATTCCCCGTTACAGGATCGGTGAGCGATACCAGGTGGTGATGCGGGGAATCTATGCCCCCTTTGTCTCGCCAGAACAGATCGAGAGAATCGCGGCGCCGCATCGGCAGGCACTGGGTCATGGCCGCCGCTAGCTGTCGCCTTGCAGGTAGCCGGCACTCGATTCAAAATACCGTTTCCTGCGACCTGAGTGACCCTCAGCACTCCCTGTCTGTCGTTCTTTCAAGTCATCCATGTTTGCCTTGCAAAAACGACAGCCAATAGTTTCCAGGTGAAACTGGACGTACAGCTGATGCTCCGCTGAAAGGACATTCAGCAGGTAACTCCCAAGGTCTTCACGCGATGGACAGCTGATCCGGTACTGTCGCCAGATTTCTCCCAGCGAATGAATGCCGGCATCCCGCCGTGAAATCACTTCCGCGAGCTGGCCGAGCAGCTGGTGATCATCTCGCATCGAGGCCTCGATCTGGGCCATCTGGTCAGGTTCCAGTGCCTCGTCAAGAAAGGCCTCGATCTCGGATGCGGAGTAGAAGCTTGGCATCAGTTGTCGTTTTCCAGTTCTGGCAGTTATTCGATCTCGTAAAGTTCAGGGAAGACTTCCTCGGGGAGCCCCTGGCTACGGACCGATCGAGTCAATGCCTTGACAAAGTCATGCTTGATGGAAGCAACTTTTTGCTGGCTTATTTCCAGCTCCTCGGCTGACTGCTTGTTTGCCCAGCCACGGACGATGATCAACTCCAGGCACTTGATTTTCAACCAGTCTTTTTTTTCTCGCCAGGATTCCACCTGCTCTTGCAGTGCGTCCCGTAACGCGTGTTCCTCGATCACTCGTCGTTCATCACTACGAGCAATACTGCTGGCCGCCCGGTGACTTCCGGCCAGTTGCCATTCACTGTGATTACTGCTCGCCGCGGCCAGCGAGATCTTTGGTCGTCGCCCTTCACGACGCAGGTAATCTGTCAGCTTGTGCGAGGCGATACTGAAAAGATAACTCTCCAGCGGCCGCCTCCCATCGTAATTGGGGAGGCTGTGAAGGAAGCCAATGAATGTTTCCTGGACGATGTCCTCGGCCACGGAACGATTTTGCAGGCGACGAGAAACATAGGCGAGTAGCCGCCCATCATAACGACCGATCAGATCAGTCCATGCATCGGACTCTCCCCGCCGAATGCGATCGACGAGTTCTTGCTCGACTTTCAACGGGATCCCCTCTTTTTTTCAGTGCTTCCCACGTCGATCAAGTGTGCCATCCTCGTCGACGGCGTGCAAGGAAACTGGCGACAAAGCTCCCGCTCATATCCACTGGACCCATTGTGCCAGTAGAAGAAGCAGGGCAAGCAGGATAATTAGCAGTCCCAGGCTTACCCAGGTTCGCTTCCGGGCGATGATTCCCTGGCCGGGAAAACGCAGGTGAATAAACACGATAGCAATAACGCCGACGATCCCCAGCCAGCCGAGAGCCAGTTGCCTGACACGGTGTCGACCCTCGTAATGATGCCAACGACGCGCCATTTCCTGGTTGAGTGCCGTGTCGACCTCGACGAGCGAATGCAACTGGTACATCGGCCCGACTGAGAATTCACGTGTCTCCAGGTAAGGTTCTGTGACATGCACGAGTTCTTCGAACTGGCCCAGCTCATAGAGGACGAACTGGTGGGCATCGTTCCGTCCTGCTGCCATGTTCAGGCACCCATCCAGGTGAGCATGGAGCCTTCGTTTCAGTAGTTCCATGTATTCCGAGTTGGTTTCTTCATTGGTTGCCCAGAAACCACTGTGGATGGCGAAGCGATCCAAAAGGTCGTCACTTTCAGGGCTCGTATGAACCCACCTGGGGATCTTCGCCACGCCATCGGTGTCCTCCACAACCTCCTCATTCGACTTCTCTTCCGAATCACCCCCGCAACCTGTGAATATCCACAGGCTGCCAAGAAGAACTGCCAGCACGAACCGGGACCGGCGATGTTCGAGACTGCTTGCCAGGGATGACGACATGGGAAAACCTTAGTGGTAACTACGTATCTGGATCTTGTAACGTTTTCTGTCTTTTTCAGGCAAGAAGGGAGCGGAGGCCTGTACGGTGATCGAGATCGAGGCTGCCATCATTAAGCTCCAGGGGAGCGGGACAATCGGTAACAACCAGGTGACCAGAGCACAGGCCACTGCATTTAACAGGTCGATTCGCGCCGGGCGGAAGGAATCGGCCTGTTTCCACCAGCAAATAACAGCAAACAAGATGCCATAGTTGATCGCGTACTGGCCCAGGGTTGGGATGCCGTTTGCCGCCATCCAGGGCCATTGCATGCTCCCGCTTGGCCGATGGAAGTCGACGAGTGATAGATTCAGAAAGCTGGCGGTGAAGAACGCCAACGTCCCTGCCCCGACACCGACACCGAACATCACCAATCTTCGTATTATCTCGTCCCCTTTCCTTGACTCCCAGTAATGACCGAGCAAGAGAATCGCCCAGCAGAAGCTGATGTGGCTGGTTAGAAGCCATCCAAAAAATGACATTGTTCCTGGCTGGCCATCAATGGGGATGCCACCGATGGGCAACATGATCAGCGTCAGGATGGTGGAAACAAGAGATGCCGTGAGCAGGGATCCCAGTAACTGTGTGAGACGATCTCTCGATGGTGACGATTTCAGCTCGCTACGCGCCAGGTCATACCATGTTGTTAGACCAGGGGAAGCAGGTGACTTTGGGACGGTTGTCTCTGAAACTCGCACCCTGGGATCCGGGGCCACTGGAACTGGCACCTCAGGAGGTTTGGTGAAATATTTCAGCCGGGTATAGTCGGGCTTGGGGAGTGCATCAAGCAGTTCTGTACCATCCCGAAACCTCTTGCTCGCATCCTTCTCCAGCGCCTTGCTGATAGCCAGCTTGAAACGCGAGTCGATACCTGCCAGATCCGGTTCATCCGTCAGGTGCTTCATGATGATCTCCTGGCTGCTTTCCCCATCAAAGGGGACGTCACCAGTGAGCATCTCATAGAACATGATTCCCAGTGCGTAGACATCAACCTGCTTGCCGTATTTGCCCTTTCCAATCTCGGGTGCCATGTAATGAAAAGTACCGACACTCTCGGTCTGGCCTCCCTGGCGGCTGCAGGAAATGAACTTGCTTAATCCATAGTCGCCGACCTTTACGAGTCCGTCGTCCATGAAAATATTCGCTGGCTTCAGGTCCCGGTGCACGATTCCATGGCGGTGTAGGTGAGCAACCCCGCTGGTGATGCCGTGAATCCAGGCAACTGCCTGGTCACGGGGAAATCCCTGTGGGCTCTCTTCCAGCAGCTCCTTGAGGTTCTTTCCGGAGATAAACTCCATCACGATCCACCCTGTGTCCTGCTCGTCCTGCCGGATATCGAAAAGGCATAGCAGGTTCGGGTGCTTGATGTTCAGACACTGGCGCATCCCGCGCAGTTCAATGTCCAGGTGCCGCTGGATCCTCTTGATCGCAACTTCCTTGCCCCCATCACTGAGGGCAAAGTAAACCTCGCCAAATCCACCGACACCGATACCACGCTTGATCGTGTATCCTTCGAGCGGAGAGCTTCCGCTGGTATGAGTGAAGTTGATGGGTCGTTTTTCCACACTGTCACCTGGTCCATCGTGGTGCTGGTCAACCATATCACGACCTAGGTTATCGCTTGAATGATCGGTATGTCCAGTTCTCCCAGGGTTCACCTTACACCTCCTCCAGACTGATCGCACAACCATCCAGGGAGATTTGCTGGCCACACTGGATCGGTGTCGTTGACTTGAGTGGTTGTCCATCCAGTTCCACGGTCTGCCTGCTGCGACAGTAAAGCCTGTTTTTCTCATGGAAAAGAACAATATTCTCGGGCCACTGGCGACAGACGACGTGATTGTGATTGCCGGGACCCAGGATGAGTGATTGGGAGATGAGCAGGATGGCATCACTGCGCGGTTCGGTCCGGTAATGGTTGGTGAAATTCAGGCAGGCGGTGGCGCTGAGCGGGTGGGGCATTTGGAATCGCAACTCGACGTCGTCGCCCAGCGTCAACAGGTCGTTATCTGCCAGCAGGGCTGGTTCCTCGACCTTGGTGCCGTTGAGAAACACTTTGCCAGCTGGTTCGATCAGGTAATGCTCACCCTGGCGCCGAAGCGTGGCGTGCTTGCCAGACAGGTCGGCCAGGATGGGAATATCCACTGTGGTTTCGGGAGTTGCCTGGCCCAGCGTGATTTCGTCTGACAGGCAGGCCAGGTATCCGCCGACCCCGTCTACCCAGAGGACGAATCGTTCCGGAAGAGACTTGCCCATCGGGCTGGCAGGCAGCACTTGGCGGTGATCATCCAGGATCCACTGCCAAAGGTGTCCCAGGCGATTGAATGGGGTCCAGCGAGGAAACATGGCAGTCTATCCGTGTTACCAGGGTACGGGTAAGAAAAAACTGGGGGGCGGACGATCTGCCCGCCCCCCAGGGATTCATCCAGACAAACTACTTGCTTGCCAGGTCAACCTCGACCACTTCCTCTCCGCTATCGAAGTAGCTTGAGATGCGATCGAGGATGTCGGTGACCTCCTCGGAAGTCTCCAGGGGAATTCGATCCATCGGCCGTGACTCGGCACTGAGCATCTTCTCGTCCGTACGAATTCGCGAGTTGATGGAATCCACCAGCTCCCGGGTTCGTGACAACTGGCTGTCCTCGAACGTGTCCTCACTGCTCGCCTGGGCAACCTGGATCATCTTGTTGCGGGCTTCCAGGTTCTCAATCTCCACTTTCAGCTTTCGCTGGGAAGCTTGCATTGCAGCGAGTCGTTCTCGGGCAGTATGCAACGAGTTAGTGCGTGCCTGGAGCAGTTTTACCATGCTCTTGAGAGTTTCCTCATCCGTGGTGAACTCGTCGAAACGGTTTTCCAGGTCCTGCTTGACTTCCTTGGCAGTGAAAGAAACACCACTGTAATGGAAGTTATTGGTCCCTGATTCCAGGTCCGACTTGAGACGCAGAAGATTCTTCTGATCCTGGCTGAGCTTTTCCTCCAGGGTCTTGATCCGCTTCTCAAGCTGCTCAACCCTGACCTCTTCCGAGGCAATCACGTGCATGTTCTTGCGGACTTCTGGCATGATGCGCGACGTTTCCTTGCGTGCGCGATCCAGCTCGAAATCCACCGGGACAGTACTCTTCACCGAGTCATGGACTCGACTCACCGTGGTGGAAAAATAGCTGTAGGTGCTGCGTCCAAAGAGCAACAGTACGACCAACAGGGCAACTCCACCGCCAATAGCTACTTTTTTAACCATCGTTATTTCCTCCAAAAAATCATTTCCGTTTCGTGTAGTGCCTACAAAGGGCATTTCATTCCATTTTTCACTCGTTCTGGAAACCTGCTTCATGACAAGCTTCCTGTGACAGAGGGTATTTCGCTTAGGGCAGCCGGATATTGGCCCGCGGGGAAAGAATTTTCCTGGAAATACCCATTTCCCCGTTAGAAACAGTCATTCAGGAAGAACCAGCGATGCGTCTTTGTCGCGCCGGTGAGCTGGTTTTTGCATCAACATCAAGCCGGCGATCGTGAGGATGACCCCGATTGCCATCAGCAGCGTGGGTTCCTCGTTGAACAGCACGACGCCACAGAGCGCGGCAATGGCGACCTGGGAGGCATTGATCAGGTTCACGTATGTAACACTGGTCAGCTGGATCGCCCTGGTCAGTGAGAGAAAGGCGATGGCATTGAAGATCCCTGCAAGCAGCATATCCAGCAGGTCTTGTGGTTCTGTCGAGAGCATCTCAGCCCAGCCAATACTCCGCAGTGAAAGGGATCCCAGGAAGAGAAATCCGCTGACCGAGATGATTCCCAGCGTGGCCGGCAGGGAAACCCCGTTATCCAGCCCGTAGCGGATACCAACGCCCAGTGTCGTGTAAGCGATGCCTGCCATGCAAAGCAGCAGGATCGCTGTAAGCACGGACCTGCCGGAGACCAGCTGCGCCTGGTCAATTGGCTTGACCCATGCAGAGAGCAGGATGATGGAGAGGATCAGTATGCTCATCGCCAGGATGGTTTGCCGGGAAATCACTTCGCCCAGTACAGCCCTGCTCAGCAGGGGACTTGAAACAAGCATGGAACCGAAACAGACCGGAACGGCAACGGCCAGGCCAACGACACCAAGTGACCACTGGAAGGCAACATTGCCCATCAGGCTCCCAGCGAGACCGGTCACCAGCAGGATCAACAGTGAGCGACGGTGCCTGGATTCCTTCATGCCGGCCCTCCTGCGGAGGAGCAGCCAGGGAATCACCAGCAGGATCGTGGGAACGGATTTGACGGTTGAGACCCATGTCGGATCACAACTCACCAGTCGTCGCAGGAAGATGTTGGCAGCAGAATAGCCGAATGCCGAGACGGCACCACAGAGCGTCCCGATCAACAGCAGGCGTCGCGCTGTATTATCTTGCTGCAGGCCATTCATTGCGTCATTGTAGCCCTGCACCGGTTTCTGCCCATGGCACCCTGGAGGGTTGTCCAGCAGGAGGTCGCTGGCGACAATGACCTCAACGCGGATCCCCTTCACCGATCGAGTCCTGG
>PANG01000033.1 GCA_002708345.1 Planctomycetaceae bacterium | reverse complement strand
CTGACAAAGGAGGAATACACGATCACGAAGGTCGAGAAGATGGAGGATGGGGATTACTGGAAAATCCACGCTCGAATCAAGTATGGCAACCAGGATGTCACCCTCCCGCTGCCGCTGGAAGTGAAGTGGGCTGGTAACACGCCAGTCATCACACTCGACAATGTCCTCATTCCACTCCTCGGTACTTTTAGTGCCCGGGTGGTTATTATCAATGGCAAGTATGCCGGTACCTGGACCCATGGTAAGAATGGCGGCCACCTGTTCGGGACAATCAAGAAGAACGAAGAAAAAAACGAAGAGAAAAAGTAGTCGACCAGGACCGAGAGCATGTCCCAGCGGTTCTTTATCAGCGAATCAATTGAGGCGGGGCAGCTCGAATTGACCGGTGCGGAGGCACGTCACCTGGGCCGCGTGATGCGTGCCCAGCCAGGGGATACCGTGATCGTCTTCAACGGCCGTGGCCTCGAATCACGTGCCCAGGTGTGCCGGGTCGAAAAGAATGTCGTGCTGCTGCAACTGGAGTCCCCCTGCTCCGTGGACCGGGAACGCCCTGATCCACTGGTCCTGGGAGTTGCCTTGCCACGGGGGGATCGCCAGAAATGGCTGGTGGAGAAGCTGGTGGAGCTGGGAGCAGCCAGCCTGGTCCCGCTGGTGACCGAGCGGGGTGTTGCTCAGCCCATCGAGAAGGCACTTGATCGGCTCCGGCGAATGGTGATTGAGGCTTCCAAGCAGTGCGGAAGGAACCAGCTGATGGAGATCGAGACACCAGGCTCACTGGATGACTTTTGCCAGGCCCATGCAGATTTTCCCGGCAGGCTGATTGCACATCCGGATGAGACAGTTGCGACCCTCGACAGGTCAAGCCTCAAGGCTGGTTCATCCCAGGCAACAGCCGTGGCCGTTGGCCCGGAGGGAGGATTCAGCGAAGCGGAACTGCAGGTTGCCAGCCAGTATGGGTGGCAACAGGTCTCTCTCGGTCCCCGTATTCTGCGCGTGGAGACAGCTGCCGTGCTACTGGCCGCCTTGACCGGATAATCACCGGTTGACCCGTGCGACGGGAATTCCAGGCAGCTGAATTNCCATAAATTNAAAAATGCCCATGANGCGGATCATGNGGCCAGCTAGAGAGTTAAGGCACGCTGGACAGGCNACCAGGNGACTTGATCTAGCCGCACGGGCGTGCTTGGGTAAAATGGAAAGCTNGTAAAATAACCCCTGAAAAGCCATGTCNTANTCTTCCCCGAGTTCTTCCTCTGAGGATTCGATCTGCATCGATNTGCGGAATCCGTATCTTGCTGCGCTGTTGGCNTGGCTTTGCCCGGGCGCCGGACATCTTTACCAGCGGCGTTACGGCAAGGGTGTCCTCTTCATGGTCTGTATCCTGAGCACCTACCTGTTTGGGTTCACCATTGGAGGTGGACATGTTGTCTATGCATCCTGGATCAAGAACGATCGTCGCTGGCAATATGCCTGCCAGGTTGGAGTTGGCTTGCCCGCTTTGCCTGCCATCATTCAGAACAAGCTGGAGAGGAATCCTGAGAAGGAGCCTCTTGCCAATGGCATCATGGCACCTCCTTCAAGAATTGATGCCAAGAAAATGGACGAACTATCGCTCTGGCATGCACAGTATGGTGCGATGTTTGAAATCGGAACGCTCTATACGATGGTTGCCGGGCTGCTCAACATCGTGGTCATTTTTGATGCCTATGGTGGACCGGTGATTCTTAACTACCAGGTATCTGGATCNCGTGGTCCACCTGNNAAAAGTGATGAATGAACCTGGTCCCTGGCAGGCAAAACGTGCCTGCAGCCAGGATTGAATATGAACATCTATCAACACATGACTGGTGAAATTNCATTGTTGCTGGGAAATGTACCCCAGTTCATTTACCTGATTCCACTGATGCTGGTTTGCAGCCTGGTCTATGGAGCGACGCGCCATGAGTTGTGGGGGCCCATTTACCAGAACTCCATGCGGACGCTAGTCTGGCTTGTCTGCTTTGTCGGNATCCTGTTTGGAGTGTTCCTGTTTTCCAGTTGGCTGGTCTAGCTGGCTGTCNTTAGAGAANGCGGCATACACGGAGTAGAGAANTCTCTCAACACATNTCCCTGACCGGTCGCCNNCGGGCGACNCCCTTTCCTTTCTTGCTGGAACTGACCATGCGTGTTGTCATCCTTGGTGCCGGTATTGTCGGAAGCAGTATTGCCGAGTTCCTCTGCAACGAACGTCACAGTGTGACGGTCGTGGAGTCCAACACGACCCGGGCACAACAGATAAACAGTGACCTGGATGTGAGGGTTGTTGAGGGATCCGCTTCCCAGTCGACGACGCTCTTCCAGGCAGATGTGATCGGTGCTGACCTTTGCATGGCGGTTACCGGAAGCGAGGAGGTGAATATCCTGGCCGCCAGCATGGCCAAGGCAATGGGGTCCCGGCGGACGATTGCCCGGGTTTACGCAAAGGTCTTCCAGGATCCGAGCACCTTCGATTACCTGGGACATTTTGGAATCGACCGTTTGCTCAGCCTGGAAGAACTCTCCGCCCTGGAGTTGGCACAGGAAATCCGTAACCCCGGTTCCGTGATGGTGGAACACTTTGCCCGTGGTGAAATGGCGGTGCAGGAAGCGGTGCTGGCCGAGAAGAGTAGCCTGGCCGGCAAGCAGGTGGACCAACTGGGTCTTTCCGAGGATGTCCGTGTCGGAACAATTTCACGTACCGGGGAACTCTGGATCGCCCAGGACGAGGATGAACTCCAGGAGGGTGACCGCATCCTGTTGATCGGGAACCGGGAGGATGTTGAACAACTCCGTGAGACTATTGAGAAGGATTCGGGTCCCAAGAAAGGTGTCATGATTGCCGGCGGAGGGGAAATTGGAGTCCACCTTGCCCGGGCTCTGGAGGGAAGCCATTTTGACGTGGTCTTGATGGAACGGGACGAGGAACGTAGTGAAAGACTGGCAAATGAACTGCCCCATATTACGGTGATCTGTGGTGATGCCACCCGCCGGGGCACACTGGAGGAGGAGCGAGCAGGGAATGCCGATGTCTTTGTCGCCTGTATCGGCGACGACGAGAGTAACATGCTGGCAGGTGCCGAGGCGAAAGATATTGGAGCCAAGAAGATCCTCTGTGTTGTCAGTCGCCCCGATTATGTGAACCTGATGGAAAAGCTGGGGATCGATGTCGCTATCAGTCCCCGCCAGGCGATGGCCCGGCAGATTCGCACTTTCCTCAACACCGGTCCAGTGGTTTCCCGGACCATGCTCCANAACAAGAANATCGGTGTTTTTGAAATNGAGGTGCAACCCGGATCGCCAGCCACCGAGCATGTNCTGGCNAACCTGGACCTGCCAGCTGGAAANTGCCTGATTGCNGCACGNGGACATGATGGCCAGGTGATCCTGCCGCGAGCCGACGANAAATTNGAGGCNGGGGACCTGGTGGTCGCATTGATCGATAACTCGTCNGTNGAAACAACNCTGGAGAAATTCAGTGTTGGTGGCGTGTAGATCCCATGAATTACCGGCTTGTCAGTAAATACCTGGGCGTCGTCTGCCTCCTGATCGCTGTGGCCATGGCCTGCAGCCTGCCATGGGCATTTTCCGGACTGGGCTACCGTTCCTTTGAAGGGGAGCGACTGAGAGTCGTCCAGGACTTTTTTGAGCGTGATGGATTTCTTGGACTGCTTGCCGGGATCCTGCTCTGCACCGTGATCGGGCTGCTCTTTCGTCACTGGGGAAAAACAGCCCAGCAGGGGGAGCGGGTGTACCGCAAGGAAGCGATGGCCGCGGTGGGGCTGAGCTGGGTGCTCGCTACCGTGTTGGGGGCGATTCCTTTCGTGGTTGGCCGCGTGCAATACACGCCAGCCGTCAAGCTGCAGGGGACAAACGAGGCCCCGCTTATTTTCAGGTCCCATATTTACTGGCGCAACCAGTGGAGCAAACCGCCGGTTCGTGCAGATGGCACATGGCTGGATGCGGACCAGTACAGGCTGCTGGAAATCCTGCTCTCCTCGGCCGATGGTCGGACCGGTGATCAGCTGGTTGCCGAAACCGGGATCGAGGATGCCGAGAAAAAACTGCGGGACCTGGCAGACAGCGGGGAGTCCTGGAAAAAGGTCCTGGTTATCCCGCAGAGCGTCACGCAGGATCAACTGCTGCGCAACCGGATTCGTGTCGACTGGGTCCATATGGATGTTGTGGATGCCCTCTTCGAATCACAGTCAGGATTCAGCACCACCGGGGCGACGATCATTTCTGACCTGGAAAATCCCCGGCTGATCCCCCATTGCCTCTTGTTCTGGCGAAGTACCACCCACTTCCTGGGAGGACTCGGTATCATCGTGCTCTTCGTGGTGTTGCTGGGTGAGGGTTCTGCCGGCAAGGCCTTGATGAGGGCCGAGATGCCTGGTCCAACCAAGGAAGGGTCCACTGCCCGGATGCAGCACACGGCATGGATTTTTGCTGCCATCTACCTGGTACTGAACCTGGTCCTGGCAATCATCCTGATGTTCCTGGGAATGACCGTCTTCGATGCCACCTGCCATGCCTTTGGGACGATGGCAACCGGAGGATTCAGCACCTACAACACCAGCGTTGGTTACTTTGATAGCGCGTCGATTGACTATGTGATCATCGTGTTCATGCTACTGGCCGGGACGAATTTCACCCTGCTCTACCTGTTACTGTTGCGACAGCCGGGCATGTTACTTGCCGACGTGGAGTGGCGCACCTATATCAGCCTGATCGTGCTGGTGACCGTGCTGGTGGTTGCTATCGGTATCCCCACGGGAGATTTCGACGTCCAGCAACCCCTGGTGCGGGATACGGGACAGGCAGCACCGGCTCATGGGGAAGATCTGAATTCGCCGGGGCAGAAATTAAATCGTGGGATCCGTTACGGCCTGTTCCAGGTGGTGGCGATAATCACGACCACCGGCTACGGAACACACGACTTTGATGCCTGGAACAGTTTTGGGCGAGGAGCCCTGCTGCTGTTGATGTTCGTGGGGGGCTGCGCGGGGAGTACCGGGGGCGGGATGAAAGTGATCCGGCATGTGCTGTTCGTGAAAATCCTGCGACTGGAAATCGAGCAGGCTTATCGGCCCAGTGTTGTGAGACCCCTGTTGCTGGGAGGAAGGCCGATCGAGGACCAGGGGNTTCGCAAGGGGATCCTTGTTTACTTCGGGCTGGTGCTGCTGATTTTCCTGATGAGCTGGATTTTCGTGGTCGCGGTGGAGCCGGCCAGCACCTGGGCGGTTGACCAGGAACAGCACAAGCTGGTCGATAGTGCCAGTGCCGTTGCTGCCACGCTCAACAATATCGGACCGGGACTGGGAACCGTTGGTGCCACACAGAACTACAGCATGTTCAGCCCGCTATCCAAACTGCTCTTTACCTGGCTGATGATGCTCGGGCGANTGGAACTGTTCTCGATCCTGGTACTCACCTCGGTCAATTTCTGGCGGAATCGCTAGCAGCGGATCCCCTTCCTGTTGTACCCGGTAATTACGNGGCAGCTGGAAATCATCGGACGTGAAAACCACGTTGAGGATGTTGTCCAACTGGAAGGTGCGGACGGAACGGTGAAGTGATGATCGCCCACAGACGGTCCATTCGGAACCGTTCACNCTAAGGAAATAAGGCGATAGCTTGGTCCAGGTTGCAGTTCCCTCTGCGGCAATTGCCTTCCAGCGTTCCAGGTTTTCCCTGTCGACAAGGATGCGGAGCTGCTTTTGCTGGGCAATCGCCTGNAAGAGCGCCCGGATGATGTCTCGCTGGAGCGAAGAAAAACCCGCTTCCAGCGGTTGCAGACGGCAGCCGTTGAGCACGCGGGCAATATGAAGCTTGACTGGGTCCGGGTGCCGGGCAAGCAACTTGCTTGTGGCTTCACGGATCGACTCGCTGATCCCCGGAAAATATTGCCACTGGGAGAGTATCGACGCGACCACAAGGTTTGTCAGGTCTTCCTCGTCAAGTCGTACCGGTTCGGGTTGGGATCCGGGGTGGACCCGGTAGGCATCGGCGATCGAGTCAAAAAAAACGACCACGCCCGAGTCACGGATAATNCTCAGATCACGGAAAACGGTTCGGCGACTCACGTTGAGATGATCAGCAAGCTGCCGGNNATTAAATCCTGGGCCTGACTGGAGACAGGTGAGNATCCTGAGCACCCGGGCATGNCGGGCCATNACCTCNGGCTTATTTTTCATCAGCGAGGTAACTCCCTTGTGACTTGAAATGAAAGTGGAACATGCTGCTTCAACTTGTTCCATCGCAAAAGGAGCCGGCAAGCGGACATAAAAAAGANCCTGTCCTCTTTCGATCGGACTGGCTTGTTCTTATGCTGCCTTGCAGCGGTATTAGCACAGGCTCTGGATGCTCNCATGAACCTCTCTCCCCTGCGAGATCACCCCCCGCAAGATGTCGAACAGCTGGAGGACCAGCTGAGCACACCGACCACGGAGGTTATTGAGACGCTGGCACGCTGTGACAGTGATATCGTGCTGCTGGGAGTGGGCGGGAANATGGGACCAACGATGGCCCGAATGGCTCGCCGTGCCATGGATCAGGCCGGGGTACAGCGCCGCGTCATTGGGGTGTCGCGTTTTCGGGAACCGGGAGTCAGGGAAAAACTCTCAGGCTGGGGCGTGGAGACCNTCTCCTGCGACCTGNTGCAGCGTGACCAGGTGCGAGCCCTGCCNGACGCCGGCCATGTCATTCACCTGGCCGGTTTCAAATTCGGAGCATCCCAGTCTCCCGAGCAACTCTGGGCGACCAACTGCCAGGTGCCCCTTCTGGTCAGCCAGCGTTACCAGGATACTCCGATTGTCGCTTTTTCTACCGGCAGCCTGTACGGCATGGTGAATGTGTCGTCGGGAGGCTCGTTGGAAGAGGATCNNCCCNGNCCCGACGGGGAGTATTCCATGGCAGCCGTCTGCCGGGAGAACATCTTTCGNTATTACTCCCAGGCACTGCAGATCCCGATGGTTATCTTGCGTCTCAATTACGCGACCGAGTTGCGCTACGGTATCCTGGTGGACCTTGCCAGCCAGGTCGCGGCAGATGAACCTGTCGATATTTCCATGACGTGCTTTAACGTGATCTGGCTTTCCGATGCGAATGCCATGACGCTGCGTGCAATCGAGCATGGTTCCACGCCAGCCCGCGTTCTCAATATCACTGGCCCCGATACGCTGCGGGTCCCGGACGTCTGTCACCAGATGGGAGATCAACTCGGCAGGAGCATGGCATTGACGGGAGAGGAATCCGACATGGCCTTTCTGAGTAATTCATCGGCAGCCTATCCCCTGCTCGGTCATCCACTGATCGATGCCAACACAATGGTACGCTGGACCGTCGACTGGGTTGGCCAGGGCCGGGAGAACCTGGGTAAACCAACAAAATTTCAAGTGCGAGACGGATCCTATTGATATAAATATGCACGGTGAAGGTCAGCAGCTTGTCAGCAAGGAAAAGCACATGTCCTACCAGGCCTACGTGGAACGAATGATCGACATGGTCGACCCGGCCGCCAACGTGATCCTCAACATGAGTTATGAGGAGGCCGCTGAGCGGGTAGCCGCGGGGGACCCGGAGCGGGTAGGAGAAATCGANGGCCAGTTTGCGATTGTCCAAAAGCAGGGCAACATTGTCCGCATGGCACGGTCGATAGGACGACCGCTTCGGTATTTTCTTGCCAAGCAGGCTGCCGGCCCCTGCCTGGTCGTGGCGGAACGAATTGACCAGCTTCGGCAGGTGCTTGTCGAGGAGGGCCTGGAGGACCAGTTTCACCCATCCTACACTCGCATGGTGCCCGCCCATTACCTGGTCGAGTTATCACTGATTGGCTGTCCTGATCCAAATCCGGTGTACCAGCGGTTTTTCACTCCCCGGCAAAACCAGCTGGGGACAGACCTGGACGAGATCGGCCGTGCCTATATCGGGGCCCTGGCCGANGAGTGCTCCGGNTGGCTCGATTCGATGNACGGNCAGGAACCGATCGGGGTACTTTTTTCCGGGGGGATTGATAGTGGCGCCGTCCTGCTGGTGCTCTACCACCTGCTCCTTTCCCGTGGCGAATCTCCCTCGCGGTTAAAAGCCTTTACCCTTGCCGTTGGAGCGGATCCGGGTGATGCAGACCAGGCCCACCGGTTTCTCCAGCAGTTGGATCTGGAGATGTTGCTGGAGGTCCTGGATGTGGAGGCCGAGGCGGTTGATTATCGCGAGGCGATCCGCGTGATCGAGGACTACAAGCCACTCGATGTTCAGTCAGCCACCATGGCGCTGGCATGTTGCCGTGAGATTCGTCGCCGCTACCCTGACTGGCTGTACCTGGTGGACGGAGATGGTGGGGACGAGAACCTCAAGGATTATCCAATCGAGGAAAACCCGGAACTGACGATACGCAGCGTGCTGAATAACCTGATGCTTTACCAGGAGGGCTGGGGGGTAGATGCCATCAAGCACTCGCTGGTTTATTCCGGCGGGCAGAGTCGCGGGCATGTGAGATCTTATGCGCCAGGCCGGCAACTGGGATTCCGGGGGTTCAGTCCCTTCGCCCTGCCCCGGGTGATCAGCGTGGCCGAGTCCATTCCCTTTGTCGAGCTGACGGACTGGGACCACCAGCGACTCTATGATCTGAAAGGGGAAGTGGTTCGCAGGGGGGTGGAAGCAATCACCGGGCTCTCGATGCCGGTATTCGAGAAAAGACGTTTCCAGCATGGTGCGGTGGAACCAACTGGGTTTGAGCAGATCTTTCCCGAGGGGGAGATGGCCTACCGCGAGATCTTTGCCGGGCTGTTCCAGGACTGATGGCTTCTCTGCCGATTTTCACCGACACCGAAATCCTTGCTGCTCGACCAGCAAGGAATCGGGTTGATCACTCGCACGCCTACGGGACCCTGATGGAGCCGGAACGGACTCGCTCTGGTCGCGTGGAAAATGTTGCCACGCTGCTGTTGACCAACAGCGAGTGTCCTTTTCGTTGCCTGATGTGTGATCTCTGGAAGAACACCACCAGCGAGCCAGTTCCCCCGGGAATGGTGGCCGGGCAGGTACGAGAGGCGCTGGTCCAGCTGGGAATTGACAGCGAGGATCCTGTCGCCAGTGGTGTTCCTCACCTGAAACTCTACAACAGCGGTAATTTCTTTGACCGTCGGGCCATTTCCCTGGCAGACCGTGAACAGATTGCCACGCTGGCCAGGCAGTTTCAGACCGTGATCGTGGAAAACCATCCCCGGCTTTGCGACCAGCAGGTGATCGAATTCCAGGACAGGCTGGCACACCAGCTGGAAGTAGCGATCGGGCTGGAAACGGCCCACCCCGATATTCTTGCAATGCTCAACAAGCAGATGACGCTGGATGACTTTCGCCGCGCCACCGGGCTGTTACGTGAAAACGAGATCGATGTACGATCTTTCATATTGCTGAAACCCCCGATGCTGGAAGAACAGGAGGCGATAGACTGGGCGGTAAAATCAGTGGAGTTTTCCCTTGATGCAGGGGCCGATTGCTGCACCCTGATCCCGCTGCGGGATGGAAATGGAATGATCGAAAAGCTTGTTGAAAAAGGATTTCATGGTCCTCCCACACTGGCGAGCCTGGAGTCGGCCCTGGCTCAATGCCTGGCATTTGAGCGAGGTCGCGTCTTTGTCGACCTCTGGGATGTCGAGCGACTGGCCTGCTGCTCGTCCTGTGGGCCGGCACGAATCGAGAGACTTCAACAGATGAACCTCCAGCAGCAGGTGCTGCCACCGGTGGAATGTCCGCTCGGATGCGAGGAGAAGTGAATGAAAGAGCGAGATGTTGACATTGTTATTGTCGGTTCCGGCTTTGCCGGATCCCTGCTGGCAAACATTCTCACCTCGATCGGCCGATCAGTGCTCGTGATTGACCGGGGCGAACACCCACGTTTTGCCATCGGGGAATCCTCCACGCCTACAGCGAACCTCGTCCTTGCGGACCTGGTACGGCGTTACCAGCTCGATGCGATCGAGCCACTGGTTCACTACGGAAGCTGGCAGTCCCATTACCCCGAGATCGGCTGTGGCCTGAAAAGGGGCTTCAGCTATTTCCAGCACCAGGCCGGACAGAACTTCGAGATCACGGTGGACCACCAGAACGAGCTGATGGTAGCTGCCAGTAGCATGGACGAACTGGGGGATACCCACTGGCTGCGTGCCGACGTGGATCGCTTCCTCGCCAGGCAACTCCAGCTCGCTGGCGGGGAACTGTGGCAGCGAGCACAGGTGGAATTGCTTCCGCATGATTCCTCTCCTGGAAACTGGCGGCTGCAGATCAAGTCCGGGGAGGAGCTGCGACAGGTGAGGGCCCGGTTCCTGGTTGATGCGAGTGGTGCCGGTCAGTGGTTACCGGGGTCCCTGCAGCTCGAGAACATCACGCACCAGCTGCAGACACACTCCCATGCCATCTACAGTCATTTTAAGGATGTCGCCAGCTGGCATGAATTTCTTGCCAGCCAGGGTGCGGGAACCGAGGACCACCCCTTTCACTGTGACCATGCTGCCCAGCATCACCTGCTCGATGGAGCCTGGATGTGGATTCTCGGTTTCCAGGATGGCTTGACCAGCGCGGGGATTGCTTATGATCCAAGGAGACATCCCGGAGAAAAGAGCTGGCAGCAGTGGCTCGACAGCTACCCCTCGCTCGCTTCTCTGTTTGCCTCATCCCGCCTGGCCGATCAACCGGGCCGGTTTTTCCAGGGTGGTCGGCTGCAACGCCTGGTCACGCCGGCCAGTGGACCTGGCTGGGCACTGTTGCCTCATACCGCCGGTTTCGTTGATCCACTTCACAGTACCGGAATTGCTCATTCCCTCTGTGCCATCGAAAGGCTGGCAGTCATCCTTGAGGAACACTGGGATCGGGAATCACTGGCCGGGGAACTTGAACGGTACTCGAGACGGCTTGAGCGGGAACTGAACCTGGTCGATCGCCTGGTTCACGGCTGTTACCTGGGGCTGGGGAAAGTCGACTTGTTCCGATCCTTCAGCATGGTCTATTTTGCCGCTGCCACCAGCTTCGAAATTGCCCGCCTGGAAGCCAGGCAGCCGAGTCCCGCTTTTCTTTGTGCCGAGGACCAGGCCTTTTCCAGGGTGGTCGACAGGTTGCTCGAACATGTCGANCAACTGGGGNAGAAAAATAACCTTTCAGACCAGGATTGCTNTTTATTCGACGATGNCGTGAGTAAGGAAATTAAGCCCTATAATCAGGTTGGATTGTGCGATTCCGGCCGGAAGAACATGTATATCCATACCGTGGCAAGGTAAGGGTAATCGATTGTCGTTGACCGCTTGTGATTAGCCAAGTAATATTCTCTAGACAGTGGATGAAATAGCGATTATCTGCTGAAAACCGACTCATAGGGTTGAGTCGGACCTGCCTGGACGAATGTCTCGCTTAACAGTTGAGCAGCCATGCATCGCCCATCCTTAAATACTATTCTTGTTGCTTGCCTGTTATGGGTGACCGCTGTCNTTCCNGCCACGCTGATGGCCCAGCAGTCTTTGCACGAAAAGATCGACGGTCTNATTGAGGCGGACCAGTTTTTTGGTGCCGGCCCCCTCGCCAGCGACAGCGAGTTCATGCGGCGGGTGTACCTGGACCTGGTTGGGACCACGCCAGGATCCCAGCAGGTACGAGATTTCATTGCGGATGAATCTCCAGACAAGCGTGAGAAGCTGGTGNTGTCGCTGGTGGCAGATCCCCGCATGAATCGTCACCTGGCGACGGTTTTCGACGTCATGTGGATCGAGCGCACGGGTGACAAGCATGTGACGTCGGCTGAATGGCAAAAGTACCTCTACGATTCCTTTGTCGCAGACAAGAAATACGATCAGCTGGTTCGAGAGATTCTGGCTGCCGACGGGACTGACGAGAAGATCCGTGCAGCGACGCGTTTTTACCTGGCCCGGGACGGTGAGGTCAACCGGCTCACCCGTGACGTGGGCCGCATGTTCCTGGGGATGGACCTGCAGTGTGCCCAGTGCCATGACCATCCGCTCATCGGGAGTTACTACCAGTCTGATTACTATGGCATCTATGCCTTTCTCAACCGCAGCTTTCTCTTTACTGCCAAGGACAAGAAGGTCTTTTATGCAGAAAAGGCGGAAGGGGATGTGAGTTTCAAGAGTGTCTTCACTGAGGAGGAGGGTGACAGTGGTCCCCGCCTTCCCGGGCAGGCGTCGCTTACCGAGCCGCTGGTTCAGGTTGGCCAGGAGTATATCGTCAAACCGGCCAAGGAAGTGCGACCGGTTCCCCGCTACAGTCGACGGCAGCAACTGGCCGANAGTGCTGCCTCCGGAACCAACCGGGCCTTCAAGAACAATATTGCTAACCGGCTCTGGGCCCACATGCTGGGTCGGGGGATCTTTAACCCCGTTGACCTGCAGCATGCTGACAATCCACCGCTGAATCCTGAACTGCTTGACCTGCTCGGTGATGAATTCGCGGCGATGGAATTTGATATCAAGAAGTTCCTCGGTGAGATTGCACTCACAAGTGCTTACCANCGGTCTTACTCCACACCCGGTGACCTGGTGGCTGCCGTGAATGCGGCACGAGAGAGGCTGGCATCGCTGGATGCCGAACAACAGCAGCTTGTCGATCAGCTTGGAGCGGCGCGAAAGGTTTTTGGTGCCGCATCGGAAGAACTCGCAGCGTTGTGTGAAGCGCGTACGCCGGTTCGCACGAGCCAGGCGGAGTTGAATAAGCTGCTGGGCGAGGCCATCAAGATCGATGAGGAAGCGAGCTCGCAACTGGCAGAAGCAGAATCCAAGGTCAAGGCAAAGCAGGACCAGCTCTCGCCGGTTGCAGCCGTCCTGGCCAGTACCGGTAAGGCACTGGCCCTGTTACCAGCTGACGAGGAGCTCAAGTCACTGGTGGCCATTTACCAGAAGCGACATGACCAGTTCACGGCAGAGCTGGATCCGCTTGCCAAGGACCAGGTAGCCAAGCAGGCAAAGTCGAGCGAGACAGCGTCCGCGAGGGAAGAAAAGCAGCAGGTTGTGGATGCAGGAAATGCCGAGCTGACAGAACATGACTCGAAGGTCGCGGTCGTCGACAAGCGATTCCAGGAGAGTCGCAATGCGATGGAGCGATTTCTGCAACTGCAGGCTCGGCTTACTGCCCAGGAAAAAGANGCCGAACAGGTGATTCAGCATGGNGAGGTTGCCAGTCAGCGCCAGCANCTGGCCAGCCAGCTGGCGGAGNNAACTCAGAAACTCNCCGTTTCACGCACGACTGCCGGGCAACTTGTCGCNGAGATGCCGCAGCTGGAGCAGGCATTGAGCGAGATGGAGACCGAGCGAAGCATGGCGAACGAGGATGCGACCCGCTTGCGGCCGATGGTCGAGGAACAACAGCGTCGGACAACGGCACTGGCTACCGTGGTGGAAAAGGCAGAGCTTGTCCTGGCCAACCTGCCGCAAGACAAGTCGCTGGCTGAAGCAACACAGCAACTCAGGCAATCACACCAGGTAGAGGTAGCACGGTTGGCGGAACTGCAACAGACAATGCAGCGTGCCAGCCAACGACTGACAACTGCCGAGGGCCAGCTTGGAGAGGCACAGGTTCAGCTGGAGAATAGCCGNGGCGAGCTTGCTGGACTCCAGCAGGACATTCCCCAACTGCAGGAGAAGGTTCCAGAGCTCAAAGGGCAACTGCAGGCAACAGAGCAAGAGGAGCTCTCGGAACTGGAGAAAACAACTGCCAGCTGGAGTGAGCGATTTGCGGTTTCCAGTCTTAAGCCCCTGCAGCCAGAAGAGTTTGCCTGGTCACTGATGCAGTCGGTAGGACTGGTTGAGCAGACGCGCGGGAGCGTGATTGCAGAGCTGGACAAAAACAGTCCGATGAGCGATGAGGATAAAGCCGATATTGTTAAAGTAGAAGAGCGTCGACGACAGGTCGAGGAACAGGTCCACGAGAAACTCAAGGGGAACGTTGGACAGTTTGTTAACCTCTTTGGGGCAGCGGCTGGCCAGCCCCAGGACGACTTTTTTTCCACCGTGGACCAGGCCCTGTTTGTTGCCAACGGGGGGGCGATTCGAGGCTGGCTGAATCCATCGGGAAATAATCTGGCAGCACGCTTGAACAAGGAACAAGATTTCAGCCTGCTGGCAGAAGAGTTATACTTGAGTGTTCTCACGCGGAGTCCGTCGACGACGGAGACAGCAGACGTGGGAAATTACTTGTCGAGTCGGGTAGAGGAGAAAGCACAGGCAATCCAGGAGATGATCTGGGGCCTGCTTGCTTCTGCAGAATTCCGTTTCAATCATTGAATCGAGGAATCAGGAAAGATTGCCATGAAATGTTCCTACGCATGTAATTCACCGGAACACCTAGTTGCCCGTCGCCGTTTCATGGGAGGAATTGCGGCAGCCACAGGATCGGTTGTCGGTGGACTGGGGATCTTTGCTCGCGAGTCGATTGCAGAGCAACTCGAGAGGGACCAGAAACGGATCCTGGTTATCAACATGGCAGGTGGTTTAAGCCAGCTGGAAAGCTGGGATCCCAAGCCAGGGACTGCCACCGGAGGCCCCTTCCGTGCAATATCGACCTCGGTACCTGGTGTGCAGATCAGTGAGCTGCTGCCCAGGACAGCCGAGCAGATGCATCACCTGGCCCTGGTTCGTAGTATCAACACCAAGAACAACGACCATGGCAAGGGAAGTTATATGATGATGACCGGCCGTCGGCAGACGCCGGCAGCCGACTTCCCCAAGATCGGTGCCGTGGCTGCCAAGGCACTGGGAGCCGATAGGTTTTCACTTCCTGGGCATATCCATGTCGCCAATGGGAGTGGTGCACGGAACAACGATGCCGCTTACCTGGGACCGATGTTTGCCAGCGTGACAGTTGGAAGTGGTTCTCCTCCGCCGAACTCTGCCCGTCCCGAGGGGCTCTCGGAGGGTGCGGACAAGAGCCGAAATGACTTCCGTCGAAAGGTCAACGAGAGTTTTTCTCTCCGCCGAAAGACAGCGGTGACAGATATTTACACGCAGAATTATGAGCGAGCACTTCAGCTGATGCAGCAGCGAGACGTGTTTGATATTTCCAAGGAACCAGAGAAGGTCCGGGACCAGTACGGGAGTCATCAGTTTGGGCAGCACTGCCTGATGGCTCGCCGTCTGCTTGAACATGGAGTGACGTTCGTGCAGGTGACCCACTCCAACTATGACACCCACAACGAGAACTTCAACTTTCACCACGAGCAGCTGGGCGAGGTGGATGGTCCCTTTTCCACCTTGATCGCGGACCTGGTGGACCGGGGCATGTGGGACAACACGCTGGTGGTCGTGCTCTCCGAATTCGGACGAACACCGAACATCAACAAGTACTATGGCCGTGATCACTGGGGTACAGCCTGGAGCGTCTGCCTGGGAGGGGCCGGGATCCAGCGCGGGGCAGTGATCGGCAAGACCAACGATGGCGGTACCGCGGTGAGCGAGAGGGAGGTGGACCATGCTCACCTCTTCCACACTTACCTGCAGGCGGTAGGGGTCGATTCATCAGATACGTTTGATGTTGGTGGACGGCCAGTTCCGATCGCTGACCCGGCATACGAGCCGATCAAGGAATTGCTTGCATGAGCCAGTCTGAAGACACGGCACAAGCGGATCAGCAGGCCGAAGAGAAGCCTGATGGCAATATTGATCCCAAGGCAACGCATGTTGCCATCCAGTGGAAGTACGATCGACCGCTGATCAATTGCCGCTTTGATCCCCAGGCCCGCTATATTTTTGCCACCTCTGAGGATCGCACGATCCAGCGCTGGGATGTGGCCAGTGGGACTCGGGTGGGCATGTCTGGCCACGATTCCTGGGCCCGTGGTATCGCCTTTTCCACGGATGGCGAGACGATGATTACCAGCGGGTACGATGATACGCTGATCTGGTGGAAGACATCTGAAGCGGAACCAAAACCTCTTAACTCGGTACAGGCCCACAAGGGCTGGATCCGGGCAGTTGCGGCCAGCCCGGATGGTAAATTGCTGGTCAGCGGTGGCAACGACAAGGTCGTGCGAATCTGGAATCTTTCCGACGGAAGTCCAGTGCGAGAGATGACTGGCCATGAAAAGGACATCTACAGTATCCAGTTTCATCCGGATGGCGAGTTCCTGATGACCGGTGACCTGGCCGGCCAGATCAAGCAATGGGACGTTGCCACGGGCAAGATGGTACGCAATTTCGATGGCAAGGCACTTCACACTTACAACGGAGGCCAGCGGGTTGACTATGGTGGTGTCCGCAGTATCTCCTTCAGCCCCGACCTGAAGACCATGGCGTGCGGGGGACTTCACAAGGCAACCAATCCGCTCGGGGCAGTCAACGAACCGCTGGTCCTGTTATTTGACTGGGAAACGCAGGAAATCAAGAAGTCTCTTGTTGGTGAAGGAACCAAGGGAATCGCCTGGCGAACGGTCTACCATCCCGATGGTTTCCTGATTGGCGCTTCGGGTGGCAGTGGTGGTGGTTTCCTGATTTTTTGGAAGCCGGAGGAGGAAAAGGAATTCCACAAGTTCACACTGCCGGACACCGCCCGGGAAATGGACCTGCATCCCGATGGAGTCCAGATCGCCACGGTTCATTATGATCGACACTTGCGGATCAGTAAGATGGTCCCCAAAATGGAAGAGAAGAAAGGCTAGGGGCAGCAGACCAGGAGAGGGAGAAGAGTTCATGTTCAGGCGCGCCGTTCTGACTGCGATCACGATTTCCCTGTTTGGCGGAGTGGATTCTCCGTCGCAGCAGGCCGCGGCCCAGGTGGTGATGCTTCCCACCTATCGCACCTTTTCTATAGGCGGAAGCGTGCTGGTGCCGGACCGCGGAATGGCACACCTGGGTGGAATAAGTACAGCCCGTGAATCTCGAGTGAGCCGCGGAATCCCTGGTTTTGGCCCGTTGTTTGCAAACCGGGGCATTGGCCGGGAAATGGGACATGCCGGGGCCCATGTTGCGGCGACAATTATTGACAACCGCGAACTTGACCAGCAGGTACTTTCTGCCGCCGCGCGTTCCCTTCCAGCTGTTTCTGCCGAGGACATTGCCATTGCACGCAAGGCTGCCTTTCTCAACCAGCACCTGGGCAGCCGGCCCCGGCCTTCAGGGCAAGCAGCCGGCCTCGAGGGTTTGCCGGAAAACCACAT
>PANG01000032.1 GCA_002708345.1 Planctomycetaceae bacterium | reverse complement strand
GGCGGCCACCAGGCGGTTGATCCAGCCATCGCTACTATTGGAGGCAGCTGCCTTGAGCTCACTGGCGCTGGCAATTCGCGGCGCACTGGCAAGCTGCGCTACTGCCCGCGCCGCCTCGATACGAAGAGAAACGGCCCGGGTTGAATCCACGGCAATTGAATCGAGTGCTTCGATTGACTCCGTGTCCTCCACTTCCGNAAGACAGCGAATTGCCAGGCGGGAAAGTGGCAGAGCGANGCCGGGATCTACCAGGCGTTCTCTCCAGACCTGTATTGCACCCGGCTCTTTCCAGACCGCCAGTCCAGGTTCTACAATACTTGAAAGATGCAGGTTGCCCTGCCTGGCGAGTTCCAGAAAGCGGGGGGCAACGGCCCGGTGATCCAGTGCGACAAGAGCCCGGCAGGTCGATGCCAGCACGGTCGGATGGGGCTCTGGCTGGTGGAGAATCTTGAGAAGTGCAGGGATCATCTTTTCCAGGCCCTCGACTCCCCGTTGCCTGGCAATCACGATCGTGTCCGCTACCTGGCGCTGCAGGTCCAGTTCGTCCGATTTCAACGCGACCAGCCAGAGCGGAATAAGTTCCGGTGAATGGACTATCCTGTTCGTCGACCGCCCAATGACTGGCGAGTTGTACATCGGCCATTGCTTCAGGTCGTGGATCACGTCCGTGCGAGGCTCCAGGGCGGAGGCCGGGATCACCACCAGCAAGGCCAGGCAGAGCGAGAGCCAGACGGTCGTCATTTTTTTCGTGCTTGGCATGTCGTTCAATTTCATCTGGCGTTTACCCGATCAGGGAAGTTCTTTACTGGGGGCGTGTTAACTTGATGGTCTGCACTGCCAGGGCTGCAAACGCCAGCAGTGACGCCGAACCAATGATATACCAGTTCTGGGGAACAAGATCGTAACTTGTGAAACCGGGCATCTGCATGGCTGCCAGTGCAGCGGCCAGTGGATTCACCTTTAAAACTGCCTCAACCAGGTCATGGCCAAAGGGAGCACCTTCACCCAGCCAGAACAAGAGCGTCCCGGCAAACAGGCCAACCAGCACACAAAAAGANGCAGTCGTGGCGACCGCGGTCGTCCGGACAAGGCTGCTGATGAGGGCACTCACCGAGAGACAAAAGACAACGGTTACCAGCAGGCANAAAAGAACTTCGATGACCTGTTTCTGCATTTCTGCCCTCAGGGCAATCATCACNACGTAAGCCGGCAGGGTGGCCATCACCAAAAGCAGCAGCGTGTAGACCACGCTCAGCAGCTTGCCCCGGATGATCTTCCAGCCCGACATCGGTGTCATCTGCAGCAACTGCCAGCTTCCACTTTCACGTTCACCACTAATCAGGCCTGCCGTGATGCTGGGCGTCAGCAGGACCACGAGCGAGACCTGGAGGATAACGAGAATTCCACCGATTCGCTCTACACCCCAGCCATGGGTACCAAACAGACCAAGGAAGGTAAGCAGGAAAGAGAGAATCGCGCAGCCAGCCACGAGTCGCAGGATCCAGTGAAGCCGGCCAAAACGCCGGCAACGAAACTCCTTGACCATGACCGGGTTAAAAAACCGTGAGATCTCACCCCGGCGCCGCTGGGGATCCGTCAGACCTGCCATGTAAACAAGATTCCGCAGGAATCGCTGTGCCCCCACCAGTTCGTGCGTCATCACTCCNTGTGCCCGTGTCTCGTCAAAGATCCGCACGTTGAGGCGACGAAGAGTCAGGCAACTCATCACGATCGTGGAGAGAACAGCCAGCATGCTGTATTTCCAATGCGCGCCGCCAATTACCTCCAGCCCCTGCCCTCCCAGGTCACGCTGTCCCAAGATCTCCATGACCGCTGGCAACGGGGAGAGACTACGCAGCCAGGCCGCTGCCTCCTCTCCCGGGACCCCCTGCAGGAACAGGTAGGGACCAAGCGTCACCACGGCAAGTACAAGGATTGCCCCGTAAGTTAACTTCATGGCCGAATCGGTCGATGTCGCATGACTGCTTATTAACAANGCGAGTGACGAATACTGCAGCGCAACCAGTACCAGCAACAAGTAAAGCGGCAGCAACCCCTGTTGCAGAGAGATTCCCCCCATCGCATAGCAGGCCACCGCTGCCGGCAAACTCAACGCCAGCACAATGAATACGAAGGCCATCACACCGAGGAGTTTCCCCAGGTAGATCTGCCCGGCGCTCATCGGTGTATTGAGCAACAGGGCGAGCGTCCCCTGTTGTTTTTCACGGACAATCGAGGCAGCCGGAAAAGCCGGTACCAGGAGCACGATTGCCGAGAGCAGGCCATAGCCAAAAAGGCGGAAAACCTGCATGGAACGGGCACCATTCAAGTCCACTCGCGGATCCGAGGGCCATCGGAGCACCACCAGCAGACCGAAAATGGCAACCAGCAGCACCTGGATCACCAGCGCCCTGCGGCTGCGCAGCATGCCAATAAGCTCTCGCTGGATAATCGGGTTACTAAACATGGACCTTCACTTTTCCCGGCTCAGTTGCCGGCTTTATCTTCCTGGGAGACGGATACAAAAGCATCCTCCAGATCGGTCTGNAATTCNCGAAACTGGGAGACCGGGANCGACGCCTGGACCAGTTCCCTGATGATCTGGTTCATCTTGTCCTCACTGAGATTCGCCCTGAACCGCAGCAGCGATTCCGTTTCGGAAATATCCACCGAGCTCCCCTCTGGCAAGAACGGCATGACCCGTTCACTGGCCGTCGCAAGCTGGTCAGGAGAAGCGAGCTGGATCTCGATCATCCGGCTCTGGCCAATCTGTTCAGCAATTTCCGGCAGCGTCCCATAAGCCCTCAGCTTGCCATTGCTGATGATTGCCACCAGGTCACAGATCCGCGAAAGTTCCGGGAGGATATGGCTGGTCACGATCAGGGTCTTGCCCAGTTCAGCAAGCCGCAGCAGCAGGCCACGCATCTCGATTCGTGCCTCGGGGTCAAGCCCGTTGGCCGGTTCATCAAAGACAAGGACCTCCGGGTCATGCAGCAATGTCCTGGCAATCCCCACTCGCTGGGCCATCCCGTGACTGAGCACATCGACGTAACGATCCTGCATGTAAGTTGCATTGGTAATATCCAGCACGGCATCGATTCGCTTCCGCCGCTTACTCGGCGCGATTCCGAAGGCCGCGCCAAAGAAATCCAGGTACTCCCGCACACGCATGTTGCTATATCGGCCAAAAGTATCCGGCATGTAACCGACCAGCCGCTTGATACGGCGAGCATCAGCAACGCAATCGACCCCCGAGATACGAGCCGTTCCGCTGGTCGGCCGTGCCAGGCCCACCAGGATCTTGATGGTCGTTGTCTTGCCCGCGCCATTGGGTCCAATAAAGCCGAGAATGTGGCCACGGTTGAGCGACAGGGAAACATCATCCACCGCTACCAGGTCGCCGTAACGCTTGGTCAGGTTTTCAATCACCACGACCGGTTCCAGATCACTCATCTATCCACTCCTGTAGGGCTGCTTGACTCATCCTCTGCTCCCACACGCCGTCCGTTGATCGAGAGGCTCACATCGCGGATCGTCCAGTCCAGGGCTGGTCTACCGGGGCTGGGTTGAAGCTCACCAGAAACCCTGACACCCAGCCAGAAACCACCATCGGAATCGGGTTGAAGAAAGTCTCGCTGGTCCAGCTTGAAAGTGACCGGCCCCTGTGGCGCCTCGACGACCCCCAGGGAGCGGATCTCATCTCCCGCCCAACCGGCAATGTCCAGGTTTCGCCCGACGGCATTGATATCGACTATTACAACCGCTTGCTCAATCTCCGCAGGGAGCACCTCCGAGGGCAACTGGAAACGGAGCCATGTCATCCTGGCCTGGGTAAAGTTCGAGATCCAGACACCATTGACATTGTCATAAGCGGTCGAAATGCCACCGTTCAACGGATCCGGCATGGCACGAAAGGAAAGGGCTGCGGAGGGAACCTGGAAGGCCTCACCGAGGGGCGTCCGTTGGAGAGCCACGGGGATCGCCACCAGTGCGGCACCGACATGTTCCTGCTGGTCGGGAAACCGGAAACCGACATCCACTCGGTTGGACCAACCAAGCAACACCTGCTGACGAGGAAACGATCTCTCGTGAGGAGTTTCCGGTTCGAGAATCTCCTGGTAGATCATCGCACGCCGTTGCTGTTCATCGGAAAGTACGTTGTTCTGGAAATAGCGGCCCCGGGGGAGTGGTGTTGTATTGACGATTCTGCCTTCCTCAATGGTGACTGCCAGCCGTTTCCCTCCCGGGCTGACCAGCAATGCATCGGAAAGGTCATTAAATGGTCCAAGTGAAAAATCCCCAACGAGCCCCTGTGGACCAAACCGGCAGTGAACGCTGAGCGCCGAATCGAGCGTGACAGCAGCAGAAAATGGCATCTGGCGGACCCCGTCTGGCAGGCGAAGCTGTTCCCAGTGCCACTGCCCCAGGTCGGTCCAGATGATGCGAGCAGAAACTCCCTCGAGCCCCTCGAAGTCAGGCCAGAAGACTCCACCATATTTCGCCCCCATCTTTGTTTCCGAAGGTGCCTGGTTATAGACCGCTGCAATTCCACTCACGTGGACCTGGTTGGTCCCTGGATCCGCTTCGATCCACTGCACTTCCGCCGCCATACTGGGAACAAGGTAACGTGAACTGGCCCCCTGCACTCCCAGGTAAATCGCAGCGATGAGTGCAAGTAACGGTCCGGCGATCGCCAGCTTTTCCAGCTTTCCCTGTCGCTGGTAAAAAACCCCAACGCCGGAAAGGACCATGCAGAGAGCAACCAGGACCCATGTCACATGCGAGCGACTGATAATGCTGTAGCCAATCTTCTCGGCAACAAAGGGCCGTAACTGCTGCTGGTCAACTACCTGGGCCTGGCGATCCTGGAGAAATCTCTTCCCAAGGGACTTCAGCGGCCTCGTGATATTGACTCCATCGCCAACCGACATCGGCTGAACCCAGGCATCCATCGAAAGGGTAGTAAAAAGGACCTCCCCCTGCCCAACCCGTTGCCAGCAGGCGACTGGCCATTTCCCTACCCGGTGGGTTACTTCCTGGTTCTCCAGCGCCACGCGGGAGAGCATGGCGGGCTTCATTCCCGGCTCGTCAAAAAGCCGAACCAGTGGCTCACGGTCATCACCTGTTTCGGTAATTACCAGCTCATAAAGTGGAACCTCATCGACAAGGTGCATGCCGAACTGGTCGCCCAGCAAACGCTCGGGAAGTTCCATGCCCGTCTTGTCCAGCATGATCCAGAGCCGCCCCCCCGCGTAAAGCCAGTCACGAACTGCCAGCAGGCCAGCCGTATCATCAAGCAGGCGGTTACCCGAGATGACGAGCTGGTCCACGGCAATCATGGCGATTGCAGAGGACGGGGGTGGCCGGGATGAGAGTGGGTAGGTGATGTTCCCCATGCCCTGGTCCCGACGGATTGCCTGCATCAGGTGAATAACCGGATCCGGTGGATCCTCTTCAAGCGAACCCTTGTTGAGTCGCTCCCGCTCCCGCTCCCTGGCCCCCAGGTCCGGTTCACTAAGAACACCTGTCAGCGGCTTTTCCGGATCGCAGCGAATCCCGGTAAAGTGAAACCGCTTTCCACCGCTGGCTGGAATTAACTGCTTGTCTTCATCCCAGCCCCTGTAGAGTGCTGAACGGAGATCCAGAGTTAACGCTTCCTTTACACCATCCGCCTTCTCTTCCTTACCCAGCAGTTTCAGCAAATCCTCGTAGGCAGGAACTCGAATCGGGTAGCTGATGGTGCGATGAGAGTAAGAGGGCACGGTGAAGCGGCGGCCAAACTGGATCGAGCTGTCAAACTCGTACGTCGATGTCACCATGAGCTTCACGGGTTCCCCGGTCGAGTTGGAGATGTCGACCACCAGCAGGCTCCAGCGATCGGCTGTAAAACCGTTGAGTCCTCCCACGGTACCGATCTGGTTGACACGGAGACGGCCCTCGGGAATGCCGGAAACCTCGATCGGGACAACCAGCTCCAGCGGTTGATTCATTGTTTTGTCATCCGCAAAACGGATATGTAACTCTGTCTCACCGTTGGACTGGGCCGCGACAAAACCCCCCATGGAAAAACTCGCGATGCCTTTAGGGGTCGCATCGTATTTGACCTGGTCGGTCAGGTCGTAGGGCTCCTCCTCCTCGGAAAAACCAATCACTTGCAATTGCGCCACCCGCCGTGATTCCGACAGGCTCAGCTCCTTCTGGTCCACCTCCAACCGCACGATGGTGGGAATGTCATTCGGATCCTGTGGCTCGCCCTGTGGAACAGCAGGATCAATAGCACCCGGTTGCTGGCCCGAAAGCTGGGCCGTGCCGTGTCCACCAAGGACCACAAGCAGCAGGAGCATCATCAGCGAACGCCGAAAAAGCTGCCGGCCCGTGGACCGACCCAGGATCGAAGAGGAACGGTGTTGAAATCTCGACCAGTTCATGATCTATCGAATGCCAGGAATTTACTGTTCAACCAGAAGCTCGGGAATCTTCTCCTGCAGCATGGCAGTCCCACTGCCCGTCACGCCCGGACAAAACGAGATATTGAGCGTGTGCAGTTTTTTCAAGCTGGCAAGCTGCCCCAACCCCTCATCGTTTATACCGGTTGCTCCGAGATGCAACCACTGAAGCGAATTGATCTTTCCTACGTGCACAAGGCCATCATTGGTCACTCTGTTGTTCTCGTAGAGGTTCAGGCGTGCCAGGTTTTCCAGACCAGAAAGTTGCTCAAGACCGGCATCGCTGATCTGGGTCGCCCAGAGATTCAGGTCAACCAGGCTGTTGACTGCGGCCAGGTGGGAAAGTCCCACATCATCAACCAGCGTTTCACTGAGATCCAGGTGCGTCAGCTTCTTCAGTCCCGCCAGCTGCGCCAGGCCCGGCCCCCGTACCACCGTCCCACGCAACTTGAGCTTGGCAAGGTCCGTCATCAGGGCGAGTGCCGACAACCCGTCATCGGTCAGGGACGTCTGGTACATGCGAAGATCACTTAGCCGTGTGAGTCCGGCCAGGCGTTTCAGACCGGCGTCGCCGACCAGCGTATCATCCAGTCCCAGCAGCCTGAGTTCCGTCATGCCGGCAAGGTGTTGCATCCCCTCGTTGGTAATGGAGCGGCCCCAGATGACGAGGTACCTCAGCTTCGTGAGTCCCGCCAGGTGAGCCAGGCCCTCATCGGAAACACCGGTCAGTTCTTTCAGGTCCAGCATCTGGAGCCCGGTCTTGCCTCGCAGGTGTTTCAAACCCGCGTCGGTGATGTGGGTCCGGATGATCTTCAGACGCTTGAGACGAGGCAACGAGGCAATCACCGGCATCACCTCATCATGCACATCCGCCTCGAACAGGTAGAGGTTCTCCAGCGTGGGGTGGTTTTCCAGGTGACGGATCCCCACGTCCGAGATGGGTGTTTCAAAAAGGTCGAGCGTGCGGAGGTGCTTGAGTGGAGCAAGCTGAGCGAGATCGTCATCCGTTACCTCGGTTCCCGTTGCCAGTACCGTCACGACATGAGGAAGTCCCTTGAGGACGGCAAAATCGACCGCTGCAAAACTGGTGCGAAAATCAACCTCGTTGATACTGCCCTGCTCGTCCTGCTTGTAGAGAACTCTCCATTCATCCAGCTGCTTGATCGCCTCCGGGTCATCGGCAACGCGTTGCATTTCCTCCCTGACCGTGGCGGTTCCATCCCCGGTATCCGCTGGCGGCTGCTGCGGTAATTCCGGCCCCTCGCGGCTGCAACTGGCGAGGCAGATCAGCAGCATGAGACAGGAAAGGAGAATGGGGAAACGAATAGACATAGGGCAGCAATCGCGGGCAGCAGCACCATCACCAAAGAACAGAACCGTCAGGACGATCTCACTTGATGGGCTATGGATAGATGAACGTGAACACCCAAAAAGGGCACTCGAAATGACTTCTTCTAGGCTACTCGACACTCCCCTCTCTGGCAAACGGGGGAAGCTGAACCGGCTTCATATGGTAGGGATTATGCCGACGGATCGCCCTTTCCAAGTCGCTGATCGATCCACTGCTGAGAGGTAAATCGCCGCACGATATTGCAGATGTACTGGTGCAGAGCTTCTGTTGGCTGTGGCCCGGGATCCTCCTGCTGGTCGCTCTGAAAACCGTACCAGCCAAGACGATATCCCCATCCTTTCAGACTCGAAGCCCGGTTTACCTGCTCTGCCAAACGCAAGGACCAGAGCGTGCCAAAAGCATCCCGAAAATCCAGCCACAAGCGGTCCGCCGGCTCGCGTCTGCTGTGGTCCGGACGGGGAAGAAGAGAGGCCAGAACCAGCGAGGCCAGGAAAAGACCACTGGACAGTGGAAGCGTGAACGCCGCCTGGGGTACTCCCGACCAGGGAAGCAGTGGACCAAAGAGGACAACAAACCCACCAAGCAGCCCGAGCGCTGCAAGACTAAATCGAGTGGGAAGAAAACTCAACACGATGATCGCCACCAGGATGACCAGGAAAACCTGCCGGACGATATGGATCGTGAACTGCATCTCCGCTGGTAGCGCCAGCGAGTGGAGTGCCGGCAGAACGATCACGAGCCAGAGACTCGCGACGATCAGCTGCCAGCTACGGTGATGAGGACGCCGGGCTCCCATCAAGGCCATTCCAGGACAGAGCGTCGAGGCAGACAGGAGGAAGCTGGATGCCAGGTTTTCCGAGACCATGTCGGCAACAGCAAGTGACCAGAAAGCCAGCAGCGTCCAGGCCCATGGCAGCTGAAGCGTGGTACCGTGCAGCCGGGGAAGAGCACGCACCAGCAGGATCGTGGCAACCAGGGCAAAAGCAAGGCTATACATGAGGTGTTCAATTGGGGGACGGTCTCGTGATACCCCAACTGTAACGAAAAAAGCCCGTGTGGGGATTCCCCCACACGGGCCCTGGGAGTCGACAGGTGTCATCCTCCACTAGCGGGAACCAGGCTTACCAGTTGGTCCATCACCTGGCTTGACTGTTTCCCTGGACTCGGCGGCACGTGCCTCGCGCCGCTTGCGTGCTGCCTCCAGCAGAGCATGGACTTTCTGCTGCTGCTCTTCTGAAAGAACACCGGTGACCTCTTGATCCCGTCGATCCATCAGCTCCTTGAGTTCTTTCCTGAGCCTCTCGATCGGTTCGGTAAAGCGTGCCTGGATCGAGTAGATCTCCTCACGCTGCACGGGACTCACCACCTGGGAAAAGTAAGCGGGCAAGCGGCCACGAGCTGTTTTCACCTGTGGCTTTTCTGCCGGCACAGCAGGTTCTGTCTCCTCCTGGGCAATCGCCAGGCTCGACAGCACCAGCAGCGCCACGAACAGACCAGACAGCTTGTAACGGGTTCTCAACGATTTCCACATCCTTGTAGTCTCCTTCTTCTTGACCAGTAAAAAACTTCCATTAGTAAACGGACCTCATTCTCCTTCACGAGGCTGGCTCTCCAAAGAGCCTGACTCTTCAGAAAGCCTGAGCGCTGACAGGCAGCTGGCACGGCGGATCCCGTTTGACTGACGAGCAGTTGGCAATCGGTCGATCCGGAGTCCATAGCGCGCACGAAAAAAGGCGGAGTCGTCCTCCCGGACCACTCCGCCTTGAATCGCTCAAACAGCCTGACGGCTTACTTGTTCTGCGTCTTTTTCTTCTTGGTTCCCGGCAGCTTGACACCGGCCTTGGTGCGTTGCTCTTCACTCAAAAGGCCGATCGTTGCCTTGTTGAATGCCAGCGTCAGCGCGCGTTGCTCGGTAACTGCTGCCTTCTGCTCATCGGTCAACTTGCCGGCAGCCTGGACAGCATCCCTGAGGGCCTTATTCTTGAGACCCTCATCAGTGGCCTTCTTGCGGGCCGCCGTCATGGCCGTACGCTGCTCCGCGGTCAGGGCAGCTTTCTTTCTTGCTGCTGCGAGCCCTGGCGCCGCCTTGGTCGCCAGTTCCTTGATCTTGGCGGTCTGCTCCTCGGTCAATTCTGCCTTGGCAAATCGCTTCAGGGTTCGCTCGGCGAGGGTCGGCTGTTTCTTCTTCTTGTTTTGCTGCTGGGCAGCCAGCGGCGCGGCCACGATGGCCATCAGCATCAGTACGAGCATTTGACTAGTTAAACGTTGCATCGAATCACCTCTCGTTAATGGACAGGAGAAAACACCATGCTTCAAAAGTACACGTGAATCCTGCCTGGAGAAAGAGGCCAACCCAAGAGGGCAACCTCCTTGTGGATCCATCCGGGTCCCGTATGCCGACTAGGCAAACAGGTCCTTGATCACCGTCCCGTTACGAACAATCATCACGGGACGACCGGTATCGGTATGGTATTCCTTGGTATGGTCGATACCGAGGCCATGGTAGAAGGAGGCAGCAACGTCATCCGGCGAAAAACCTTCTGCCGCCGGCAAGGTTGCCTTGTCGTCACTTTCACCCAGCACCCGTCCACCCTGGACTCCTCCACCTGCCATCAGCATGAACATGCAGCGGGGATAGTGGTCACGGCCACCCTCGGCCGTTTTCGTGTTAATTTTCGGGGTCCTGCCAAACTCGCCAGTGACATAAACCACGGTCGACTCGAGCAATCCTTTTTCGGCCAGCCCGGTAAACAGGGCAGCAAGCCCTTCGTCGAGTGGTGGCAGCAGGTTGTCCTTGAGCTTGCTGAAGTTATCTTTGTGGGTATCCCAGCCACCTGTGGAGAGCGTCACAAAACCAACCCCCGCTTCCACCAGTCGCGTTGCCAAAAGGCAACTCTGCCCAAACGGTGAGTCCCCGAACTTGGCAGCAAAAGCAGGAGACTCCTTGCTGATATCAAATGCCTCGCGCGCCCGCCTGGAGGTGATCATCGCGTGAGCTTGCTGGCCAAACTGGTCAAGACCATCAAGTAACTGGTTCTCTACCTTCCGGGACTCGAATGTTCGATCCAGATCCTTCAGTAGCCCCTGTCTTTTTTCAACCTCCGTGAGCGTCAGCCCCTGCTGCAGCGCCACACCACGGACNNTGAAAGGCTGTCCCTTCTGGGGCGTCGAACCGGTATTAAGCGGTGCATACTTGACTCCCAGGTATCCGGCTCGCTGGTTACTGTTGGGGATTGCCACCTGCATNGGCAGNTCNGTTGTGTTCCAGTTCTCCTTTGTCACCACGGGACCGTAGCCAGGGTATTCCAGCGAGGCGAGGGGCTTGTTCCCCGTGTTGACATATTCCTGTCCCAGCCGATGNGCTCCGAGCGTNTGNGAGACACCCCGCAGGATGGCAAACTTNTCGGCACACTGGGCGAGCTTCGGCAGGTGTTCACTGAACTCAACGCCGGAAACATTGGTCTTGGTGGGGNGAAAGGTCCCCCGGTACTCGCTCGGTGCATCCGGCTTCAGATCGAAGGTGTCCATGTGGGACGGACCACCNGGGAGGTTAANGAAAATGGCAGACTTGGNACCGGTCTNCGCCAGGTCGCCCGCCGCCGACTGGCGGAGGTAGCTCGAAAGTGTCAGCCCTGCCGTACCGGCAATTCCCAGCCGCAGGAAATCACGTCGCCGAACACCGTCACACGTCTTGTGCATTGCCATTCTTTTTCTTTCTCTCAATCGAACGCTGGTAAATGTCCTAGTGGTTAACGATGAACTCCTTGGTATTGAGCAGTGCCCAGACCAGTCCACGAACTCCGTTGATCTTGTTCTCCTCCGCATTGACATATTCCACCGACCGCAGGAGTTCCTGCTCGCTCGGATGTCGCGAGAGCGTTCTCAGGAATGCCTGCCTGACAATCTGCTCCGCTTCAAAACCGGAGCTGGTCGTCGGGCTGCCTTCCTNTTCCGGCTCTGCAAATCGTTTCTTGTACGCGGCCAGCGCAGCAGCCACTNGCTTCGCCTGTTCTCCACGGTTNGNCTCGCGCAACCGCGTGATCTGCTGCTTGAGCTGNTTGACCCGCTCATCAAAGTTCGCNGGACGTGGAGCAACNCCCCGGGCCTGGTTTCCCTGGGGGATCTTGTACTCTCGGGCCAGCTGGTCCAGCCAACCATCCCCCCGGCGATCCAGCAGGGCATGCAGGTCACGGTCATTCTGCAGGTAAACTGTCTGCAGCAGCGTGGGATCATCCGACCGGTCACAGTCACAACTGCTTTCCCGCGTGGATCGCCCAAAAACCATCATCGCGTATCCAACNCCGGTGCTCCGCTGGAGCGTACGNTGNCTGGAAACNGCCATCGCAATCGACCGGCCCTGGTTGCTTTCCTGCAGCTCGGCCATCTGCGTATCCGAGGCGGTCGCCTGCACCATCGCATCGTAAGCCACCTCGGCTGGCAGGCGGCGGGGAATCGCACGGGAGAAGTTGTGCTGGTCATCCTTGTTGGTCTCGTTGCTCTGCCAGCTGAGCTGGTAGGTGCGGCTGTTTGCAATCTCGCGGTGCAGCCATTTCATGTCAAAATCACTGGCNATGAACTGCTCGGNAAGGTAGTCCAGCAGTGCCTGGTTNCTGGGGGGATTGGCCAGGCTCATATCATCCGGCGGGTCNACGATACCGACATGGAAGTAGCTGGCCCAGGCGCGATTGACAAAAGCCCGGGCAAAGTACTTNTTGTCCTTGCCTCGAAGCCACNCCATNANNGGCTGGCGAATATCCTCACCCTGNTGCCACTGGATCTCTTCCTCGCCCAGCAGGCGGGCAGAGTTGACCTTCTCGGTCGGCCGCGTCGAACCCTGACTGGGCATCCTGGGAGCGGTAGTATAGACCTCGGGGAACGGAATCGTCTTACCCTGCTTGAGCATGTTTGGAAGTGCCTTCCGCAAGTCACCTCCTTTTTTCCCTTCCAGGCCGAGAGATTTCAGCATCTTCTTGTATTCTTCCATGTCCCCCCGGGGAGCCTGGTTGGAAGCAACCACGCCACCAAAGAAACGAGAAAATTCTGCGAAATCCTGCTTCGACCACTGGTCAAACGGATGCTTGTGGCACTGGGCACACTGGATGCGAACTCCCATGAAAGCATAGGCAAAGCTGATCGCCCGCTCGGCCGGCTGGCGGAAATCCCGGCGAGCCCAGTAATGGGGCAGTGACTCCAGGTCTGCAAAACTCTTCNCCGAGCCAGGCCGGTAGATCTCCGACATCATCTCGCAATACTCACGATAACTCATGCCTGACGGCCGGCTGCTGGCAGTCACGATCCCTGCCACCAGTTGATCGTAGGGAACATTCTGCTCGACACGCTTGTAGATCCAGTCAAACCATTCCTGGCTGGCCCGGCCACGTACCGGTGTCACGTTGTTGAGCTGCTGATCGTTGTTGCCAGTGAAATCGCACAGCTTCTGAGTCCACCATGCGGCGTAGGCTGGCGTTTCAAGTAACTCGTCGATTTTCCGGCTTCGCTTGCGTGGCGAATTGTCTGCCAGGAAAGCCTCAATCTCAGCCGGTGTCGGAAGCGTCCCTGTCAGGTCCANCCGTAACCGNCGNAGNAACTGTTCATCGGTNNACAGNTCNGAGGGNACNATCCCCAGCTTGCGNAGTTTNNCCACNACCAGTTCATCCACGCGCGTGGGCGTCGCCACCTTGGGGTATTTCTTGCCAACCCGCTTACTGACCGGCTGCAGGACCGCAACCGGCACGACCGCCCGNTCATAGGCGATGACCACATGGGTATCCCCGGCCCCGCCCGCGACGACAAGCCCATCGCGGTCAATGTCGGCAATCAGGTCATCGTTACTACTGAAACGGCACAGCGGAGTGACATCCTCACGGCTGCCATCCTCCCAGACCGCCACGACCTGNAACTGGGACTTTTCTCCATGTCCCTTGAANAGGATCTCGCTCGGATTCACCTCCAGGGTGACCAGCCTGTCCATCTTTTCCTGTTCGAAGGGAGCCCCTGCAGCGATCCAGTTCTTCAGCACATGGTATTCCCAGCCACCGGTATCGTATCGCTTGCCACCCTCGTGGTTATCCTCGTCGGTCGGCTTGAGCAGGACCAGGCTCTCGTTCACATTCTCCAGGTCGATCCGCGGGCTTTCCTCGTCGAGCAGCGCATCCCGATCCGCCTGGAAGTCATANCCGAAAAGCGAAAGACGAAATCCNCCTCGCCCCTGNAAGGAACCATGGCAGGCGCGGCCATTNCATCCGAGCCGGCCCAGCATGGGAACCACGTGCCGCTGNAAACTGGGNANTTCCTCCACGTTTTTTTCGGCAAATCGCTTGGTCAGCGGCTGCTGGGAATCTTCCGCATGCAGCAATCCCGGGCAGCCCAGAAGCAGAAATGCCACGGTTGCCAGGAAGAATCGAAACAGGTTAGTCATCCAGTCAGCTCCTGTTGGCAGGTAGGTGAGGTGNGCAAAAACNTGTTTTTTCCCNCTCAGCTATTTTCCTTATCGACCAATTATGTTCTGNAGGNAGGGATAATTCAATGGAGACAGCGNCCATTGCCCTCCCCCACTCACCCNCAGCCTCTATAATAGAAGCCCCTGATGCCCATCTCTGCCTGGAGAACTCCTGTTGGCCGGACCGGTCCTTGCTCGTGAACTTGCCATTGCCCCACGGCGCGCTCGGCATTTCATTTTCCGCACGGTTTACGTCGGGTCCCTGGTGATCCTGATGTGTACTTCCTGGCTGGTGCTGACAGGCAGCCAGGTGGTGCTTGGAATCGGCGACNTGGCCCNCTTCGGGGCAACTCTCTTTCGCATCCTGGTTCCCCTGCAGCTGGCCCTGGCCATTTTCCTTTCAGCACTTGGTGCTGCCAGCTCGGTGGCCGTCGAGAAGGACCGCCGGACCCTGCTCCTGCTGCTGCTGACCCGTCTCACGGATACTGAGCTGGTGATCGGCAAGCTCCTGGCCAGCCTGCTGATGCCGGCAGTGATGTTGCTTGGAGCGATTCCTGTATTCCTTTTGATCAGCCTTTTCGGGGGCGTGGAAACGATGCAGGTAACAGCNGTTTTCCTGGTTGCTTTTTCCACCATCTTTCTTGCCGGCAGTCTCGGTTCGACACTGGCATTATGGCGGGAGAAAACATTCCAGACACTTTCCATGACCGTCCTGCTGGCAGTCCTCTGGATTGGCATCTGGGAAGCGGTCGGAATTATTTTTCCAGAGGGTGCGATTGGCGGTATCTCGATCTCCACCCTGCTTTTGACAGTCAGCCCGGTGCAGGCCACCCTGGCGGCCATCCACCCGCTTCTGGATGCCGAGGGAGCTCACCTGCTTCAGTCGACTCTGCTCTTTGTCAGTTTCTCCCTGGTCGTGGGCTGCGGGCTAAACTTGCTGGCAATCATCCGCCTGCGGTACTGGAATCCATCACGCGAGGTCCGTCGAAGCCAGGAGGACCGCGCGGCCCTGGAAACCATCTGGCATGAAGATCAGCCAGGGGAGGTGAACGAGNAACTGGCGGAAGCGGCCCGGGCCACACACGTTGACAGCATGCGGCGTGCCCAGCAGCAGCAGGAGAGCCGTGCGGTCTGGAACAACCCGGTTCTCTGGCGCGANATCTGCACATGGGCCTACGGGCGGAAGGTCCTTATTGTACGTGCTGCTTACCTGCTCTTCTTCACCATGGCCACCATCGGGGTTCACTCNATCATTGTCTCTGATCAGCTCACGCCCACGGCCGGCCTGCGAAGCGTGATTCCGGCCGTTGCCATGCCACTCGCTCCCTTTTTCCTGGTAAGCATGGTGGTAATCAATGCCCTGGCAGTGAACTCAATCACCAACGAGAGGGACGGCCAGGCACTGGACCTGTTGCTGGTCACCGATATCTCTCCAGCCGAGTTTATCACTGGCAAGATGTGGGGAGTGATGTGGGTCACTCGTGAGATGATCGTGCTTCCCCCGCTCCTCTGTCTCTACACCTGGATGCGAGGTGGGATGGAGCTGGAAAGCCTGGTTTTTCTCAGCCTCGGGCTGCTGGTCATGAATGTCTTCGTNACCATGCTGGGAATNCACTGNGGCATGATCTACTCNCANTCCCGCACGGCNATCACGATCAGCATGGGTGCTGTCTTCTTCCTTTTTCTTGGAGTGATCACCTGTATCATGGTGATGATCTCCTTCAGCGGATCTTTCCAGCAGCAACTGGCACCGTTCCTGGCATTTATCCTCGGTGGCAGTGTCGGGTTGTATGTCTCGCTTGGCATCCGCAATCCTTCCCAGGCGATCCTCTGGTCCACCCTGCTTCTCCCCTTTGCGACTTTCTATGCCATCACCAGTTTCCTGATCCAGCACAACATGTCTGCTTTCCTGGTGATCGCCACGGTTTATNGTTTCACCACCGCCGCCATGATGATTCCTGCCATCGGTGAATTCGACATTGCCATGGGGCGAACCAAGGCGGGCGAGCAATGACATCCTCAATCGATCGCAGGTTTCCCTGTTGGCAGAACAGGCAGCGACCATGATCAGCATGCTTCCCTGGCTGCTAACCATGGCCATCCTGATGATCCTCTCGGCGTTTTTTTCCGCCAGTGAGGCAGCCCTTTTCTCGCTCCCCTGGCAACAGCGAAGTCGCCTGGCCGAAGGATCCCCGGGCCAGCGTGCCAGTGCCACGTTGCTGGCCACGCCAGACCGCTTGCTCACCGCTGTCCTGTTCTGGAACCTGGTTGTCAACATGTGCTACTTTGCCATCACGGCGCATGTCGGCCTGTTGATCCAGGAGGACCCCGCGATGGGATCCTCGACAATGGTTCTCTTCTCGGTGGCCAGCCTGCTGGCCATCATTTTCTTTAGCGAGATGCTCCCCAAGAGCCTGGCAGTACTCCGTCCCGCCTGGCTCGCCTCCCTGGTGGGAATTCCACTGGTCCTGTTCGTCCGGCTCACCGATCCACTGATGCCACTCTTACATTTTTTCCAGCTCGTCACCCGGCGNCTGTTGTGGCCACGTTTCAAGGTCGAACCGGCCCTGGACGTGGCCGATGTGGACCGGGCGGTGNACCTTTCGACCGAGGATGCCCAGCTGGCCGAGCAAGAAAAGAGAACGTTACATCATATTATCGAGCTTTCAGAGATCCGCGTTGACGAGTGGATGCGACCGCGGCGGCAGTTCCTTTCCTTTCATCCCCCNGTCTCCCTCTCGGACCTGGATGGACAGGTTCCTCCCAGTGGCTACCTGCTGGTAACCGAAACGGACAGCGAGGAGATCCAGAGTGCGATCCCGCTCAAACGGATCACGGGAATTCCAAGTACGCACCTGGAACACCACGGCACCCCGGTTCTCCACGTCCCCTGGGTCGCCACGGTTGCTGACACGCTCCAGAAAATGCAGGACCGGCAAANGGAGGTCGCAGCGGTCGTCAACGAGTTCGGGGAAACCATCGGGGTNCTCACGATGGAGGACATTCTCGACACGCTCTTCCGGGACGAGTCGAGCCGCAGTGGCCGCCTGCTTGACCGGACCGCGATTGAGCAGGTCACACCAGGCTGTTGGCACGTGATGGGGATCACCAGNATTCGCCGCCTGGCACGGCATTTCGAGGTCGAGCTTCCCGAGAGCCGCGGTGTGACAGTCACCGGTGTCCTGCAGGACCTGCTGGCACGCTTGCCGGAGGGAGAGGACCAGTGCGACTGGGGGCCCTTCCACTTCCGGGTCNTGGAAACGCCAGNCCGTGGACACGTGCGTGTCGAGCTGACCCTGAAAAACGAACACCAGGGAGGTGCATCATGATGACTGCCCTGGTGCTGCTNCTGGTTGGAATCTCACTGAGTGCNTTTTTCAGTGGCACGGAAACNGGGTTTTANCGGGTCACCCGNGTGCGGCTGGTACTCGATACGCTCGACGGNGACTTGATCTCGCGCTGCCTTCTCTGGTTCACCAACAACCCGACGCTGTTTGTCGCCACCGTGCTGATCGGCAACAACCTGGCGAACTATCTTGCCAGCCTGGCTATCGTGCTGGGAGTCCACTCGCTGGCAGCCGGTCAGTTACCGTACGCGGAGTTACTGGCCACGATTGGCCTGGCCCCACTAGTGTTTCTTTACGGCGAGTTGATCCCCAAGCGACTCTATTACGANGCCCCCAGCCGCCTGCTCCGGCGTGGTGGAATTCTGTTCCTGCTGTTTAGCCTGCTCAGCGCGCCAGCGGTCTGCCTGCTCTGGCTGATGGGGCGTGCCGTGCAGGGCTTGATCGGGGAGACCCCGCTGCGCATCCAGGCAACGCTGGCCCGGACCCAGCTCCAGGATATTTTCCAGCAAGGCGAGGAGGTGGGGATCCTCAAGCCGATCCAGCGACAGCTCTCAGAAGGTCTCTTCAATGCCAGCGGGAAGACGGTTGAGAGCGTGGCGACGCCGGTCGGGCGAGTTGCCTCGATACCGTTAGGATCGACTCGCCAGGAAGTCATCCGGCTGGCCCGTCGCCAGCGACTCCCCTGGCTCACGGTGAGTGATCCCGAGACNCGACGCGTNGAAGGATATGTCAGGCTTATCGACCTGGAGCTGGAATCGGCCCCGTCCATCCACACAGCCCGTCCGTTGATCCGGATACCCCGTAATGAACCACTCCTGCAAGCAATCATTCGAATGCAGAACGAGGACGAGGAACTGGCTGGAGTCGTGGACGGAGGAGGCNNGCTGGTGGGACTGGTCACCTGCCAGCAACTGGCCGATCTTATTTTCCAGGCCAAGCCGTTATGATGTTTCACTCGCCGAGGATGGTGNGTTTCCNAGCACGCTTGTGGCAAGGGCCAGGAAGACCGATTCCATCTCGTCAAATTCCTGNTCCTCCGCCTGGAACTCGAAAAGAAACACCTGGCCCTCCATCGTGATCGGNNTCAGGCACCAGCTCACAAGCAGGTCCAGGTAGTAAAAATANATTCGNACTCCTCGCGACTCCTCTCCTGCCAGNTGNACAACGAACGNCTCCTCTTCCAGCTCCGGNTATTCCTTGCGCATGCCCGCCACCAGTTGTTCCACCAGCTGTTTCTGAGAACAGGTNGAGGGGTAACGATGCACGGTCCAGCAGGACGTACCGGGACTCTGCAGAGTCACCGAGGCGGAGTACATCTCNCCCTGGCTCTGCTCGACAATCGTCCAGTTCTCCGGGTAAAGAAACTGCAAGCCAAGGTTGTCATATGTTGCCGCCATCGTCTCGTCATTCCCAATAGAGGACTCCTGCTTCCTGTTTTCATCCTATCCGAGATCATTCCCGGGAACAGCCCGNCAGGTGCGAACTCTCTTGTCTCACCGATAGCCATTTGTTAGGCTCCCTCCACCCTGCCACGGGTGGAGCGGAAAAGGAATTCCAATGACGAAAACTGTCCTCCTGTCGAGATCTCTTGTGCTGGCCAGCTTCCTTGGGCTTGGCATGCTCGCAACTGGTTGCTCGCTGTTCAGGAATCGTACCGCAGAAGAGGATTCCCGGCTCCAGGCCCAGCAACTCGCAAACCGTGGTACGGAATTCTTACAGCGAGGCGAGCTGGAACAGGCGGAGAAGTTGTTTGCCGAGGCGACCAGGATCGTCCCGGATCATGAACGCGGCCATGCCGAGTATGCCCGCGTGCTCTGGAAACAGGGCCAACAGGACGATGCCATTGAACACATGAAACGGGCTGCCAGGTTGTCAGGAGATGATGCGGACTACCAGATCGAACTCGGCCAGATGGAACTTGAACGCGGCGACCTCGAGCAGGCACTGGCAAATGCCGAGGCCGCCGTGAAGTCAGATCACGAGTCAACAGAGGCCTTTGCCCTGCGAGGCAAGATCCGTGACTGGCAGGGAGATTCCGAACTGGCCCTGGCCGACTACCTGCAGGTCCTCGGCCAGCAACCGGAACATCCCGAAGTCCAACTGGCGACCGCTCGCATTTACCTCCAGCGACGCAGGGCCCAGCGTGCCCTGGCAATCCTCTCAANGACGCCAGGACAGTTTTCNGAAACATACCAGCCCGCGGCGGTGGCCCGGCTAAGAGCGCAGGCACTCAAGCAGCTTGGTCGCCATGACGATGCCGTTCAGCTGCTGCTCAATGCCATCCGCGGTGGTGCAACCGATGCGGACGTGTACTACGAACTGGCGGAGGCACAGTGGTTTTCCGGGCAACCGGAAAATGCCCAGCTGGCACTCCGACAGGCACTGGAAATCCACCCGGACCATCCGGCCAGTCTGAAACTGAAAACGTTGATGGCGAACAGCCCGTGAACTGGAAACGGTTACACAAAAAAACCCACTTGGATGAAGGCATCCAAGTGGGCTATGACCGTGAAAAAGTGGATTGTCCCGTTGTGGGTTCTGTGTCAGCCACCTTAACCTGGCGGCATTCCTGAGGTCCACGGTTTCTTTTGTCTGAGAGGCTTGTTGGACGAGGCGGTAAATGAAAGGGAAAGTACCGCCATGCCCGGCTGGTAGATGAGTTAATGCAGATACCGTGCCAAACAGCCATCGGCATCGATTTCCCGACAATTGAGGGCCTGCAGGAACGGTTTCCTGGCGATTGTTGGTAAAAACTACACCCTGAATTGTAAGAACTACAAACCAGGCCGGTCCGGTTCTTACTCGTTGGCGTCTGCGGCTACTTCTGGCTGGAAGGGTTTTTCGTCATAGAGCGGCAGGTATCGGTATTGAATTTCCAGCGAGAGCAGGTTCATCGTGGTGATATAGATGCGGCCGGCCTGGGGTCCCCAGCGATCGGGCACTGGCAAACGCGGATCCCAGCTTCCAGCAAGGTCCCCGCGCGTTATCTGCGTATTAAGCAGCAGGGGGTAGAGCCGGTCATTCCAGGCTTCCCAGTAGTCCCCACCCATGTGGAACATGAACTGGGTCGCATAGTACCAGTAGTAGGTATCTCGTTGGGTACCGCTTCGGCTACGCCCGATCGAGGGGAGATGCCTCTTCAGGTACTCGGCCCCTTCGATCGCCCGCGGATCAGTCACTTTCCATCCCCTGTAGAGTCTCATCAGCAGCCCGACCGAGGTCATCGTTTTGCTGGCCGTCCGTCCATGGGACTCCTGTGTCGTGTCCGGGGCAAAGGGATTGTAACGGAAGAGGTGTTCCTGGTCCGGATCCTGTGCCTTGTCCAGCCAGCTCGTTGCTTTCTGCAGCACCTCGTCAGACACTTCCAGTCCTGCCCGTCGTCCGCTTTCCAGGGCAGTCACCATCCAGCCGCTGACCGAGGTATCTGAATCTCGACCCGGTGTGTACCTCCAGCCACCCCGATCCGGATGCTGAGATTTGACAATAAATTCCAGGCCCTTCTGGACAGAGTCTCGCAGATCCGGATCCTGTGTCATGCCATAGGATTCACAAAGAGCCAGTGTCACGATGGCATGGCTGTAGAGCCTGACTGCCTGGTTCGCAGCATTTCCCTGTTCAAAGTAGTACTCACCACTTTCATCCTGGTGCTTGACCAGGTAGTCGATGGCCGCTCGAAGTGCATCTTTGTACTTGAACTGAGTATGCGTGTAACCCGCTCCCTGGAAGGCCATCACGGCGAGCCCGGTAGCGGCAGAATCACTGACCATCGTGGGGCGAGTATCAAGCCGGGCAAACTGGTCCAGCGACCAGTGCCCCTCTTCCTTCTGGTAGCGGGCCAGGAAGGCAAGTCCCAGCTCGATTGCTTCCTCGGTCTGTGGAGGGGGTGCACCCCGACCACCTCCTTCACGGCTGGTTCGTCCCTTGAAGGACTCACGGGCAACTTCCGCGACGGCATTCATCGAGGGCAGGCCTGCCAGTCCCTTTTTCACAAACCGCGCGGCCTTCAGCTGTACATCGGTACTGTCCTCGCGAGCCCGGCGATCGGCAATCCCGATCTCCTGGGAGAACTCGTCCCCCAGGCCGCCTGTTCCCTCCAGGGCATCTGCGGTGACCTTTAATCCGTCCACCGCCTGCCTGGCAACGGGCCCGACCTGGTATCCACCGCCCGGCTCATCAATAGCCACGGTGGACTCACCTGGTGCCCCCACCTCGGGGACCTCAATATCGGCACCCACTGCACCACTTGCTTCGGCTCCCAGCTGCTGGCGACCGAGAGATCCACCTGGGGCATCGGCCACCGTCAGGGTCGGCCCCTCGGCACTCCCGGAAAGCTTCTCCGCACGTCCCAGCACCGGTCCGTTGGCACTGCTGCTGCCTGGTGCCGCCAGCTCTCCAGCGGACGCCCCAACAGGGCGTTCAAGCGGAACCCCCGGAGTTCCAGAAGCGACCCGGCCAGCGGTCCCCTCGGTATCGAGCGGTGTTCCTGTTTCAACTCCTGCCGAAGCCTCCGCTCCCGCCACCTCGATCACCATGGCACGGTTGTTCGCTGCCAGAGACGCACCTCCTGCTTCCTGTCGTGCAAGAGCATTCCCTCCACCCAGTCGCGGCTGCCCGCTGGCCGCATCAACGGCCTCCGCTCTCGGCAGCGGGGTACTCTGGACCGGGTCTCCCTCTGCAGCACCTGTCAGCATCTCAGGCTGCGGGGCGGACTTTCCGGACACATTTTGAGCCGGCTTCGCGTCTTCGGCACGCGCCAGTTGCGAGGCAGCTGCCTGGAGCGATCCACCCGTTTCCGACATATCTGTTTGTCCCTCCGTCGGTGCCGGGGCAGCCACCTCCGTCGTCACCTGGGGAGCATTGAGCCCCTCTGCCTGCCGCTGTGCCAGTGAACTCCCTGCCGTTCTCCCCAGGGACTGCTCGCGCAGTACATCGTCGGGACTTCCTGCCTGGCCTGCCTTCTGGAGCGACGCCTGCTTGAGTTCCGCCCGGGCCACCGCATCCCCACTGACCGCCTGGGGGTCTCCCTTCTCGGGTGCATTGACCGGGGCACCGGTGGGATCCTGGTTCGCCGAGGCGACCTGCCGTTCGACAGTCACACGGCCGGCATCCATCGCCCTGGCCGCGGCCTGGGTACCCGCTTCTGCCTCGGGTGCAGCTGCCAGCTCGGCAACATCCGTCGACGCCAGTGACGGCGACCGCATCCCGGCAGGACTCCGAGANAGGGGGTCGGCNGTCGCCTGCAGGTTGACCTTGGGTTGCCCCCCACCCGAGGCACGTCCGACCTGCTGCTCGGAAACGACCTGCTGGGGACCGGTGTCAAGCTGGACCTCGCCTGGGGATGTCGCGGATTCGGCGATNTCGGCCGCAGCACTNGCTCGNATTACCGAGGCGGCCGCATCAATCGTCTGGTCGGTTGCCTGCTCGGCGGCAACGCTGTTCGCAAGCTGCTGGANATTCGGNGTCCTGGTCGCCTCTGGCTGCTGTCCCTCTGCCTGGCTACGNGGCAGCGCCGCNGTTTCGGAGGGAGATGCAGCATTCCCCGGCTGTGTCGTGGCCCGTTCNNGCTGGGCTGCTGCGGCCGGGTTGGCCTCGGCCGTNGATACCGCNGCNATGGACTTGTCAAAGTTCGCACTACTCCCCTCCCCNGCGATGCCAGTCGTTNCCCGGGAAAGGGCCTGGGCGGCGGGGCGAGAGGGAGTATTGTTGGGAGTCGCTGTCACCGATCCGGCCGTGTTGGGTCGCTCCACTGTCGATGGCGAGCGGGCTGACTCGGCCACCTGCTGGGAACGCTGCACCTGNNTTTCTCCCGATCGGCTGATCGCCGGCTGGGCATCCTGCTGTGCCCGTGCTGCTGCCACGACCGATTGCTGATTCATACTGCTGGTGGATGGGCTATCCGCTGCAGCGACCTGGGCGCGGGCAGCCGCGTCATTGTTGTTGGAACGATTTACCTGGACATTGGAGGCATTGACCGAGCCCAGCTGTGACTGGGCACGCGGCTGGGGTGCCTCGACGGATTCGACCTTGTGNCCCGAGTCGATTGCCGTGCTGGCTGTCTGCCGCTGGGTACTGTTGGTCGACGCCCTCGCGGCTTCGGCCGCGGGATTTGCAGCCTCGTTACTAGTCCGCGCCCGGGTGGCATTGGTCAACGGGTTCGGAATCGAGGTNCTTGCCTGGTCCGCCTGCGTCACGTTTTCTACCGTGCGACGGGAACTGGTCGCCTGTGCTGCCTGCCGCTCGAGATTGACNGCTGACGCCTGGAGTTTACTTGGCGCGGCAGAAGCCGTGCCAACATTGGATGACACCTGGCGGGAGACCTTGGTTGTAGCCACATTGTTGACAATCTTCTGACGTGAAAGCTGAGTATTCTGGGTGGCGGTGGCAGTCTTCTGTACCTCGCTGCGCTGGACCTCGGTCGGCTGGGGCTCCGACTGCTGGGTTGCCGGCACGTTCGCTGTCACGGCTCGCTCGGTCGACTCCGATGTGGTGCGTGCNGGTGCAGTGCGAGCAACCGCTTCCAGGCTGCGAGGCTGCTCGGTGGGCTCTGTTTGCTGCGTGACAGGAAGAGCCTCGGAGGGAGTAATNTTCTCTCGCTGGGTGATCCGGCGTTCNAGGTTCTCCACCGGCTTGGGTGTCCTGGCCATTGTCACTTCCCTCGGCGTCGGCTGCTGCGGGGTCGGCTGCTGGCGAGGTTGCTGGCTGGTCTGCACAACCGGTTCCGGCTGGGGCTTTGCCTGGTTGGTACGGGTCGTCTCCTGCCGGGCCAGCGTGTTACGGGGCGTCGGAGCTGGCTCTGGGGTCTTGCGGGCCACCGCCTGCTCCTGGGGNACAGGAACTACCTGGGTCCGCGGCTGGTTATTTACTTCCTGCCGGGACTGCGGAGTGCTGGTGCGAGAAGCGGTCTCGGTGACAGCCTGCTGCTGACTCTCGGTACGCTGGACATTATTGGCCTGCTGCCGTGGTTCACTGGCGGGCTGGACCGGCTGGACATTTCGACGGGCAGTGGCGGAGGTTTCCGCCCGCGCCGTCTGCTGGCTACTGGACTGCATGCTGGGCCGGGTACTGGGCTGTNGTCGTGGCTGGACCGGCACGGCAACCGCCTGCTGGCTGGCTGTCACCGTCTCGGCCTGGTGGCGGCTGAGCTTCGAGGCCTGCTCACTCATGCGTGGCACCACCGGCGCCTGCTCGGCTCGCTGCTGGACAACTTCCGGCTTTGCCTCCTGGGGCTTTTCCACCGGGCNGGGCTGGGGGGGAAGCGGTGTTTTTTGCGGTTCCGGTTCGGGGCGGTCAATTTCACGAGGAACCGGTTCCGGTTCCTTCGTTTCCACCGGGCGATCAATATCCAGGTCCTTGGTCGGCCGATTGACACGGAGTGGATGGCGNTGGGCAACCGTGACCTCTTTTTTCTGCATCAGGTCGCGNTGGGCAACTTCCTCGGTCCAGCTGCGCGAGAAAATCGTATTCTCCAGCGAGAGCACAAGTAGCAGGAGGTGAAGAATGGCACAGATCACGATCGAGAACTGCATTGTCCGTCGCAGGACACGATTGGCCGTGTAGCCAAGTGTCAGCATGGAACTGAAAATCAACATGCCGACCAGCAGCATGGAAATCCAGGGACTGGCATACCAGCGCGGATCATCAAAACGCTGGTAGGCAAGGATGCTCCCTACCAGGAAACCACCCAGTACTACCAGCGCCATGTTGACTGGCCACTGGTAGTCATCAAACGTGGCTCGCGTGGCCGGCTTGTATTTCCGCACGATGCGGCGATTCTTGGCCATCCACCTTGTCCTTTATTACACCCGGCTCCATTGCCAGGTAGTTATTATTAACGATCTTGCCGGACCGATGCGACTCCTCTTTTTTTCGCCCTGCCAAATCACCCTACGTCGCTCCCTCGGTCGCCACCGTGTAATTGAAAATTCCTGCCTTGTTACAGAGATTCATGACCTGTGCCACGAAAGCAAAGGGAACCCGTTCATCGGCACGGATCACCACCGGTTGTCCCACCGGGTTGTTGATTCGAGCTGTCCGCAGTAACTCGAACAGTTCCTTCTCGTCAATAAATTTTCCACCGACAAAGAATTTCCCTTCCTCGTTGATATTGATCGCGATCTCATCCGTTTCCTCGGTCATCGGCTGAGCCTCGCTGGCGGTCGGCAACTGGACTTCCAGCTTGCGATCCTCCTCGGCAAAGCGTGTTGCCACCAGAAAGAAAATCAATAACAGGAAAACAATATCGATCAGCGGGGTAAGACTGAGCGTGGAGAGGGCACGTCCCCTGACGATCTTGACAGCCATCTGAACTCCCTTCCTTTCCCTGCTTCTATCTTACCCGGATGCTTCCGCCTGTACTTCAGGTTCTTCCGGCGGCGGTTCCTCCTCCTGGCCCTCACCCTCCTCCTGCAGCGACGACGGGCTGAAACGAACTCGACCCTCGTAACGTTCGACCTGGGGCATCAAGCTAAAGAGCAACTCATCGATCTCGTGGAACATCTGCTGAACCCGCCCCTCGAAATAGTGAGAGAAAATAGCAGCCGGGATTGCCACGATCAGGCCACCCAGGGTGGTTACCAGGGCGACGTAAATCCCCTCGGCCAGGAAGTCTGCCTTGTTACGGCCGGCGGGTATCTGGGTGGTGTCATGGAATGCACGGATCATGCCCCAGACCGTCCCCAGAAGACCCATCAGCGGTGTCACTGCCGCAGCCAGGTTCAGCCAGCGCACGTTTGCATAGATTCGATTCGCCTCGCGATCACTGGACTCGGCAACCGCATGCTCGATTTCGGATTGCGGCCGTCCGACCTTGACCAGCATCGAACGGATAACATTGGCGGCCGCCGAGGGATTCCGCTGGCAAACGCGGTATGCCTGCCGAGGGTCAAAAGCACCCTGGCTATCGGCCAGTTCTCCCAGTTCATCGACCAGCAGGGGTGGTATGACCCGGTCCTGCCGCATTCCTATCGATCGTTCAATCACGAAGGTAACCATCACCAGTGACATCAAGCCAATCGGGATCATGAAACCGCCACCCTTCATGATCAGGCTGAAGACATCAATTCCTTCCATGTCGGTGCGGTCTAGCTTGCCATCCCCGGACTCGCTGGAACTCTCATCGCCCTCTCCAACCGCATCGCTTCCGTCCGCTGTTGGGCCTGTCGGAGCCGCGTCCTGCGCGGGGAGAACGGCCTGGTAGAAAACCAGCAGGGACCAGCTCATCACGAAGAGCAGCATGCAATAGCCAAGAGTCCTGGAAACAGGTCGTCGGAGCTGGAGTGTCACTTGGTTCCTCTTTCTCAATTGATATCTGTCCCGGGCGTGCCCACCCGCTTTATCGAGTTCGCCTAGCCACCCTGGCTGAGTTCCTCGAGCCGCTTTTTCGCGTTTGCCGCCGAACCGCTCTCGGGATGGTTGTCCAGGATGTACTGGTAAAAGCCCTTGGCCTCGGTCAGGTACTTCGCCTTGTCGGCCTCTGCCTTGGCCTCACCAGCGAGCACTTCCGAGCAGATAGCCGCCTCGGTCGCGGAAAGATGCTGGAACTTCTTGACTTCCGCAAGTGCTTTTTCCGCGCCAAAACCGAACATCACTCGCTGGTACTGCCGGACCGCGTTGGCATGCTCTTTCTGCACAAAGCAAACCGCCCCCATGTGGAAACGGGCCTCGGCACCGGTGGCATTTCGGGAACCGGTCGCCACGATTTCAAATAACTCGTTTGCCTTGTCATATTCTTTCTTGCCATAGTAAGCCCGCCCTACGGTCAGCTGGGCCTGGGGAAGGTAGATCGAGTCCTTGTGGTTTTCGATCACCTGGTTGACCAGCCCCAGGCTCTCGTCCCACTGTTTCAATTGCCTGGCCGCCTGGCCGCCATGTAAAAGAACCAGCACGGAAAACTGGTCACCAGACAATTTCACTTCAACAAGTGGCTTGTACAGAGCCAGGGCCTGTTCCCACTTGCCCAGCTTGAACTCGCACTCTGCCAGCATGAATCGCCCGTCGTTGGCAAAAGATCCCTCGCCAAAGTCGTTCACCTGGAGCTGGAAACTCTCCTGCGCCTTGGCGAAATCATCAACCTTGTAATGGGCCCAGCCTGTCTTGTGCAGGATCGCCTCGCGGATCTCCGCAACTGGCGTGCTTTCCAGGGCAAGGGCATAGCTCGCCAGCGCCTCGCCGAACTTGTCATCGTCGTACTGGTTTTCTCCAATCCGGTAGTGAGCATCCGCAACAAAACTGCTCTCCTTGTGATCCTTCGTAATCCGCACGAAGACTTCAACCGCCTCGTCCTGTTTGCCGGCACCCAGGTAGGCCCAGCCAAGATCGTAAAGAACGGCATCGAGGCGAGGGAAATCTGGATAAGCATCATGGAGTCCCTTGAGCGATACAATTGCCTCCTCGTACTTATCATCATCCAGTTGCCCTCGGCCACGACGGTAAACTGTCTCTGCCTGGGCAATCACCGCTGCCTTCTTGATCTCATGCTCCGGAAATCGCTTCACAAGGTCAGCAAGAACAGCAGCTGCCTCATCGATCTTCTCAAGCCCCAGCAGATCATAACCCTTGTTGTAGAGGGCATAAGGAACGTAGGGAGATTCGGGAACGCTGGCCAACAGCAAGTCGTATTGCTTGACTGCCTCGGCTGGCTTCTTCTCCGCATCCAGGCATTCTCCCAGCCGGTAGTAGGCCTGGCCCTGGAAGCGGCCCTTGGGGAAATCAGCCAGAAGCCGTTCAAGGGTTGTCCGCGATTCAGCCAGCTTGTCCTGCTTGAACTGGGATCTCGCCAGGTAAAGGAGTGCCTCGTCCGCCTGTCCACCCTTGGGAGCGACCTCGAGGGACGCTGACAGCGATGTCGCCGCCTCGGCAAACTTGTCCTGGAAAAAATGTGCCGAGCCGACGAGGAAGTGTGCCTGCCCCTTTTCCTGGGGACCGGCCAGCTTCTCCAGGATGCCCGAGGTAAAACTGACGGTCTCGTCGTATTTCATTTGCATGTAGAGGATCGAGGAGAGTCTCAATTGCCACTGGGAATACTGGGAATGGCCGGCGTGATCTTTCAGCAGTTGCCGGAAGGTACTTTCCGCCGCGGGCATCTTCTCCTGCTGCACTAACGCCTCTCCAAGCAGGTAGCGGATATCCGGACGCAGGGCACTTTCCTTGTACTTTTCCAGGAAAGCGGTCGCCCGGGTCACAGTCTCTGCATGTTGATCAAGGTCCAGCAGGGTGAAGGTCGCGTTGTAAAGTGCCTGCGGAGCGGGCGAGCTTTCAGCATGTTTCTCCACCACCTCGAGGTAGTTCTTGAGCGCCTCCTGCTTGTCCCCTTTTTCGAACATCGCATCCGCGCGATCGACAAGCAGCTCTGGCAGGAAGGAACTCTCGGCCGCCAGCGGGAGCGCCAGTGTGGTCAACTCCAGCACCGCGTCAAACTGCTTGGCACCCAGCTGGATACGGCTGGCCCAGTGTGCCGCCTCGGCCGTCTCCTCTCCCTTCAGGGCAATCACCTTCTGGAACCACTCCAGGGCTGGCTCGTTCTTCTTGGCATTGAAAAAACAGCGCCCCACTGAGAGCCGGGCATCGGCCACAAAGCGAGAATTCTCATGCGACTCGACCAGTGTGGCATAGGCAGCAGCCGCATCCTCGTGCCGCTTCAGGCTTGCCAGGCAGCCAGCCTGGCGGTAGAGGGCAAAATCCAGCTGGGGAAAACCCTCCAAGGCAACCATCGCTGAGAACAGTTTTTCCGCCTGTTCGACATTTCCACCCCGCAGGACCGTGTCAGCCTTGCGCAGCTGGATCTCGGCTGCCAGGCCGTCCTCGGGAAACTCCTCCAGGAAAAGATCATAAATCCTGGCAGCATCCTCGTCCTTTTTGAGTTCCTCGTAAGTCACTCCCAGGGCATAGAGCCCACTATTGCGCATGTTGGACTTGGGATGGTTGTCTACCAGTTGCTGGTAACTGCTAATTGCCTCGTCCCGGTTGCCCAGCTTGTAGTGGGATTCACCACGGAAATAAAGCGCATCATCAGCAAAGGGACCCTTGGGATATTTCGTGATTCCCTCGGTAAACGAGGTGATGGAATCTGTCAGCAGGGCAGACTTGTCATCCCCCTGCTTATCTCCTGCAACCGTGAAACGGCACCAGCCGAGCTGATAGTAAGCTTCCTCGGTGGATTCAAAGGGTTTGTACTTGGTGACCGTCAGTTCAAAGGAGGTGGCCGCCTCGCTGTACTGTTTTTGCTGCATCAGGCAGACACCCAGGTAAAACTGGCCCTTCCTTGCAAGTGGATCGGCAGGGTAGGTCTTCAGCAACCGCTGCCATTCCTCGATGGCGATGTCATAGAGCTTCTTGTTCTGAAAGCTGGCGGCATCGCCATAAATCGCCACTGCCTTGGGGTCCGATTTTTCCTCTGCCTTTTTCTCCTGCCCACTCACCAGCGGCGGCAGGAAAGCAGTTACCGACATGCCCAGCATGCCGATCAGGCAAAGGAAAACGGCACGGGACCAACTAAATCGTGTGGTTTGTGTGATCATCATGGGATTCCATGGTTTGGTTCTGTTCCAGAACAGCACATCTCGTCGCCCCCAGTTTACCGGCTGCCGGAAAATGAGGAAACAACCTGCCATCCGCGTCGTGGTACTCCACAACGATTATTCCGGTTTGACAAGGAAGTTTCCAATTGATTCTCTCAGAAAGCCGATGAATTTAGCGTGGACGTGTCGAAAATTCTCCGATCCGTCTGGCCTGCTTCCACGTAGACAAGGCCATTCCATATTCCCTTCCTTCCGATCGCTGAGGAGATCTGGCCGGTGAGAAAATCACTCGTTACTGGTGGAGCCGGATTTATCGGCTCCCACCTGGCCGAAGCACTGCTTGCCCGGGGCGACAGCGTCACCGTGGTGGATGATGTCTCCACCGGTGCGATGGGAAACCTCTCGGCAATCCTTGATCACCCGCAGCTTAGTTTCGTGGAGGGGACAGTCGAGGATGCCAGCCTGGTCGAGCAGCTTGTCGCCGGGCAGGACCAGGTCTACCACCTGGCCGCGGCGGTCGGAGTGGCACTTATCGCCCGCCAGCCAATCGAGACCATTCAGCGGAACATCCACCCCACGCAGTTGATTCTGGCCGAGGCCCGTAAGCGTCATGAACGGGGTGAAACGGTCCGCACTTTTTTTGCCAGTACCAGCGAGGTCTACGGCAAGAACCCCAAGGAGACCTGGTGCGAGGAAGATGACCTGGTGCTGGGTGCAACCACCCGGCCGCGCTGGTCCTACGGGGCATCCAAGGCGATCGACGAGTTCCTGGCACTCGCCTGCTGGAGACAGTACCAGCTGCCGATCGTGATCGGTCGTTTTTTCAACGTGGTCGGACCCCGGCAGAGCGGATCCTATGGCATGGTCCTGCCCCGTTTCGTGGAAGCAGCCGTCGCCGGAAAGCCGCTGGTGGTTCACGACGACGGACAACAGGTTCGCTGCTTTGCCCATGTCGACGACGTGATCCGCGGCGTGCTGGCACTGATGGAAACCGACGACGCACTCGGGCAGGTTGTCAACATTGGCAGTGACCAGCCCGTTTCGATCCTGGGCCTGGCAGAATTGGTTGTCGAGCTGGCCGGAAGCGAGGCAGAGATTACCTTCCAGAGTTACATGGATGCCTACGATGCAGACTTCGAGGACATCCGGCGACGTGTCCCAGACCTGGCACGCCTGCGATCCCTGATTGACGACCCGATCAAGCACGACCTGGAGTCCATCGTGCGTGACGTGATCGCTGCCAGCCGGCAGGGAAGCTAGGCCACGGTTTTCACTCGCTGGCATCGCCCTGCCGGGCAAGAGCTTCCTCGAACCCCGGTCGCTTCAGCTGGCTGCCATCAGAGGTCATCAGGTAGGTATAGACCCGGTAATCGATCTGCTCATCGAGAAACACGGAGCGGCCACTGGCATAGACTGCCAGTACCCCTCCTGGATGCCGGCTCGAGGGCCTGGCGAATGCAAGCCGGCCGCGTCCCTGCTGCTGGCCGCCCTGCTGGTTGATCCCCAGCAGCGGCTTTCCCCAGCCAGCCTGGTCCGCTATCCAGAGAAACCCGATACGGTTTTCCTGGTGATCTGTCCAGTCGCCAGAATCGAGGTTCTCGCTGAGCAGAATCGTGTGTTCCAGTCCGTCCCCGGCCTCCAGGGATTCCTGGGAAACGACCGGAAGCAGGACCGAGCCCGGATCAAAGCGGTCGATGAAAACCCCGTTGGCTGGCCAGTCTGCCGGCAGCTCCGGTCCCTGGCGTTCGGCCACGGGAAGATCGGCAAGACCGGTGTTGACAACATAGGAGAGCCAGCTGCGTCTCGGACCAGCGTCCAGCCCAGGCGGCGGATCCTGCGGGCAGACCAGGTCGGGCACGTACTGTTCGCTAAGCTTCTGCCGCTCCACGGCGGTGGCACCGATGCCGAACTTTTCGTGGATTTCTGCCCAGGGCCCAAGTCGCTGGTCGCTGGCCGGGTCATCGCCTGGATCAACAGCAACGTGGAAGAGGCTGAGAAAGGGCAGTAGCGCGTAGGCCCAGCTGGCGTACTCTGGCTCAACTCCCGGACCAGCCACGTTGACCCGGTAAGAAGGGAACTCACCCGCCAGCTCGTCAAAGCGACGGTTGGCGAAATAGATCTCCACCTGGCGTTTTTCACAGAACAGGATCCGCGACTCGGCCCGTTGCTGGAGGATCAAGGGAAAGAGAAAACCAAGGCCAAGCAGCAGCACCACCACGATAATTACCACCTCGACCCGGGTGATGCCGGATCGCTGGGAACTGTCTAAAAACTGTTTTGCCGTGCCGGCCTGACGTTTCATATACATTCCCTGGATGGGGACTTTTTCCAGGCGGTATTCTAACCACAAACGTCCGGGGCTCTCACTATCAAACTAATTGTCCGGCTCACTTTGTCGCTCGGCAGCTGCTCTCTGGTAGCTGCCGATGCCTGTTTCCCTGCCAGATCCGGTGAACGAGAGTGGTCTCTCGCCCTGACAAAAAAGTGCCGGTTCAGGCAGCTCAACTTGACAACAAGCGGAGTCATGAATCCAATTGAACAAGTCTCTTTCTTTTTCCAACCCCCAGGGGGGATCCAGACGTTGAATTATCGCTCCCGTACCACTTCCCGCCGGCGTGCTTTCACACTGGTGGAGATGATGGTCTCCACCAGTGTTAGCTTGATCCTGATCCTGGGTGTGGTCGAGGCCTTCCAGGTGATTGGCGAGGCCGTGGCAGACGGACGGGCCACGCTGACGATATCTGGCCAGGTCCGGACAATCACTAACCGGCTGCAAAATGACCTGGCTGGCGTGACCGCTCCGGCCCGGGCGTGGGCCCTGGAGGGAGCGGGGCTTGGCTATACCGAGATCGGGGAGGGCCCTTCCACCGATTCATTCAACTTCGGTCCCGATGGGCAACCTGGTGCAGCGGGCACCGATGACGACAACAACGGAACAACCGATGACTTCACGGAACTCGGCTGGGTGGGAACCGACGACAACGATTCCCTCCGGGACCGCTCCATGCTTGGAGACTTTGATGACTACGTGGCCTTCACAGTACGCAGCCGGGAAGGCCAGTTTGTCGGTACCTACAAGAATGTCGCCATCCGGTCCAACGAGGCGGAGATTATCTGGTGGACAGAACTGGACGACGCCAACCAGAACGGCCACTGGGACTTACTTCCCCTGGAGACATTCACCCTCCGGCGGAGGGTGCTGCTGATTCGCCCGGACCTGAACAGGCACCCTGGGCTCGACGGTGAATGGGGAATCGCCGACCCGGGTGATGATGGCATACCGAATGCAAACGAAACCGGCAAGTTCGGCGCACCTGGCTCCGATGACCTGGTAGCCCTGTACGTCCCCGCGGGAAGTCTTGCGAGTTTTCTTGAAGTCAATGACCTCTCTGTTCACATCGATCCGGTGACTGGCCTCTATGTAGCCAACTCGCTGGCCGACCTGACCCTGCGACATAACCGGGTGGGGCATCTGCCGCTGGCGGTGAACTTCCCGAATTATACCGGCTACCATCCAGGCCCAGATGGCCAGTGGGGCGTGGCCGGCACCGACGACGACGGAAACGGGACCACTGACGATATGCTCGAGATTGGCCGTGGCGATGACCTGAAACTCTTTCCTCGCCACAATGGAATACGCCTTGGGGAAGACGTCATGATCTCCCATGTGCTGGCGTTTGACGTGAAGGTATTTGACCCCCGTGCCCCGATTCTCCTGTTTGACCAGGACGCCAACGATATTGGCGATGAACAGACACTGGCGCCGGGAGACCCGTTGTTCATGCTGAATTTGCCGGTCGTTAGCCAGGGTGCCTTCGTGGACCTGTTTTATGGTCGCATTCGAGGAATCGGAAATGGCGTCACGTCCCTTTTCTCAGGCCCACCGCATGCCAAATCGCAACTCAACCGGATCACCCCGTATGCCACCTACGACACCTGGTCGGTGCAATACGAGGCCGATGGCATCAACCAGGATGGGGATGCGGTTACCGATGAGGGAACCAACGGGCTGGATAACCCGGATCCCCTCCTGGCTGCCAACCTTCAGAACCCCGCGGTCGACGATGCCAGTGAAAGGGAAACCTCCCCCCCCTACCCCTTCCTGCTGCGGGGCATCCAGATCTCGCTGCGAGTGCTCGATCCTGATAGCCGCCAGGTCCGCCAGATGACCGTGGTTAATGACTTCACCCCGGAATAGCGTGCCACGGCTGTCCAGTCGG
>PANG01000031.1 GCA_002708345.1 Planctomycetaceae bacterium | reverse complement strand
CTCCTGCAGCCGAGGAAGCTCCTGCAGCCGAGGAAGCTCCTGCAGCCGAGGAANCTCCTGCANCCGANGAAGCTCCTGCAGCCGAGGAAGCTCCTGCAGCCGAGGAAACAACAGAAGTAGAATCAACGGAAGAAGAAAGTACGGAGGATTAACAACCAGATTCAGCAGGTCGCGGTGAGGCGATACCATGCGATTCGATGTGGTCACACTTTTTCCGGAGATCTTCTCTGGCTACCTGGACCAGGGCCTTTTAAAGAAGGCGATCGATCGTTCACTGGTGAACATCCAACTTCATGACTTGCGTGCATGGTCAACCGACAAGCATCAAAAGGTTGATGACCGACCGTTTGGTGGCGGACCTGGAATGGTCCTGCAAGTACAACCGGTGGTCGACTGTGTAGAGCATGTCCAAAAGCTGGAGACAACGCCGGGCCAGGTGATTTTGCTGACACCCCAGGGGAAGCCACTTGATCAACCNCTGGTTGAAAAACTGGCTGACCAGCCACGGCAGATCCTGCTCTGTGGACGCTACGAGGGGTTTGACCAGCGTGTCATTGACTTGCTGGATCCCCTGGAAATCTCCATTGGGGACTATATCCTCAACGGGGGAGAAGTGGCGGCCATGGTCATGATCGACGCGGTAATTCGACTGCGGCCAGGTGTGCTGGGGGATGAACGAAGTGCGATTGAGGATTCCTTCTCGTCGGGAAACCGACTCCTGGAGGGTCCCCAGTACACACGACCCCGCCAGTACCGGGGATACGATGTACCAGAAGTTCTGTTGAGTGGAGATCACAAGGCGATCGCCCAGTGGCGAAAAGAACAGAGTGAAAAGAAAACGCGACAGGAGAGNGCGGACCTGATCAACCAGGACTCTCTCACCGACCATAACCCTGATAACTCGTAAACTGTGAGTGAACAAGATGAGCAAGCTCAAAGGACAGGAACTGCTAAACGCCGTTGAAAAAGGCAGCATGAAGGAATCTGTGCCGGAATTTGACGTCGGTGATACCGTCGAAGTTCACACGAAGATCCTGGAGGGAGAGAAGGAAAGAACCCAGATCTTCGCTGGTGTCGTGATTGCCCGTAGCGGGAGTGGCAGTCGGGAGATGTTCACCGTACGGCGTATCGTGGCTGGTGAGGGTGTGGAGCGTAAGTTCCCGGTCCATTCACCGCGGATCGGTGAGATTGAGATCAAACGATCCAGCAATGTACGGCGAGCCAAGCTCTATTTCCTCCGGGACCGTGTTGGCAAGGCAGTCCGGCTGAAGGAACGGCGCCGAAACTAGCCCACCTGTCTGCCAGGGAGGGTGGAAGATCGTGGTGGACCGAGAACCTGCCAACCCCGGTTCTTCTTCTCGATCACGATGGTCCAGTTGTCTTTCCATGCTGGCACGCATCTGTCACCGTGCGCCAACTGCCCGGGTTCTGGGACGTCGTGGCGAGAAACTTGCCGAGCGTTACCTCCGCCGACAGGGTCACCGGATTGTCGATCGGAATGTCCGTCTGAAGGGTGGGGAACTGGACCTGGTTACCGTCGAGAACCGTACCCTTGTCATTGTCGAGGTAAAAACGCGCAGATCCCCTGGCAGGCGAAGTCCAGCGGCAGCGGTGACACGGGCCAAGCAGACGAGGATTTGTCGGGCGACCAGGCAGTACATCCGGGATCACCAATTACCGACGTCGTCCGTGCGNTTCGACATCATCGCNATTACCTGGCCCGACATGGGAAGGCCGCAGCTTGAGCATCAGCGCGGTGCTTTTGACTGGCGGGTAAGCCGCGCACCAGGAATTCCAATCATCCCTTACTGGTCAGGCACGAGCAGAACAGATCGGCTCGGATAAACGACAGGACGCAGATCCTCTTTCAGGCCGTGACACGCTGCTTACCGCTTGATCAAGGATCTTGCATACTCGTTCGGAGTAATCTTGCCGTCCTTGTCGGCATCCATCTTGTCCGTGAAGGAAGAACTTCTCGACCACTCTTCTTTCGAGAGCACGCCATCCTTGTTGAAATCCTGTTCCTTGATTTTCCCGACGGCGTACGTCATATAACGGGAAGGGATTTCTCCTCCTCCAGCAGCTGGCTTGCTGCTACCACCTGACTTGGTGTCACTACTGGCACTGGAAGATTCCGATTTTTCGCTCTCACCACGTCCGCTTCTGGACGATCCTCGAGATGAGGAGCCGCCGGAAACCGCACCTTTTTGCACAGCCGCCAGGCACTCGCCCGGGGTAATCACTCCGTCCTTGTTCAAGTCAAACTGGTAGTATTCCGCCAGCGTCTTCTCACTCCACTGGCTCGTGGAAAATTCTGACATGCGAATCTGGCCGTCGGCATTCGCATCGCGGCTCTTGTACCACTCGGGTAGCCCATCGGGAAGCCGTTCCTGGGGCATCAGGAAACGGTAAGAACCCGATCCTGCACCGGAGGACCCGGCTGAGCGGCCATCTCTTCCGCTGCTTCCCCCACGACCTCCACCACGAGCATCACCTGATTCACCACCACGGGCCTGGGAAAAACGGTTGGACATCCACTTGCTCAGTTCCTCCTTGCTGATTCTACCACTCTTGTTGGTATCCGCAGCCGAGGGATCCGTGCGAAAGTTCTTCCATTCGTCCTTTTCAAGCGAGCCACTCTTGTTCGTGTCATAACGCTGGAAAATGCTGTCTGCGAAGGCGGCCATCCGGTCGGTACCACCACCACTACTGCTCCCTCCACGGGTACTCTGGCCGCCACCCCGGCTGCTGCTGCTGGCCTGTTGGCCTCTACCGAAGCGGCTACTACTAGCACCCTGTTGTCCGCCGCCACCCGAGCGACTACTGGTGGACCCGGAGCGACTACTACTGGTCTGCTGGTTCTGACTGGCCTGTTCCTCCCGCCGTTCCCGATCCTTGGTTGCTGACCGGCGGATCGAATAGCGTGCGGAAAGTTCCGTCAGCGTCAGCTTGCCATCGCCGTTCCGGTCCTGTGCCANCGGGTTATCCCGCCAGCGTCCCTGGCGAATTTCCTCTGCACTCAGGACACCATCCCGGTTGCGATCATAACGACGCATTGTCTGCTGTGCTTCATCTCGATCTGCCTGTTCAAGTTCCACATCCAGGGATTCCCCNAGCGGTCCAAAACCAGGAATCAAGTCCAGGAATTCNTCTTCGCCGAATCCAGGNAGCAGAGCGTCGCTATCGGGNCTNCTGGAGTATCCACTCCTCAAGTTGTCACCCCCACCACTACTTCCCCGGCTGCTGCTACTGCCCCGGCTGCTGCTGCCACCGGACTGCTGNCCTTGTCGCATCCGTTCCATTCCCTGGCTGATTTTTTCCAACGGGATTGGGCGGGAAAGATCCAGACGCAGATCACTGGACATCCTCTCCAGGAAGGGCCGTGCCCGTCCCTGTTCATCCGGATCAATCATCCCNTTTCCATTNGCATCAAGNCGACGGAGGAAGTCGAGGGGACCTCCACCACCACCNGGTCCACCACNGGAGCCACCACGACTGCTCCCACCACGACTAGGTGGTTGAGCCAGCAGCGGATTGTCCATCGCCATGACAAGCAGGCCGATGACAACAAAAAGAAACAGCTTGGCAGATCTAAGCAGAATGTTGATTTTCATGGGACCGGTGATTTCCAAAAATTTAACGATGTTAGGGCTTTGTCTTTATCAAACTGCCAATCGGGNAAAAAACCTTTGGCACGTACTGTTTGCGTAGTCTACAGAAAACCTGTAACCGAGCAACTCTTACATTATTATGGCACAGTTTACTCAGTCACCGCGGCCAAAAAACGACCCTCACTAGCTAATAACCCCACAAATACCGGACAGTTTTGCGGCTCCTAGCGATTTCTCAGCGTTCTTCATCCAGGGTGACATCAATTTCGACCGGTTTTCCTCCACGAATCACCTTGAGACGCACTTTTTCACCAGGTTGCCGTATTTCCACCTCGGTAAGAAAATCGTCCACGGTATCAATTTCCCTGCCATTGAAACCCACGATCATGTCGGCATGGCTTTGGTCCACTCGCGTTTCCTCGTAGACAAATNGACCTCGTCGACGCTCTGTCCGTACCAGGCGGAATCCACGCAGGCCCGCCTGCTCGGCTGGACCGCCACGCGCGAGCGTGGCAATTAACAATCCCTCATCGGTCTGGTAGACCCGGGTAATCCCGATGTCGGCCCGGATTATCCTGCCGCTTTCAATCAACTGTGGGACAATTCGCTTGATCGTGTTGACGGGAATGGCAAACCCGACGCCACTATTCTCCCCGACACGGCTGGCAATCGCCATGTTCATCCCCACCATTTCCGACCTGCTATTGAGCAGCGGCCCTCCTGAGTTCCCCTGGTTCAATGCCGCATCCACCTGGATGATCGACTTGAGGGTTCGATGATTCGAGGCCGGCAAGGTCCGGTTGAGGCTACTGATGATGCCCACCGTGTACGTCCGTTCCAGGCCAAACGGATTGCCGATGGCGTGGATCTTCTGACCAACACGCAGGTCCGATGAATCCCCCAGGCGAATCGGGATCAGGGAGCTGGCCGGAGCATTAATCTTGATCACGGCAACGTCATTGAGTGGATCTTGCCCGACCAGGCCAGCTACATATTCCTGTCCATCAAACAGCCGCACGCGGATTTCTCGCGCGCCGGCAATCACGTGATAGTTCGTCAGGATGTGTCCCTTCTGGTCGATCACGGATCCCGACCCTGCCCCCTCGGTGGGTGTTTCAAAAAGCAGGAACGAGTCAAGTCGTGCAGACATGGTCGTGATGTGGACCACGCTCCGGTTGACCTGTTCGTAGACCCCGATATTCACCTTCTCTGCAGGGCTNAAAAGATCNCCTGCCGGNAGCTTCACCANCCCCTGGGCCTGCACTCTTTTCGGCGATCTCTCACCTCGCCAATGCCAACCGGAAACCAGCCCGGCGGATACCGCCAGTAGCACGATGAGAATTGTCCTGTTCATCTGCCACGTCCTTCAATCTGGGGAAAACGCCTAGTTGCTACCTGGGATCGGTGAATACTTGTTCCCCTGGCAAAAGAAATCAAGGGNAACTGGCCGCCGACAGGAGACTCAGTCACGTCGTGGAACCCGTCGCCGGAAGGAACGGGTTTTGAGTACCGCCATGGTGACCTCCTGGCGGTTGGAGGCAAGCTGTCGAATTCTCACATCCTGGTAACCCCAGCTCCGAATGCGTTCCAGGTACGCGGGAATCTCGTCTGCCAGTTTCCATTCCAGCAGCTTCAGGGTAATCAGCATTCCACGGACATGAACCGAGGAGTGCTTAACAATGTCCTGGATGCTGTCAAGCGTGTACCGGGGGGCGACATTGGCATCCGCTATCAGCCAGTCGACTTGACGAAAGATCTCTCTCTTGCAGTCCGCTACCCGTTTCTTCAAGTGTTTGAAGGACTCGTGTGCAACCACCCGCTCATCCATCTCAGCCGGGTCGATACCGATCACTTTCAATCCNCGGTCCAGCAGTGCCTGGCAGGATCCTCCCGGTGCGCTGCCGATTTCCACGCAGCGGTCTCCCGCCTGAAGGCGAATCCCGGACCAGCGAATCGACTCGTCCATTTTCAGGTAGGCCCGGTTTACCGCATGGGGAGGAAGTGAGCGACCNAACGCGCCNCCGGCCCAGCGGGAGGCAATTCCCGACGCGCTGTGCCATCCGATCCACCACTCGCCCTCTTCCACTTCAACGCAATCCAGCACGTGGTCACCCGGCCGGGCCGTACGATTCGCAATTGGAACGGTCTCGCCCACAAAGATATCCTGCCGGGTATCCAGGAGCCTCTCTGCCAGCTGCTGGCCAAGCTGTTTTTCCTCGTCGCCTGGCCCCGGCTGAAAGCCCCCCTCACCCGGAAGAGAAGAGTCTCGTTTCCAGACATGGAGCTGGCCGATTGGTTGTTGGCCGACGATTTTCGCCACCTCATCGGCCTGCTCCAGCAGTGACCCCCGAACGCGCCCCAGGGATATCGAGGTAGTGCGGGCAAACACCATGGGAAGCTGCAGGGCCGTGGAGGGAGCCTTCTCGGGTGGCATCTTAAACGTACAGAAACCGGGCCTGGAATAAGAGAAGCGGGCCTCGGGAAGGCGACGTGCCAGTTCCGCCTTGAGTGCCGATTCTGCTCCCTGCTGGCAACAGCAAAAGAAAAACCAGGGTTCGCTAACCATCTTTCCCCCCGGAGCCAGAGGACCGTTCCAGTTGCACCACTCCCTGGCAGGCCGANGCTTCCAGCATGCCGACCACGGCAGCCACCCCCGCGCGGCCATCCTCGGCATCCCCTGCCTCGCTCTGCTGCCCCTCGATGCGGTCAACCCAGGCCTGCATCTGATCACAATAGGCCTGCATCCGTCCGTCCGACGTGAAGGCCGCCTGGGAATCATCAAAGGCTACCCGGGGTTGTTCGTAGACGAGCTCCCATTCTCCTTGCCTGCCAAGCTGGATCGTACCAAATGGGTTGGCATCGATCAGGCCACCATCTCCCATGATCCGAAAGCGAAAATCCTCACCGGTAAATCCGGGACTGGGACAAACACTCGATGACCAGAAAGTGGCGGTTACACCACAGTCAAAGACCAGCAGGGCCATGGTCGTATTCTCGTTGGGGTTCTCTTCCCGGAAGGTTCCGCTCGCAGCAGCCACATGGTGGATCTCACTCTTGAGCCACCAGCGGCAAAGATCGACGTTGTGCGGGGCACTATTCATCAAGTGGGCAATACTACGAGGATCTTTCCACCAGTCCCAGCCCCCACCGAACCCCTCGTCCTGGCGTAGCGCCTCGATGTCAAACAGGGCAGACATCTGGATCCCCCGCACCTCTCCAATCGCGCCGGACTGGATCAGTTCACGAACCGTGCGGTTTGACTCCCTGAATCGCTGGTGGTAACCCACTGCCAGCGTCAGCTGCTGGTCAGAAAAAGCCTCGATCAACCTGTCACAATCGGCCACGGAGGTGGTCAGTGGTTTTTCGACCANGGCATGCTTACCCTGGTCGGCAGCCAGCATCGCTTCATCAAGGTGGCAATGGTGGGGTGTGGAGATCACGACCGCGTCAATATCCGGGCGGGTCAAAAGGGCGTGCGTATCCTTTTCCCATTCGATGCCATAATCCTCTGCCAGGCCAGCCGCCCGCGATCCTCCTGCCACGGCAACGATCTCGGTCGATGGGAGACGGCGGGCAGCCTCCACATGCGTTCGCCCCATGAAACCGGATCCGGTAACACCNATTCTGAGCATGNTAGTTNCTTTTCCTACACTGGAGACCTGTTAGAATCACGTCCATACTGCCCGCGGAACACGCTTGGCGATCCCCTAGCCTAGTTGGTCAATCCCCGTCCTTTCAACCATCCCCANGGAGACATTGTTGATGAATCTCTTTTTGAATTCCCGGCTACTACAGATCCTGCCTCTCATTCTGATCACCTCNCCTGGCATGCTTGCAACGTCAGATGCTGCGGACTGGTTCCAGTTTCGTGGGCCAGGTGGCCTTGGAGCGAGCCAGGAAACCGGGATTCCCACTCGCTGGAGNAAGGAGGACAACATCCAGTGGCGGGCAGAGTTGCCAGGACCGGGNACCTCCAGCCCAATCGTAGTGGGGGATCGAGTCTATCTCACCAGCTACTCCGGCTATGCCGAGCAGATCGAGGTGCCNGGCCAGGTCGAGAACCTCAAGCGACACCTGGTGGCAATCCATCGCGAGACAGGAGAGATTCTCTTCGTCCGCGACTTCAAACCGGTTCTTCCCGAGTCCACCTACAGCGGTGGCAACAACGCACGGCATGGCTACAGCTCCAGCACACCGATCAGCGACGGCAAGCGACTCTACCTGTTTTTCGGCAAGAGTGGTGTCTACTGCCTCGACCTCGATGGCAAGGAGATCTGGAACACCCGTGTCGGTGATAACACGAGAGGCTGGGGATCCTCCAACTCACCACTGCTNCATGAAAACCTGGTGATTATTAATGCCAGTATTGAAAGTGGTGCGNTNGTCGCACTGGACAAGGAGACAGGCAAGGAAGTCTGGCGGAGCGGGGGAATCCGTGGTTCCTGGAATACTCCGCTGCTGGCAAAAACAGCGGAGGGGAAGACCGAGCTGGTGGTCAGCATTCCCGANAAAATACTGGGTTTTGACCCGTCAACCGGTGAACAGCTCTGGCAGTGTGTCGGTATCCCGGACCGGGGTTACGTCTGCCCCAGCGTGGTTGCTGACAAGGGAATCGTGTATGCCATCGGGGGACGAAAGAACACGGCCCTGGCTGTTCGNACCGGAGGTCGAGGAGATGTGACGGAGTCTCACAGGCTGTGGGTCACCGACAAGGGATCCAATGTCTCTTCACCGGTTTACCATGATGGTCACATTTACTGGATCCATGAACGGCTGGGAGTGGCCAACTGTCTCGACGCAGCAACGGGNGAGGTGAAGTACCAGGCCCGCCTGGAGCCACGTCCCGGGCTGGTCTATTCCTCGGTGATCGTGGCTGATGGCAAGCTCTACTGCGCATCGATGCACAGTGGAACNTACGTGCTCTCGGCCAGTCCCAAGTTCGAACTGCTNGGCCACAATGTCCTTGGNGAGGATAACAGCCGGACCAATGCCTGCCCTGCCGTTCACAAGGGCCAGTTACTGCTGCGGACCGACAAGTTCCTCTACTGCATNGGGAAGTAGTCTGCGCTGGCGAAAAACAAACTGTCCCGCTTCTTCCNGGGTCCAGGAAGAGACTGGTTTNCCAGCCCACACTCTCCTCTTTTCTCGGGCCGCGATCCCTCGAATGGATCCCAGTGGAATCTCTCCTGCAAAGCCCANTACAAGAAGCCCAAGGGGGAATCTGAACACCCCTCAATGTTGATTTNCTGGGTCCCGGCGCTGTCGCAACCCGATTATTCGTTATCGCTGGAAGCCAAACACGAGTTGCCTTGGTAATTACAAGAAGGNCAGAATCGACGGCATAAGCGTCATATTCAATATAGTCCGTTACAGCAGATCCCCAGGCTCCTTNAGAGGCNNTGTCAAACGAGTGGAATAACGATGGTTGAAGCTGAAAATCTTATCAAGATCCCCCAAATTACANTTTTCTTTGTGGAGTAATGGCATCGCCATGAATACAATAAAACATCGATGAATGTAGTGCCTTGCGCCGATGAGACTCAAAACAAGGCCGGTTCATAATCTTCCTTGCCGGAACAGGGAGAGCCCATTCATTTTCTTGCGTTGGAGTTTCTAGACATGTCCAAACGCAGTCTTCTGTCTATCGTTACGGCATTACTGGTGGCGTACTCATTTCTGTTTGTCACGTCTCTGGCAATTGCCCAGGACAACCAGGATTCCCAGATGGTTACCTTCGAAAAGGCCACTGGGGGGACATTCTATGCGCTGTCACTAAAGCCCAACGTCCCGGTCAAAGATGACCGCGGTACGGACGTGCTGGTACTGTTTGACACGTCAGCCAGCCAGACCGGGCTCTATCGTGATGATGCGACCGAGTCGCTCAAATCGATGCTCTCNANTTTTGGTGACGATGTCCGCGTCAAGATCATGGCCGCGGACCTGGAGACGGTTGAACTGACGGACGACTTTATCGCTCCGGCAGATACAACAGCAGCATTGGAAAAGCTGGCCAAGAGAGTACCGCTTGGTTCGACCGACATGGCGAACATTTTAAAGACGGCGGCCAATGCATTTCCCGCCGGCGCAGACCGTAAGCGAGCTGTTGTCTACCTGGGTGACGGCATGAGCAAGGCAAACATCCTCCAGGAAGGTGAATTTGCCGAAATCATGAAGAACCTGGTGGATAACCGTGTTTCGGTTTCCAGTTTTGCGATTGGTCCCCAGCGCGATGTGCTGTTGCTTGCCACCGTTGCGAATCATACCGGTGGCGTGGTTTTCGTGGACAGCGATGACCAGGCCCTGGCCCCGAAGGCAGGGATGGAACTGGCCCGTGCTGCCAGTGCCCCGGTACTCTGGCCAACAAGCATCACCCTGCCCGAGCAGGTTGAGAGTTCCTACCCTGCAAGCGTTCCTCCCCTGAGAACGGATCGCGACTCGATCCTGATCGGAACAATCGGTGAACGCGGGGAATACTCGATCGCGATGAACGTGGAGCTGTCAGGGAACCCGCTGACACTCAACTGGACCATCTCCCCGTTGGCTCACGACGAGGACTACAACTACCTGCCCCACCTGNCCGAGATGTCGGCCGATAACGGCGGGATCATCCTTCCCACGCTTGGCAGTGCCGGGCTTGATGAAGTCGGGCGTTCGATGCGAGCGGGTGCCGACAGNCTGGCAAAGCTCAGCCGTCATGCCCTGCGGAGCGGCGACCTCAGGGGTGCCCACCGGATTGCCAACCAGGCACTCCGCCAGGATCCCAAGAACCCGGAAGCCCTGGCAGTCAAGTTTGCTGCCCGCAAGGCTCATGCNGGTGAGCTGCAGATCGCAGAAGTTTCCGTGAACCAGCCGCCGGCAGCCACCGCCGTGCAGGTCCCCGGTGAAGACGAGCCACTCATACTCGGTAACGACGATCCCGATGAGGACGTGCTGGGACTGGAAGACCAGAATGGCCTCCTGGACNATGTCCNCCGCGANCGCNGNCTGAAGNCAAGCAAGCTTCAGGCAGAAGTTCAGAATNGCCTGGAATCTGCTCGTGACATGTTCAGCAAGGATCCGGAAAAGGCTGGCCAGGACCTGAAAATCCTGCTTGGCATGATCGAAGCATCCACCGACGTGTCCGCCGAGGTGCGACGACAGCTTCGCCAGCAGGTGGAAACGGTCATTCGCGAATCGAGTGCACGTCGCATCATGCTCGATGAAGCGACAGCANTGGCCCAGGAACGTGAAGCGAACGCAGCACGCCTTCGCAAGCTTTCCGAGGAGACGACCCAGGAACAGCTGTTGATTCAAAACCTGATGGAAAAGTTCAACATGCTGATGGACGAGGGCAAGTACCTGGATGCCGATGCACAGATTGCCAANAAGGTCGAGGCGATGCTCCCCTTCGACTCGACTCCGATCGCCGGAGTCTGGATGGCTCGCTTCACCCGGCAGGTTGAGGGCATGAAGAAATTCCGTGACCTGCGTCACAAGAACTTTGCCGATGTCCTTTACGAGGTCGAGGAAGCGTTGATCCCGTTCCCCGCGAATCCTCCCATTATCTACCCGGATGCGGAGATCTGGCACGAGTTGACCATGCGTCGNAAGAAGTACGCCAACATGGAACTGACTGGAACATCTCCTTCAGAGCAGCGAATNATCAATGCCCTGGATGACGAGGCGATCATGGAGTTCTTCGATGTCACGCTGGCGGAAGTTGCCGACCAGCTGGGACAGCGGCATAACATCCCGATCTTCATCGATGAAGCGGCCCTGGAAGAAATTGGCCTGGGTTCCGATGAAGCTATCAACATTAACCTGCGAGGAATCACCCTCCGATCCGGNTTGCGGCTGATGCTTGGCGCCAAGGGCCTGACCTATGTCATTAATGACGAGGTGCTCAAGATCACCACGCCAGAGAAGGCAGAGAGTGAAATGGTCACTCGCGTCTACCCGGTGGGCGACCTGGTAATTCCCATCATGACCGGCGGCATGGGTGGAATGATGGGTGGCGGTGGCATGGGTGGCGGTGGCATGGGCGGCGGTGGCATGGGCGGCGGTGGCATGGGCGGCGGTGGCATGGGCGGCGGCGGCATGATGGGCGGCCGAGGTGGCGGTGGCGGCATGTTTGCCATCGAGGATGAGATCTCCCTGGGAGACAGCAAACCCGCCGCATCCCAACCTGTTGTCGTGCCCGTCAAGGTCGAGACACCAGCACAACCCTCCGTCACGAAGACCGACCTTCTCAAGCCGATTAGCGTGACCGTGGCCGAGGGCGAGTCCCTGCAGGATGCCTGGAACGAGTACTTTGCCGGGACACGCGATCTTTCCGAGCAGGCACGTATCGGGCACAACAAGCAGGTTCGCTATACCGCCAGGTTATTGATGAAACGAGCCAGCCGACTTCACCAGGAGGAAAAGCACGAGCAGGCTCGTGAGTCAATCGACAATGTTGTCGCCATGCTGATGGGGGCCCTGCGTTACAGCCAGCCTCAACCCTGGATGTACGAGGGACTGGGCCTTGCCATGCGTGCCAACCTTGCACCGCTGGCAGAGGTGGAAAGGGCATTGATGTCCGCCGTGGATTACAGCACGGACGTGGACACGATGCTCTATGCCGGCCTTTACATGGCGGATATCGGCCTCACCGAGCGAGCTCTCAAGATCCTTCAGGATGTCTCCGTTTCCCAGCCGTACCGTCCCGAGCCCTACGTCAAGGGACTCCATATTGCCAGGGAACTTGGTGATGAAAAGGGAATCCAGTGGGCCGTGACCGGTATCCTCTCACAGGCCTGGACACGTGATCAACGGGTCATCGAGTATGATGCCCAGCGATCAGCCGAGGCACTCCTGATCAAGCTCAATAAAGAAAACAGGCTGGATGAGGCAACCGCCTTTGAAGCAGAGATTCACAAGGCAGTTGAGCGTGACTGCCGAGTGGTCGTCACCTGGACCGGAGATGCCGACGTCGACATCCAGATCCAGGAACCGACCGGAACACTCTGTTCACTGCGTAACCCGCGGACCACATCCGGTGGCGTCCTGACCGGTGACACCTTCGCGGCTGCCGCCAGAAGGACCATCGATGGATACTCGGAAACATACATTTGCCCACAGGGTTATACCGGTGAATACCGCATGCTGGTTCGCCGCGTCTGGGGCAAGGTGACCGCCGGCAAGGTGACGGTGGATATCTTCACGCAGAACGCCAAGAAACCTCATATCCACGAGCAGATCGACCTTGGTGAAAAAGATGCCGTGGTGATCTTCGAGGTTGCCAATGGACGTCGCCTGGAACCGCTGGGAGTCCAGCAACTGGATAACCTGAGGGAAGCCCAGCAGGCAGTCGGCAATGCCCTGCTGGCCCAGCAGATGAACCAGCTGGAAGGATCCCTTGCTGTCCGCGATCTCGCCATGGCACGCCGACAGGCATCCCGTGATGGCCGCTTCTTCATGCCCCGGCGTCGGGGTCTGGTTGGCAGTCGGCCCATCGTTACCACGCTACCAGAGGGTAACAGCCTGACAGTCCAGTCTGCCATTGTCTCACCGGATCGCCGCTACGTGCGGATCTCGATCCCTGCATTCCCCCCGATCTCATCGGGCGTGGGAGCTGTGAGTACCTTCAACTTCGCCACCGGCGAGGTTGGACGAGGTCTGCCGGATAACGATGACGAAGAGGAAGGACAGGGTGGCGGACAGGGCGGCGGGCAACGATAACGAACAACAAGGACAGGGCGGCGGACGAAACTTAGCTCGGTCCGAAATAAACAGACAAGGGCAGTCGCTNAGACGCGGCTGCCTTTTTTTGTCCACCGATTGCCCTTACCTCACCAGTCCCGGCTGCACGTCCAGGTCCAGTGATTCGGTCAGGCCCGCCTGGAGTCTCTCCAGGGCAATCGCCCCCATCACCGCGTTATCCGTACAGAGTGCCAGAGGAGCAATCCACAACTCCAGTTCCCGCTCNNCGGCAGCNNCTGTCAATCGCTCTCGCAAGCGAGTATTGGCAGCAACACCTCCACCAACGCACAGTCTCTTTTCACCGGTCTTTTCCAGTGCCAGCATCGCCTTGCCCACCAGGCAGTCAACAACCGCTTCCTGGAAGCTGGCACAGATATCTGCCACCCTCCCGGGAGCAANCTGTAACTGCTGNAAATCGACCTTGCCAGGGCCGGCNAGCTCGTAGCGGACCGCCGTCTTCAGTCCGCTGAAACTAAAATCGAGCGAGTCCGTGTCCCGCAGAAAGGCACGGGGAAATGGATAGCACGCCGGATCCCCTCCCTCNGCAGCAGCCGAAACCGACGGCCCACCCGGGTATGGAAGGCCCAGCATGCTGGCGACCTTGTCAAAGGCTTCTCCGGCTGCATCATCAATGGTCCCTCCAAGCATCTCGAACTGGATCGCCGACTGGCAATAGTAAAGACTTGAATGACCCCCACTCACGACCATTCCAACACAGGGAAAAATTTCTTTGCCACTTGCCATCCGGCAGGCAAANACGTGAGCTTCCAGGTGGTCCACTGCNANCAGCGGCAGGCCGTGTGCCAGGCACAACGTCTTGGCGGCAACAAGACCAACCAGCAGTGATCCGGCCAGCCCCGGCCGGGTTGCCACGGCGACAGCGTCAAGATCTGAAAGAGAGACCCCAGCCTGCTGGAGTGTTTCATCGATTACCGGGAGGATCCGTTCCACATGGGCTCGTGCAGCGANCTCGGGGACCACACCACCAAACCGTTCGTGCAAGCGAGCCTGCGACGCAACCACCGAGGAAAGAACCTGGTAGTCGTCACGGATGACAGCAGCAGCTGTCTCGTCACAGGTCGTCTCAAGCGTGAGAATGATCATCGTCAAGTAGTGGAAGAAGGGGCTATCGGGCACCTGGACTCGTCATGTCCAGCCTAATGTTTCTTGTCACTGGCATTTCCAGTTTCCGCCGGATCCTCACTGTCCTTCTTCTCACTGTCCTTCTTCTCACTGTCCTTCTTCTCCTTCCCCTTCTCTGCTTCTGCCTTGTCCAGCTGAGCCAGCAGGAACTCCATTGCCTTGTTTAGCTGTCGGTCATCGAAGCTGGGAGCAGCCTCCCCCTCCGGGAGGGGATTGTCTTTTCGCAGGATATCTACTTGCCGGCGGTAGGCCCCCAGGCCCTGCAGCTCCTTCAAAGAAAACCGAACATCATACCCGTCGTTTGGTTTCACACCCCATTCATCCTCTGGCGTGGCGTCGGGAAAGCGGTGAATGTTCTTGCCGTTGGGGCGATGGTAACCGGCCGTGGTCAGCTTCAGGGCACTCTTGCCACCCTCCAGCTCGATGATATTCTGCACACTTCCCTTGCCCCATGTCCGCTCCCCGATAATCAACGCCCGCTGATGGTCCTGNAGGCAAGCGGAAACGATCTCGCTGGCACTGGCACTGTAGCGGTTGACCAGCACGACCATCGGGAATCCCTCGTAACTGCCTGACTTNTGAGCATTCCACTCGTTGCGAGGAGAGTTTCGGCCCTCGGTACTGACAATCCGGCCAGTGGAAATAAACAGGTCGCTGATGGCAATTGCCGAGGAGAGNAGCCCACCCGGGTTGAATCGCAGGTCCAGCACCAGTGCCTGGAGATCATTTTCCTTGAGCGTAGCCATCACGCGGCGCAGCTCGCTGAGCGTATGCCGACTGAAGCCAGTGACTTGAATAAAACCGACTTTTCGATCTTCATCGGAATAGTAATTCCAGCTGTCATCCGCATTGCGGCGGGCACCCAGNACCGTCTCNACNCGGACCAGCTCACGCTTNACAGTNATCGTCCTTTCCTTGCCATCGCGAGGATGAACGACGGTCAGGGTGACCTCACTNCCAAGAGGTCCCTTGAGCTTCTTGACCGTATCTTCAAGACTGAATTGCTCGGTCGACTCCCCATCGATCCTGGTAATCTGATCACCAGCGAGGATGCCTCCCTTGTAGGCAGGTGTTCCGTAGAGAGGACTAATGACCGTGATCTTGTCGTCCTGTGAACTAATCCGAATGCCAATCCCACCAAACTCGTTCTCCACGTTGCTGCGAAATCGCTCCATGTCCGGGGGAGGAATATAGTTGGAATACTGGTCCAGTTTTTTTATCATCCCCTCGATCGCAGCTTCCATCAGTTCCCGGCGGCTCACGTCGTTAACGTAATTCCTGTCGATCTGGTCCACCGTGTCGACAAATAGTTGCAGCAGCTCAAAATACTCCGCCGATTCCAGGTCTTTCTCGTTTGCCTGGTCCTCCGTTTTCTCTTCCTCTGCCCCCTCCTTCTTCTCTCCTGGCGGATCCTGCTGGGCCAGGACAGGAGAAATTGCCAGGGGACAAAGGGCGGATCCGACAAGTAACATGACCGGCAGAATTGCCAGCACGATTCGTCTCAGAAGATGCCACTTTCGCATCGTTGAATCTCCCCGGGGAAAAGAATCCGGGACAGATCCACTTCGCCCGGCGTGATGGGATTATAGGGCAACCCCCGAAAGCCGACAACGATTCGTAATCTGGCTCCCCGTTGACATGTGTTCCCGTTGTGGTCGGAGAGGTATAAAAGACAACTCGCCATTTCCAGGAAACGGGACGAATGAACCAAACAGATGTCATTATCGTGGGAGGAGGCCTCGTCGGGCTGGCAACGGCCTACCAGTTGATCCAACGGTTTCCTGCAACGAGGATCACGGTGCTGGAAAAAGAGGCCTCGGTCGCTGTCCACCAGAGCGGAAGTAATTCCGGGGTGCTCCATTCCGGCATCTACTACAAGCCCGGATCCCTCAAGGCCCTGAATTGCCGTCGTGGCAAGGTGGCAATGGAAGCATTCTGCCAGCAGCATGGCGTCGATTACGAGATCTGTGGCAAGGTCATCGTTGCTGTCGATGAGTCAGAGCTTCCCATCCTGCAGGGAATTCACCAGCGCGGAGAGAAAAACGGTGTCCGGTCGACAATCATTGACCGTGACCGGCTGCTGGAACTCGAACCCCATGCGGCGGGGATCCAGGCGATCCATGTTCCTGAAGCCGGGATCTGTGACTTCCGCGGAGTCTGCCGAAAACTGTCAGAGATCCTCCTGTCCCATGGCGGGGACATTCTTACCACCGCCGCGGTGAAGTCAATTCGCACGGGCAATGGAGAAGTCGTGGCGGTTACCAGCCGGGGAGATGTGCGGGGACGGTACCTGGTCAATTGTGCCGGACTCCACAGTGACCGGGTTGCACGGATGACTGGAGAAAACCCGGATTCCCTGGTGGTCCCTTTCCGGGGTGAGTATTACGAGCTGAAGCCCGAGGTCCGGCACCTCTGCCGCAACCTGATCTATCCGGTTCCCGATCCGAATTTCCCCTTCCTTGGTGTCCATTTCACACGCATGACCGACGGCCGCATCGAATGCGGACCCAACGCGGTGCTGGCATTTGCCCGCGAGGGTTATCGCAAGCGGGATATTAACGTTCCGGACCTTGTCGAAGCACTGACTTACAGGGGTTTTCTTCGACTCGCCAGCAGGCACTGGCGAATGGGATTCGGTGAAATGTGGCGTTCGCTCAGCAAGAGGGCTTTTGTCCGTGCACTCCGTCGCCTGATGCCAGGGATCCGTTCGAATCACCTGGTGACGGCTCGTGCGGGTGTCCGGGCACAGGCAATCAACCCGGACGGATCGATGGTCGATGATTTCGTTGTGCTCGCAACGGACCGGATCGTCAACGTCTGTAACGCTCCTTCTCCCGCAGCAACATCGTCACTGAACATCGGACAGGCGATCGTGGACAAGCTCTCTGAGCAGTTCTAAACGCTCGTATCGCTTCAACAGGGGCATGCTATAATCAAACCACCTTTTCCAGGCCCTGGCCCGCCCCTGCAGGATTCCCCCGCATCATGGTAAGCCCTACTATTGCACAGGTCCTCGGACCACTGCGCGAGATCGTGGGAGCTGAGAACCTGCTGACATCCGCATCCGAGCGGATTGTCTACGAGTGTGATGGATTTGTCGTAGAGAAAAACAGTCCGGACGTGGTCGTCTTTCCGACTTCCACGGACCAGGTCGCCCGCATTGTCCAGGCCTGCAACGAGGCGGACATTCCCTTTTTACCACGGGGAGCCGGGACCAGCCTCGCCGGTGGCTGCCTGCCGGTAGGCGGAGGCGTGATGATCGTGCTGACCAAGATGAAAGAAATCCTGGAGATCAACCTTCGTGACCATTATGCCGTCGTCCAGCCTGGAGTGGTCAACGTCTGGCTGACACAGGCTCTTAGCGGGAGTGGTTATCATTATGCACCGGACCCCTCCAGCCAGAGTGCCTGTACGATCGGAGGCAACGTGGCAACCAATTCTGGTGGTCCGCACACGCTCAAGTACGGTGTCACGGTCAACCATGTGCTGGGAGTCGAAGCAGTTCTGGCCGATGGCAGCATCGCCATGATCGGTGGCCCGGCTGGGGAAATGCCAGGACCGGACCTGGTAGGAGCGATGGTTGGCAGCGAGGGAACGCTCGCGATTGTCACTCGCGTCTGGGTCCGCCTTACGCGTGACCCACAGGGCTACCGCACGATGCTGGGAATCTTCGAGTCGGTTGATGATGCAACCCATGCAATCAGTGCCATTATCGGGGCCGGAATGATTCCTGCGGCACTGGAAATGATGGACCAGGGTATCCTGGTAGCACTGGAAGAAGCATTCCAGTTCGGCTTTCCACTCGATGCCCAGGCGATCCTGTTGATCGAAGTCGACGGGCTCGAAGCGGGACTCGATACCCAGCGTGATGACATCATTCGCCTCTGCGAGGAGTCGGGAGCCCGCGAGGTTCGCATGGCTGCCGACCAGCAGGAACGGCTCAAGCTCTGGAAATGTCGCAAGCAGGCGTTCGGGGCAATCGGACGCTTGAGTTCCAGCTTTTGCACCCAGGACGGAGTGGTACCGCGCACCCAGCTACCGAACATTTTCAAGAAGATCCAGGAAACCTCCGAGAAATACGATATTCGAATCGTCAATGTTTTCCATGCCGGCGACGGAAACCTGCACCCGATCCTGCTGTTCGATGAACGGGACCCGGACCAGGTCAAGAAAGTCATGGAGGCCAGCGGTGAAATCCTGGAGGCATGCCTGGAGGCCGGAGGCAGCGTGACTGGTGAGCATGGGATTGGCGTCGAGAAAATTCGTTACATGAACAAGATGTTTCGTGATAGTGACCTGCAGGCGATGCGCCAGTTGCGTGACGCCTTTAATCCTGATAACCGCCTGAGCCCTGACAAGATGCTCCCCACCGCGGGTGCCTGTGGCATGGAACAAACCCACCCGGGTCGCCAGGCGGCACTCTAGAACGAACAATTTCCACGAACTTACCGGACCAGGAAAAGTGACAACCGAAACCCTCTCCCTGCCCTTGACCGAGACTGCCACGCCAGTGGACCAGGACGAGCTGGCCCAACAGGTGGCCGACTGCTTTGCCGGTCAGGTCCCGGTCTACCCGCTGGGCGGATGTACCAGCCTGGACTACGGCCTGACACCCCAACAGGAGGGGATCGGGCTATCGCTGACAAAGATTAACCGGCTCGTCGACTTCCCGGCACGCGACCTGACCNTGACGGTGGAAGCNGGNATNACGATGGCGANANTTGCNGANCTAGATNGCTGNNGAGGGCCTGCAACTGCCTATCCATGTNCCAGATGCAGGCCAGGCAAGTATCGGGGGAGTCATCGCCACCAACTGGAATGGNCCNGCCCGCCCGGGCTACGGAACNATTCGTGACTACGTGATTGGCATTTCTGCGGTGGACGGNANAGGCCTTCCCTATCGGGGAGGTGGACGGGTCGTCAAGAATGTTGCCGGTTATGATTTTTGCAAGCTGCTCACCGGCTCGCTTGGAACGCTGGGAGTGATCACNCAGGTGACGCTCAGACTCAAGCCCATTCCACCCCAGGCCACCACGCTGGCNGTGCCGCTTTCGGACCTCGAGCAGGCTGAGAATCTCCTTTCCGGCCTCGTCAATAGCCAGACCANCCCCTATGCCGTGGAACTGCTGTCAGGGGAACACTGGCAGGATTGCCCGGCACTGGACACCGATAGCCCCTGGCACCTGACCCTCAGCTACTCTGGAAGCGAGGAGGAAGTGANCTGGATGGTGGGACAGCTGGAGCAGGAACTTCAAGAACAGGCACTGCCGGCTGCACAGCAGCTCACCGACGACGAGCACCAGCAGCTCTGGGATGAGCTGGTCGAGTTTCCAGCTAGCAAGGAAGCCCCGCTCGTTATCCAGGCCACGATGGTACCAAGTGGAACGACCACTTTTATCCACGAGGCCCGGCAACTAGACCCCGCCTGCTCGATCCAGGCACACGCCGCGAGCGGAATTGTTGTTGTCCGCTTTGCCGAATTCCCCGAGGATGGCCTTTCCCGGACCCTGGTCGGGACCCTGCAGCCGGTGGCTGCCNCAGCTCACGGCAACGTGGTGATTCTATCCAACCCCTCGGGCAGGGAAATGACTGCCCGCAGCACCTGGGGATCCATTCCTGCCCCGCTCAGCCTACTTTCACGTATCAAGAACAACTTTGATCCTGGCAATTTGCTCAACCCCGGTCGTTTCNTCTACCCATGAACCAGTCAGACCTACACGTCGATACGAGCATCCCTGCAGGTGGCAGTCAGGCCAATCCCGGCGCCTTGATTGAATACCAGAACCTGCTGGACTGTGTCCATTGTGGACTCTGCACGGCATCCTGCCCGACCTACACCGAGACGGGAGATGAAAACGACAGCCCCAGGGGCCGCATCTACCTGATGCGAGCGGTCACTGACGGACGCCTGGAACTGGACCAGAAGGTCCGGCGACACCTGGACCTTTGCCTGGACTGCCGGGCATGTGAAACTTCCTGCCCCTCGGGAGTCCAGTATGGCAAGTTGATTGAGCCATTTCGTATTGGCATGCAGGAAATGGACAACCAGCTGGCCGGTGGGCCTGACTGGTTTCACCGCCGGATCCTGTTTGGCCTCTTTCCCTACCCGGGGCGAATGCGAATTGCCCTCTGGCCGGCCCGGATTGCCCAGCTGCTTCGGCTCGACAAGCTGATCCTGGCCACCGGTCTCTGGAAACTCCTGCCTGACCGGCTAGGCCGCCTGCTGACAATGCTTCCCCCGCTGCCGCGCCCCCTGCCAGCCCTGCCTGCAGTGCTGCCAGCCGAGGGACCCAAACGTGCCCGGGTCGCGCTCTTCACCGGCTGCGTGCAGGATGTGATTTTCCGGCAGACCAACTGGGCAACCGCTCGCGTGCTGCAAAAAAACGGCTGCGAGGTGATCGTGCCCCCGGCCCAGGGATGCTGTGGTGCGATTCATTTCCATGCCGGCAGCAGCCCGGAAGCTCTCCAGCTTGCGNACCAGAACCTTGATGCTTTTGACCTGGACGATGTGGATGCCATTATCATCAACGTTGCCGGCTGCGGCTCCATGCTCAAGGACTACGGTCACCATTGGGATGATGAACAGAACTCGGCACGTCAGCATTTCGCCGACAAGGTGATGGATGTATCGGAGTTTCTCGACCAGCTCGGCCTGGTTCCGCCGGAAGGGACAATTCCCCTGCAGGCAACCTATCACGATGCCTGTCACCTGGTACATGCCCAGGGAATACGAGAACAGCCACGCAATATCCTTGGCCAGGTACCGGAACTGGAACTGCTCCCGCTTCCCGAATC
>PANG01000030.1 GCA_002708345.1 Planctomycetaceae bacterium | reverse complement strand
TCCATGGCCAAGTACAAACACGCTTGTCGATTCGGAATTACTTCTCAAATACGACACGGGAGATTCCGGGAACCTCTTTATTACATGGCAGGCGGGGAACCACGGCCCCCTGATGCTGATGACCGGAAGCCTTGCAGTTCGGGAAGAACCTTACCTGCTGGAAGTGGAACTGGCACGGGGTACTGTCCATCGTCTCCGCCAGTACATTGCCATTGGCCGCCTCCCGTCCATTCCTGTCCCGGCCCGAGTAAGCAGCCTGCTGGAGCAGGCAACACTGCTTTGTTGCCAGGCCGTTACCCAGCAGGAAAACCTGCTCGAGTCTGCCAGGTGTGCCCTGGAGTCGATCGAACGGTGCCTGGAGGCCATCGAAGATCTCGTCTGCTTCGATGGCGAAGAATTGCTCAAGCTGCGCCTTCACCAGCAGGAGTCTTCAAACATCCTGATCGGATTTACCAGCCCCGAGCAGCTGGACCCCTCGGCAATCCCGGAAAGCCTGGCCAACTCCTTCAACATGACGACCCTCCCCGTCTGCTGGAAGAAAGCCTCCCCGGAGAGCGAGGCCGTGAAGCTGGAAATCCCCCAGGAACACCTGGCATGGTGCGAACAAGAGGAATTAAAGCTCATGGCAGGCCCGATCGTTTCCTTCGCAGAAGGACATGTTCCAGATCGGTTTCACAGGGAGGAGGGCGCTTTCAACGACCTGCAGACCCAGTGCAAGGCCTTTGTGAGCCATTGCGTAGAGCAACTCAAGGACCATGTCGATCTCTGGCATGCTGCGGCCGGACTCAACAGGATCCAGGATATGAATCTGAGTGAAGAACAATGCGTGCGGCTGGCAATCGACGCTGTCGAAACGATCCGGAAACAGGACCAGCAGACGCCGGTGATTGTCAGCTTTGAACAACCCTGGGGAGAATATCTGTCCCGGAATCAACAGGATCTTTCACCTCTTCATTTTGCGGATGCCCTGGTGCGAGCAGACCTGGGAATCAATGGCATCGGCATGGAAATCAACTGGCAGCCCGGGGCTGGAAACACCCATCCACGAGACCTCGTCGCACTGGCCAACGAACTGGACCGCTGGACCTTGCTACAGATGCCCCTGGTGATCTTCCTGACCGCCCCCACCGGACTTGACGACGATCAATTCTCCTGTTCCTCAAACCGGATTGATCAATTACTGACCGTCATCCTGGGCCGGCCCAGTGTCCAGGTGTTGATCTGGAATCAATTACAGGATGCCACGCAGGGCCCTCACCTCGGCAGCGGCATCGTCGACTCTGATGGCCAGGAGAAACCAGTACTGCGGGTTCTTGAACGGCTCTCCAAGCAACTGGAACCAGGACAGGGTCCTGGGGAGAAAACAGGATGATGCAAGAGACCTCTTGCGATCCGCTTGTGGACGAGTCATGGTGGANGGAAGGATCTTCAAGTCCAGCCTGTTCTGCTCCTTTCACCTGGTATTGAATTTTTNATGAATAANACATGNATTCAGCTGTTACTCCTTCCATTGCTGGCTCTTTCCTCCAGCGTGCTCTTTTCCCAGGAAACCACGACCTTCCAGCCGCCTGCCAACTGGGATTTCAAGCTCCAGGGAGAATACACCGGTGTTCTCCGCGATGGTCTCCTGCCCCAACCTGTCGGCCTGCAAGTGGTCGCCCTTGGCGAGGGGCAGTTTGACGGCGTCCTTCACATCGGGGGTCTGCCCGGCAGCCAGAAAAACNNGACCACCACGACCNCTCTGCATGGAGCAATCGACGAGAAAGGCCAGCTGACACTGGTAAACGGCGCACGGCAGATCCATCTNCACCAGGGCCGTGGAACTATTNTGGATTGCNATGGCGGCCCGGATCAGGTGGGGCGTCTGCGACAGGTTCTCAGGCAGAGCAGCACGATGGGAATCGCTCCTCCCAGAAGAGCCCTCGTACTCTTTGATGGCAGCATGCCCGAGCATTTCNCCGATGCACGGATCACCGAGGACGGGCTGTTAATGGAGGGAGTCACCACGACCATGCCGGTCGGTGATTTCCAGCTCCACCTTGAATTCCGAATCCCCTTCATGCCCGAGGCCCGTGGCCAGGCACGTGGCAATAGTGGTGTCTATATCCAGCGACGTTACGAGGTCCAGATCCTGGATTCCTTTGGGCTTGCCGGGACAAACAACGAATGCGGTGGGCTTTACCGCCAACAGCAACCGAGAATCAACATGTGCCTCCCGCCTCTATGCTGGCAGACCTACGATGTGCTTTTCCGCGAGGCNCGCTGGGAGGGTGACGAGAAANCAGAGAATGCCCGGATCACGGTTCTTCACAACGGCATCCCCATCCACTGGAAACATGAGATTACCAGCAAGACCGGGGCGGGCCAGAAAGAGGAAGCGAAGCCGCTCCCGATTCACCTGCAGAACCATGGCAACCCGGTCCGGTTCCGAAACGTCTGGCTGGTACTGGAAAAGCAGAAGCTCGGAATCCGCGTCGGCCATGCCAGGATTACCCAGCAAGTGGAAACGGATTGAGGATCCCCGGCAACGAACTCGAACAACCAGGAGAGGGTTTCCTCAAGCTAGCCCGCAGGGACTTGAACCCCGACTTAGAGAACCAGAATCTCTCGTGCTACCAATTACACCACGGGCTAATTATGGGAGTCCACCTGTCGACCGTCGACCCTCTTGTCCCGACCTGCGGGGTGACTCTCGAGTCCCCAAAGTATTGCCTCTGGACATTCTGGTCAAGTCGACACGTTCGCTCGTCAGACCAAGTGCCGAGTTGACGCTGCGTCCGCCGCGTTACTAGAATCGCCGGTACCACCGGTTAGATTGCCAANAACAAAAATACCAGNACGGCAAAGAACTCTNATGGCATANCTGAAAGCACGTAATGGCCCACATGCAGGCCGCAGATACGAACTGGACGATTCCCTGGCGGTGATCGGTCGGGCCCCCGACTGCCAGATCCAGGTAGAGGACTACGCTGTCAGCCGCAAGCATGCCACCATCCACNTCGAGAATGGTNCCTTCTCGGTGGAAGACCTGGGAAGTCGCAACAAGACATTNCTCAATGACGTGGAGCTTGCTGCCGGCAAGCACCTGCTCAACAACGGCGACAAGATCACGGTCTGTGATGTCGCCTTTAACTTCTATCTCGATACCGATCTGGACAACACGGGGCTCACCGATGGCTCCCATATCTCCGTGCTGTTTGATGGTGGAGAGGTTGCCAATTCCACGATCATGTCCAAGCTGGAAGTCGCCACCAACCACGGGCAGGTGCAGCTCACGGCCAGCCCGGAAACAACCCTGGCAGCACTCCTGGAGATCACACAGAACCTCGGACAGGCCCTGGCACTGGACGACGTGCTCCCCAAGGTGCTCGACAGCCTGTTCAAGGTCTTNATCCAGGCAGATCGGGCATTCATCGGGCTCAAGGACAAGAACGGNAATCTGGTTCCCCGCTGGTCCAATGCCCGNCAGNAAGACGCCGAGAACACGATCCGCCTGAGCCGAACGATCGTCAAGCAAGTGATGGAATCGAAGCAGGCAATCCTCTCAGCCGATGCCGTTTCAGACAGCCAGTTCGACGCGAACCAGAGCATCGTGGACCTGGAAATCCGATCCATGATGTGCGCCCCGCTGTTTGATTCAGAGGGGTCGGTGATCGGCATCATGCAGGTCGACACCTCCCAGCGACAGCAGCAATTCCGTCCCCATGACCTGGAATTACTTGTCAGCGTGGCGACACAGGCAGGCATCGCGGTCCACAATGCCCAGCTCTACGAGGAGGCAATGCAACAGCAGGCTGTCCAGCGGGACCTGGAACTGGCATACGAGGTGCAGCGAGGTTTCCTGCCCAGCAAGCCGCCGGAAATCACTAACTATAGCTTTTATGATTTTTACCGACCGGCAAACCAGGTCGGCGGTGACTACTTCGATTATGTTGCCCTGCCGGGCGAGCGGATGGCGATCCTGGTNGCCGACGTGGTCGGGCACGGGGTGGCCGCTGCGCTGTTGATGGCCAAGCTCTCTGCCGAGGCCCGCTACTGCCTGGCCAGCGTTGCCCAACCAGACAAGGCAGTACGGCAGCTGAATGCTCGCATGAGTGGCCTCGGACTTGACCGTTTCGTCACGCTAATCCTCATCGTGCTGGACCAGGACAGCCACGAGATTACGATCGTCAATGCCGGCCACATGCTGCCAATTCTCTGTAAAACAGATGGAAGCATCGAGGAGATCGGGGAGGAAGAAGCAGGGATCCCGCTGGGAATCATGGATGACTACGAGTACGAGCAGTTCAACATCACGCTCGAACCCGGGGCATCACTCACGCTTTATACCGACGGGATCAACGAGGCATTCAACGAGCAGGACGAACAGTACGGCGATGAACGGTTGCTGGAGCTGGTTACCGGTTCCCCGGTCGACTCCATCGAGCGAGGAGAAATGATCATGGCGGATGTCGAGAAGTTCCTTGGCGCAGCGATCCAAAATGACGACATGTGCCTGGTCACTTTCAGTCGCTCCCGCTAGCGGCCTCGCCCCGGGGCCTTCCCTGCACGCCACTACGGTATGTAATTGAGCGTGTAATAGGCAGCATCATGCAGCAGCGGCAGGCCGTCGGCTGAACGCACCCCCGGCAGGTGCAACTCATGAACATGCCCGCGCTGCAGCTTGTCGACTTGCAGATGAACACGCCGGCCATCCTTGCTCACTTCCAGACCAACAATGGCTGGCGTGGTGTGATCCACTTCCGGACTGCCGTAGCTGGCCTGGTAAATGTAGGTATAGGTTCCGATCGTGTAAGAGTCGATCTTGCTGGCTGTCGCCGGATCCACCGGCTGAGTGAAGGTCAGCTCAAAACCATCGCTGAGGGCATGAACATGGAGAATCTCAAACGGAACCGAACCGGTCCAGTCAAGCCGCTGCAGGGCGAAGGGGCGTCCTCCACGTGAACCCCATCCCCGGTTCGTGCCTCCCACGAACATCGCACCTCCCGGTTCGATCATCACCGAGAGGCTGCCCGAATCAAGCCCGGAGCGGAAAGGAAAACAGGCACCCTGGTAATGCCCTTTGACCTTTTCCAGGGCAACCCGCATCACGGTACTGAATGTCTGGTCACCGACGAAGAGCTGGCCCTGGAACGGCCCAAACTTGCCCTCCGTCGTATCACAGGCGATGCCACTGGCAGACTGCCCCATTTTCTTGTAAGGGAACAATACTGCCGGGGGTTCGAATTGCTCGATTCGATCCGCCTCGGTCATGATCCGGCTGCCACTGCTGGGATCCGTGGGACGTTCTCCAATGGCCTCGGTAATCTCGTACCAGCGATTCCCGGACGGGTGCCCCTGGAAAGAGCCGGGACGCAGGTGCTTGAGTGAACAGGTCCCGTTCCAGGGCCCCTGGTTGTCCGTGTAGAACACATCCCCGGTGGCATTCATGCCAATCCCACCCGGGGAACGAATCCCGCTACATGTCGGAATCACCTTCCCCTCGGGAGTGATCCGCAGGCACCAGCCACGGTACCTGCTGTCGCTGTTGAACGACCCGGTCAAACAGAGCACGACCCAGATGTTACCCTCCCGGTCGTGCCGTGATCCAAAGGCATACTCGTGGTAGTCTCCACTAATCCCCCAGCCGTCGGAGAGGGTCTCGAACAGGTCTGCCAGCTGGTCCTGGTTCGTATCAGCGACCCTCGTCACCTCGCAGCGCTGCGTGACAAACAGGTCCTTGCCCTTGCGGGAGAGTCCCAGTACCTCGTGCAGGCCACCAGCATAGAGCTGGAATTTCATCGTCTCGGCCGACGGGGAGAGAGGATTCTCAACCAGGTAAATATCCCCTCGCCGAGAGGCAACTGCCAGCTTGCCATTGCCCATCATCTCCAGGGCACTCGCTTCCAGCACGACTCCCTGGGGAATCGGCAGTGTCAGCAGCGGATAGTAATCCTCCTCGCCCGGAGGCTTCTTCTCCTGTGCAGACAGGTCCCCGGTCACCAGCAGCAGGGCAAGCAGCCCGAGCAGGCATCGACTGAATACTGGCATGGTCTGGAACTCCTGGTTTTTTCTCACCTGATAATTACTTCCCTGGTTACCACTCATATAACTGGATGATCTCTGCCCGGTATGTGCCCGCCGCTGTTTTCTTCCAGCTGACCGGCACGATCACTTCCGTGCGGTTTCCTTCTTTTCTGAGGACCCGTTGCCCGATATCTCCCGAGACCGTCAGCCGCCAGTCTTTATCCACCTGCAGGGAATTTCCCTTGATCTCCAGCTGATCGGCCGAGATGACTCGAAACCAGAGTCCCTCAACTTCTTTCTCACTCACCAGCTGTACCGTTCGCCTGACCGGGGTAAAGTCCTTGTCACTGGTCGGATCAAAAAAATCCTCGACCTGGATCTCCTCGTACTGGTAGCGAAAAACAGGTTTGAGCTTGTCCGCCAGCCGGTATCCTCGGAAACGGTATCCTGACTCGCGCGGTGCCCCGGTGGGCCATGGCTCTTCGGCATCTTCAAGTACCGCCAGGATCGGACGCGGCTCCAGTCGCAGCACGTTGTCACCCAGTGGAGGCTGGTATCCCTGCCCACGTCCATTCCAGTGCTTGGACGCATCCATGAAGGCACCGTGCCAGAGCATGGCGAGGCTGACCTGGTTGGCATCAAAAGCAAGGTTCGCCTTCTCGGGATATCCCACCCCGATTCCCCGGGATCCCGCCCCCTCGATGAAGTTACGGTAGATGATCGCGTTGTCCGTGGCAGCCAGTTCAATCGGGTTCCCACCAAGCCCAAAGGGGATGGCACCCTTGTCCCCGTCGGCCAGGAACGTCCAGACTGCATGCACCTGCTGTTCCACGCTTCCATCAAGCACATTGGGCAGCAGCACCTGGCCCTCCGGCCAGGCTGTCGGCATCCTCGTCCCAGGGCGAAATCGAATGGGATTCACCACGTACTGGCGAAACCATTCCGGGTCGAGACGCTTGAACATCGTCGTCATNGAAATCGACTGGACCCCGGTTGCCTTGTGAGAACCNTAGGTATGACACTTGATNCAGGAGTAACCCTTGGCCCCCACGAGNCGGCGGCCGGCAGCTTTCAGTTGTCGACTGCTGAAATGCTCCTCCACCGCCGGCAGNGGCTCCAGCTTGTCGGCGGTGACAAACAACTCTGAGAGTGGCCCCACGTTCTGCTTCTGAAATCGCGGCATGCGAGTGAACATGTAAGGCCGATCGTTGGCACCGTTGTCAAAGACGTGGTCCATCCACTCCGGGCGCAGCTTGCTACCGACACCAGTCAGCAGCGGTGGAATTCGAGCCTCGTCCCCCATTTCCTTCTGGTTGGTCATGAACANTGCATTGCGAGCCNTCTCAACNCCNCCCACGTCGTCACGCTGATGACAGGCATAGCAGTTAAAGCGGGTCATGGTTGTCGTGATCTGGTCGGCTGCGGAAAGCTCTTCCGGCTCACCGGCAGCGACCTGCTTGAGTGCCGCCTGCAGGTCAGCACGCTGCCTCACAGAGAGGTGATAGTCTGGGGCAGGGCCCGTCTGCTCGGCAAGGCACCCCACGGAGGGATTACTGCCTGAGAGCAGCGGGGCCTGCTGCTGGCTCGGCAGTGGCTTGCCATCTCTCTTGAGCTGGTGACAGGAAGCACAACCAAGACGGGAAAAAAGCTGCTCTCCCCGGGCTGCCAGTTCCAGGTCCAGCGTGAACGGCGTCTCCCCGGGCAGCGGATCACGGCGCGGCATCTTGAGCAGTCCTTCCAGTGGCTGCCGCTTGAGCCCGTTACCTTCCAGCTCAACCCGAAGCACCTCCTCNCCTCCCTGCTCGAAGTACTCCACCCGCACCGCNTGNTCTCCCTGCTTCAGTTCCCGGTCAGCACTCTTGAACTGCAACGGGTGGATCCCGCCGACAAGNACAACNGTTTCGCCATCGATTTCCAAGCGGGAACCGTCATCGGAACCAAGGTGAAAACGGTAAGTGCCGTCCTTGGGGATNACGATCGTGCCATCAAACTGGATGGCAAACTGGTCCCGCCGGCGCGCCACGGAGAGATCAAAACCATGCCCCTCTCCCTTNTCCTTTNCCTCCAGCGTGCTGAAATCAGGAAGATCCTGCCAGTTTCCCTCAAAGTACGCAAAGCGGCTGTTGGGCGGAAGTTGCAGGTCGCGGAGCAGGTAACTGCTGATCTGCTGGGCTTCCCCGTCATTGAGGTTCAGGTGAGGCATCCGGCCGGAGGGTCGGATTGCCAGTGGATCCTTCAGGAACTGGGCAAGTGCTGTCACGCTGTACTTGGCCGACAGCGTCGGCAAGGAAATCGAGGTNGGCAGCGGTTCGCTCCCCTCACGACGGGGATCATGGCAGGCNGTNCAACCGATCTCGTGAAACAGNCGNTCNCCCTGCANCACCAGGTTCNCCGGGGCAGGGGTGTCATGGATCGTCCCGGTGGAGGCGAGGAAATGGGTAAGTTGTTCAATGGCTTCATCCCGTTGCCCAGGCTNCAGGTGGCCCAGCAGATCAGGCATNGTGGTCCCCGGCTTGGCAGACTGGGGATCTTTCAGCATTGCTGCGATAAACTGCGGGCGAACGCGTGAGCCNACCTGGTCAAGGACCGGTGCAGTCTTGACCGGCAGGCGTTCNGCCCAGGCGTCGGAGACCTCGTGACAGGAGGTACAGTTCAACTCTCCCAACAGCAGGCTTCCNGCCTCGACCGGCTGCGTCCCCTGCTGGTGAAATCGCTGGTAGGCGGGAACGCGGGGTGACTCTGCCGGGAGCAGCGAACTGCTCTGGAAAAGCAGGCAAAGAAAAACAATTGCCCGGCAACGGCAAGACCAGGTCCTGTGAGTTTGTGTCACTGCAGCATGATCCTCCATCCAGGAAATTTCATCCGCCTGCTCCAGCCGTCGCAGCTGGCACGAAACCGCCTATTATCAATAGGTAGCATTAAGTTGCAAACCAGATCTGGCCAGGAGTGACGATCCACTGGCCACACGGGTGGCCAGCGAGAAGCGAAAGAGCATAATGGAGAATCAAGCCGCCGGGCGGATTACCTCATCAGGGACCAGCAGGATTGTTCAGCAATGGAAATGGAAAAACTCGTCTCCCTTTGCAAACGCCGGGGATTCCTGTTCCAGTCAAGCGAGATTTACGGCGGTCTCAACGGGTTCTGGGATTATGGACCGCTCGGTGTTGAGCTGAAACGTAACATCAAGGAAGCCTGGTGGCAGGACATGGTCACCGGCCACGATGAGCTCTCCATTTCCAGCGGTGCCCCGGCCAGTTACGAGATGACCGGCCTGGACTCGTCCATCATCATGCACCCCCAGATCTGGAAGTGCTCGGGACACTACGACCTGTTCCATGATTTCATGGTCGACTGCCGCCAGTCCAATCGCCGCTACCGGTATGACCAGGTTCGTGGCCGCTGGGTGGAGGCCAAGGGAGAACGGATCTTCGTTGCCACAATGGCAGAAACGGCCCAGGAACAGGAAGATACCGAACGCCGCGCACTGAAGTATTTCAAGCTTCGCTCCAAGCACGCCGAGCANCTCAGCTGGGATNCTGACTTNNTCGCNCTNACNGAACTGGAGGAGACAGGCCAGGTGCTCGGGCCGGATGCCACCGAACTGGACACGCTTACCGAGCCNCGCGAGTTTAACCTGATGTTCAANACCATCGTGGGNGCACTGGCCGGGGAAGAGGGGACCGCTTTCCTGCGACCCGAGACCGCCCAGGGGATCTTCGTCAATTTCAAGAACGTNCTNGACAGCACGCGNGTCCGGCTCCCCTTTGGCATCGCCCAGGTCGGCAAGTCCTTCCGCAACGAGATCACGCCACGCAATTTCACCTTCCGCTCACGTGAATTTGAGCAAATGGAGATCGAATTCTTCTGCCATCCTGACTCCTCACCGGACTGGTACCAGTACTGGCGCGACCGGCGGATGCAGTGGTACACCGACCTGGGTCTCTCCGGCGAGCGACTGTTGCTGCGCGAGCATGCCCCGGATGAACTGAGCCACTACTCGACCGGGACAGCCGACATCGAGTATGCCTTTCCCTTCCTGCCGGAGGGAGAATTCGGGGAACTAGAGGGAATCGCCCACCGGGGAGATTTTGACCTGCGAAGCCACATGGAAGGGAAGCTGGATCCCAGCACCAATCCGCTCGAACTGGAAACAGACGAGCATGGTCAGCCGCGCTGGCGGGGCAGTGGCAAGGACCTGAGTTACCGGGACGATCTGACCGGGGAAAAATATGTTCCTCACGTGATCGAGCCGTCGGCCGGAGCCGACCGGGCAACCCTGGCGTTTCTCTGCGAGGCCTACACCGAGGACGAGGCCCCCGATGACAGTGGCACGATGAAGTCCCGTACCGTGATGCGGCTCCATCCCCGCCTGGCACCGATCAAGGCAGCCGTCTTTCCCCTGGTCAAAAAAGACGGCATGCCGGAAGTCGCCCGAGAGATTTACCGCGATCTGAAACCCCACTTCAATGTTTTTTATGACGAGAAGGGTGCGGTCGGTCGCCGCTACCGGCGGCAGGACGAAGCAGGCACACCCTACTGCGTGACAGTCGATGGCCAGACGCTCAAGGATCAGACGGTCACGCTACGTGATCGTGACACGCTCGAACAGGTACGGATCTCCTCTGACGAGGTCGAGGGAGTGATCCGGGATCGGCTTGCCGGGAGCTAGTTACTCGACTGCCTGGGCTCCCTCGGCAGCCTTCTGGAGCTCGAGTTTCCGGGCCAGGTCCCTATCATCCGCCCGCAGCCAGCGGACAAGCATCTCGATCTGGTGATCGGTCAGGGAGCGGGAAAACACCGGCATGCGGTCGTTCTGATCACTCTCGTAACCATACAGCTCCTCATGGTTCGGATCACTGATCATCTTTCGCAGCCACTCGGCCGATCCATAACCGGTCAGCGAGGGCGCCCCGCCCACCTCCTCGTCGCGGAAGCTGTGGCAGTTGACACAGCCAAAGTCTCCCACGATCAGTTCACGGCCGCGGGCCAGCTGGCCACTCTTCTCACTTTCCGCATCCTCCTGGACCTGGTCGACCAGGCCCGCCTCGGCACTGAGCGCGGCAATCGCCGCCTCGAGATCCTGCTGCCCCTGCTCACCGGCAACGATGTAGTCAGGCAGTTCCCCGGTCACGTACTCGACCATCTGGCCCTCGGCATGCATGGTGCTACCAAAGTAGTCATGTGAGCCGATACTCTCCGGATCCAGCAGGCCGGCAATCCAGCTCCGGGAGGCAAATCCATGGAGATTGGGAGCTCCGCTGGGAGCATCACCCGGCTTGAATGCCGACAGGTCGGGTCCGGCAATCCCCTCCCCCTGCTCGTTAGTCCAGGCATGGCAACTGGCGCAGAGCCGGCGGAATATCCGGGGGCCGATCGTCTCCGGATCCTTCTGCTGAAGCTTGTTCGGCCCTTCCAGGGGGATTCCGTTGTAGTGAATCAATTCCTTGATCCGCTCGTATTCGCGCTCTCCATCCCGCTTGGCTTGCAGGTAGCCGAGTGAGTCCTTCACCCGCTGGTCGGTGACAGGCACATCGGGATACCAGTTGGCAAAGTTATCCTGTTTCAGAGCCAGGTAAGTGAGCAATCCTGCGACTGCCAGCAGGCCGACCATGAACGCCACGTTGAGCCGGTGGCCATATTTCCAGTGCGCAAGGATCGGCATCAGGAAGAGGAAAGTGACAACCAGTCCAGGAACCACGATCGCGCCAACGAACTCACTATGGAACAGTTTCAGCGCCTGGAACAGGAACAGGAAATACCATTCCGGCCGGGCGGCATTGTATTCCTCGGTCGGCTCCGCAGGTGCGCCCAGCTCGGCACCTCCCTCCGCCACCACGACACCAATCACCAGGGCCAGGAGGATCAGGCAGCCAATGGCATCCTTGGCAACCTGCTTGGGCCAAAAGTACTCGTCGGCACGTTTCTCACTGCTCTCGGCCGTGATCCCGTGCCTGCGGAACATGGCGATATGAAGTCCCAGGACGAGTACCATCAAGACCGGCAGGACACCCGCGTGCAGGGCAAAGAAGCGAGTCAGTGTGAAATGGCCATAGTCCGTTCCACCGACCACAATCGTCTGCATCTGGCCTCCCACGACCGGGGGCAGGGCCGCCAGCTCGGTCGCCACCTTGGTCGCCCAGTAACCCTTCTGATCCCAGGGGAGCAGGTAACCTGTCAGGCCGAGTCCCAGCGTGATCAACATTAATACCAGCCCCAGCCAGAAGTTGATTTCGCGTGGTTTCTGGTAGGCCCTGTCAACGATCACCTGGAGCATGTGGAGCGGCATCAGCACGATCATCGCCTGGGCCATGACATGGTGAACACCCCGCAGCAGCCAGCCACCAGGCATGATGTTCTGGATATAGAAAACACTGGCCCAGGCATTCTGGATCCCGGCGCTATAACTCATCCAGAGAAAAATCCCGGTCACCACCTGGGTCACGAAGGCAAAAACCAGCATGCTGCCCGTGATATAGCGCCAGCGAGATCCGCCCGGGATATTCTCGTAAAGTCCCTCCTGGATCGCATCGCGAACGCCGGTGCGTTCATCGGTCCAGTCAACAAGCCAGTGAATGAGCTTCTTCATGCCTTCGGTTTCATTTCCTTGCGGCCGGTATAGTAATTCACATACTCCACCCATACCTCGCCATCACTGGCAAGTTTTTCCTGGTTTACCTGGAGCTTGTCGAGTCCCCGTGGGCTGGGGTTACTGCGACCGGCGAGATCCATTTTCTCGCCATCCTTGCTGAAGGAACTGTTGTGGCAGGGACAGAGAAAAGCATCGCTGTCGACGCTAAAAGCAACCGTGCATCCGGCATGTGGGCAGGTAGCATGAAAAGCGACAACCTGCGGTGATGTACCGTCATCCTGCTGGCGAGAGAGGAAAATTGCTCCAATCGGCCGGTGCGGGATAAAGTTCCAGCCATCCACCCTGTCGGCCACGATCTCGAAACGGCGAGGCATGCCATCGACCGGGATCGCATCGAGGGGAGCAACAAAGTACTCGTTGGCACCCGCTCCCTCACCAGTGCCGGTCTCGTAATTGAGTGGCAGTTGTTTCTTACGGAAGGGAGTCAGCAGGAAAGTGTAAAGTCCCACCAGCATTGGCACGACACTGACAATCGCACCGGCAAGGACCGCGGTCAGCTCCCAGAAGAAGTTGCGTCGGGCTCCCCCCTGTCGATCCTCAGCATGCTCCGATGCATCCTGCGGCGGGTCCTGGAGAGCCTCATTTCCGGGCTCACCCTGGACTTCGACAGGC
>PANG01000029.1 GCA_002708345.1 Planctomycetaceae bacterium | reverse complement strand
TGCCAATGTGGATCCACAACTGGCACTGGAAGTCTTGCGTAATAGCCCGGCTTACTCTGCACAGATGGACTCCAAGGGCGATAAAATGATTGCCCGGGATTATCTCACTCAGGCCCGGCTCTCACAGCACCTGAAGGACGTGGAACTTATTCTCCAGCTGGGTAAACAATCGTCCTGCCCCCTTCCCCTCTCACGCCAGCACCACGCTCTTCTGCAGCAGGCAATCGATCTTGGCCTGGCAGACCAGGACAACAGCGCCATCATCGAGGCCTGGCGCGAGATGGGTGAGCAATGCTGAGTCACGTTGTCGGTCCTCGGAGGGGCTGATAAAGTAAGTTCTCCTGTCGGGCATGGTCCCCCGCGGGAATACCATGCCCTTGCTTGAGGTGAGTGATGACTGACCTATCCGTACCAGCTGTCGGCATCGACCTTGGCACCACCAACTCTGCTATTGCCTGGATCGATGATCTCGGGCGACCGGTGACACTCAATAACGCCGAAGGGGACAAGCTCACGCCCAGTGTCCTACTGGTTGAGGACGAGAATATCGTCATTGGCAAGGAAGCGGTAAAGGCAAAGGGAACTGATTTTGACCTCGTGGCAGAATGTGCCAAGCGAGAACTCGGGGAACTGGTCTTCAGCAAGACCCTTGGAGAACGCCAGTATCCACCGGAGGTGCTTCAGGGATGGATCCTGCACAAGCTGCGCATCGATGCCATCGGGCAGATCGGAGATTTTTCCCAGGTTGTTGTCACGGTGCCCGCCTACTTTGATGAGGTACGGCGCAAATCAACACAGGACGCAGGCTACATTGCAGGTCTCGATGTTCTCGACATCATTAACGAACCGACGGCTGCTGCGATCGCCTACGGAGTGCAACTCGCTCAGCGCGATCCGGAGCAGGCCAAACAGCCCCAGACAATTCTGGTCTACGACCTCGGGGGTGGCACTTTTGATGTTACGGTCATGAAACTCAACGGAAACGAGTACACGGCTCTAGCAACGGATGGCGACGTGCTGCTGGGTGGCCGGGACTGGGACCAGAGACTCGTCGATTTTGCCACCGAATCTTTTCTCAGGCAGTTTGGCATGGATCCACGTGAGGACGCCAACACGGCAGGCCGCCTATGGCGAGAATGCGAGGATGCCAAGCACACGCTCACCCAGCGAACGTCGACGAACATCGCCTGTGATTACATGGGGAATGCCCTGCGAGTGGAAATCACCCGCGATAATTTCGAGAAAATGACCCGGGATCTCCTGGATCGTACTGCCTTTACCACCCGGCAAACCCTGGAACAGGCAAACCTGGGCTGGAGTGAAATCGACCGAGTGCTCCTGGTAGGTGGTTCCTCTCGCATGCCTGCGGTCATCGCCATGTTGCAGGAACTCACTGGTAAGAACCTGGATACTTCCATCTCCCCCGATGAAGCAGTGGCTCATGGAGCTGCCATGCATGCAGCGGCCCTGATCGACCAGAAGGATGGCCGGGATCCGCGGATCGTCGTCCAGAATGTCAACTCGCACAGCCTCGGGGTTGCTGGCAGCGACCCCAACACAGGAATGTCACGAACGGCCGTGGTCATCCCCCGCAACACGCAGCTCCCCGTGACAGCCCGGCGAGTTTTCAAGACGCAGCAGGACGGGCAACAATCAGTGCTGGTGAACATTGTTGAAGGCGAAAGTCATTCCCCGGACGACTGCACCCAGATCGGTTCCTGCACGGTGACAGGATTACCCGCCAACTTGCCAGCTCACACTCCGATTGAGGTCCGTTTCCGCTATCGTCCCAACGGCCGGCTCACCGTTGGTGTCGGCGTCGAGGGAACGGACATCAACCTGCGTCACGAGATCACCAGGGAAAACAGCCTGAACCAGACACAGCTGGATGCCTGGAGAAGTTATGTCACTGGTGTTTCGATTGACACCGAATCCGTCGAGGACGCTCCCTGACCCCTGATCCCACGGGACCTAGAGCCATGACGACACCCTCCCCGGAAAATAATGATGTGCGGATGCGCGGGTTCACGCACCGCTCGACCGTCCAGGACGCGGCTGCCTGGATCGATCAGCACTCCAGTTCCCTGCCCACCGTCGACCTGCCAGTTTCACAGGTCGCCGGTCGTGTCCTGGGCCAGGAGATTGTCTCCAGGGTCAATGTCCCCGGCTTCGCTCGTTCGATGATGGACGGCTACGCCATTCGTGCCCAGGACAGCTCCGGTGCCACTCCCTACAACCCCCTGTCACTGGATGTGCTGGGAGAGATCTTGCCCGGGCAGGCCCCGACGATGTCCCTTGAGCCCGGTACCGCCGTGCGGATCATGACGGGTGCCCCGATACCGGAGGGTGCCGATTCAGTAATCCCGGCTGAGCAGGTCCAGGCCGGAGAAACCGAAGACCAGGTCCAGCTACTGGCTGAAGTCTCACCTGGTAAACACGTTGGCCAGCCTGGAGAGGACATTACCAAGGGGGACCTGGTTCTTCCTGCCAATCGCCGGCTTCGACCCCAGGATGTCGGCCTTCTTTCTTCCATCGGAGTGGAAAAAGTCCCCGTGATTGCCACTCCTCGCGTGCGGATCGTGGTGACCGGGGACGAGCTACTTCCAGCTGGCTCCCTTCCCGAGGGTTACCGGGTGACGGATGCCAACAGCCCCATGCTCTCTGCACTGGTCCGCCGTGACGGCGGCGAACCTCTTTTCGATGGCATCATTGCTGACCAGCCAGAAGCCATTGCTGCGGCCCTCGGGGAACCAGCAGACCTTGTCCTGGTCTCTGGAGGTTCCAGTGTTGGGCTGGAAGACCATGCTCCCCAGATTCTCGCGGAACTGGGAGAGCTGTCGATTCACGGGNTCGCCATACGGCCAAGCAGNCCANCCGGCATGGGACTGATTGACANCAGGCCGGTTTTCCTGCTGCCAGGAAACCCGGTCTCGTGTCTTTGTGCTTACGACTTTTTTGCCGGTCGTGCGATCCGGCAACTGGCAGGCCTGCCTGCTGATTTTCCCTACCCCATTCGCCGCCTAGCCCTCTCCCGCAAGCTTGTCTCCATCATCGGCCGGGTTGACTATGCACGGGTAGCCATCCAGGGTGAGATGGTGGAACCGCTGGCTATCAGCGGCGCATCCATTCTCAGCAGCACCACTCGCGCGGATGGTTTCGTGGTCATCGACCAGGAGAGCGAGGGGATGCCAGCGGGTGCCGAGGTCGATGTTTTTCTCTACCAGCAATGATCCTCGACAGTCGGATCACTTTGCTTTCAGTCCAAGCGAAGCCAGCTGGTCACGGATTACCACATCCTGGAGCAACTGGCAGATTGTCTCCACTGCCGGTCGCGATCTTCGACTGGCCGGACAGACAAAATCGTAGTGCTCCTCTGCCAGCGGGACAAACCCCAGCGTACTCTCCCTGGCAACCTGTTCGATGCCCACTCCCCAGTCCGCGCTTCCCCGCTCGATAGCCGCCGCGACCGCGTTATGNCTACGTGGCTGAACGGCGTAGCCATCCGGGCGTNCTTCGTCGAGTAGCTGGTCGATCAGGATCCGGGTGCCACTCCCCTGGTTGCGATTCACCATCCTCAGCGCCTCGTCACCCCTGATCCGCTGCCGCAGCTCATCCAGGTCCTCTCCCGCCAGCCTGGGGTCATCGCTGCGAAAAAGAATACCCTGCTGTCGCAGGTAACCCGGGATCAACTGCAAGGTCTCATCAAGGAAGGGTTTGTTGTACTCACCAGATGCTTCATCCAGCAGGTGAATNCCCGCCAGGTCACACTGGCCCCTGCGGGCAGCCTCCAGCCCCGCCTGGGATCCAACAGACATCAACTTGGTAGCCATTCCCTGGTGATTCATNTCGCCCAGCAGCACATCCAGGCCGACACAGTGGCTCCCGATCACCACCAGGTCGGCTGCACGGATATCCTGGCNCAGCAACTGGACATCCACCTGCTGGCCCGCTTCCACGATCTCATGGTGCTCATCAATGGTAATAAAACCGTCCGCCCGGCTAAACGTGGTCACGCTCCCTGATCCTTTTCCCATCGGAAATGCTGCCTGGTCGGTCTGGCCGGCCCCCGCCCCCTGCTGGACCAGGCCGACAAGCAGGAACTCCCGGCGGCCAATCTCTGAATTTACCTTGACTGCCAGTCGCGCCGNGACTNTTTTNGTGGCTGCCGCNCCCCGGCCTCCAAGGGCACGAATCACGGGAGCCACGAACTCGTGAAAAGTGAAGATTGCCGAGGTTGGAAAGCCAGGGAGAATCACAACTCCCTTGCCCGCCGTTGCGGCCAGGCAGATCGGTTTCCCCGGCTTGAGAGCCACACCATGTGCCACGATGCCGGGGTCCCTGAGTTCCTGGACCACCTCGTAACAGATATCCCCGGCACCCTTGCTNGTTCCCCCGGAAAGCACAACCAGGTCACAACTGGCAATGGCCTGTTGGAGCGTCTCCCGAACAATGGAAACCTTGTCAGGGACAATCCCTAGCGGNACCGGATCGCCGCCCAGTTCCCTCACTGCGTCGGCAAGAATCCGTGCATTGCTATCGAAGACCATGCCTGCCTTCATCGTTTCGCCCGGTGCNATGATCTCATCCCCNGTCGAGAGAATTCCCACACGCGGCCTGCGNAATACCTGGACCTGGTCAATACCGAGCGCTGCCAGCACTCCGGTTTCACGACTCGTTAGACGTGTCCCTGCAAACAGCACTGTCTCACCACGCCCGATATCCGTGCCGGCAAAACTGATCCCAAAACCGGGCGTGACCGCACGCCGCACCAGCAACTGNTCCTGCTGCCGGTCGGTATGTTCCACCAGCACGACAGCATCTGCTCCGCGNGGNACCATTCCCCCGGTGGCGATGGTGATCGCCGTTCCCGCTGCAACTTCCAGGCTGGGAACCACGGCAGTCGCAATCACTTCATCCAGGATCGCCAGCTGGCACGGTTTTTCTTCCATCGCCCCGTAGGTATCATCCGCCCGCACCGCGTAGCCATCATAGTTGGATCGGTCAAAGGAGGGGACATCGATACCGGCCGACACATTATCGGCCAGCACCCGGCCCAGCGACTGCTCCAGTGGCAGTTGCTCCTGTCCCAGTGGATCCAGCACGAGGGCATCCTGGAAACGCGCTTCCGCGACATCCCGGTCGACAACATCCAGGAATTGTTTCTGGTCAACCATCACTCGATGACCTTCAGNAGCATTTCTCCACGTCCACCCTCGATCATATCCCCGTGTAACAAATCAAAGTCCGCATCCCAGGTTTCGGCGGGCACGGGAAATCCAAGTCTCTCGAGGTACTTCAATAACAAGCTCATGGCCTCCGAACGGAACCGACAACCCTGCTTGAAACTGATCAGCGGCTGGGGGTGATGGTCTCCCATGAAGGCAATCGTCCCCCGTCTCATCCCTGCGCCATGCCGGATACCACTTTCCCCCCATATGAGGATCGTACCGGCAATCATATTGAATCCAACCAGGTCACCCGTGCCACCGCCAACCACCAGCAGTCCCCGTCGCATCGAGTGACCAATCTCGTTACCAGCATCNCCATGTACCAGGATCGTACCACCAGTCATCCCCTTGGCACTGCCCCGGTAAGCGGATCCGACCAGGTGGCCTGCTCGACCTCGGACTTCAATCAAGCCTCCCTTCATTTCCGCTCCGACCCAGTCACCAGCATTACCCTCGACGGTAATCTGGCCGCCTGACATCTCGCTGCCAACATGCCGACCACCATCTGCGCTGATGCAAATCGTCCCCTCGGTCATCCCGGCCCCGATCCAGTGTACACCTGCCAGGTCGCCATCCCACTGGTGGCATGCATCGGAGGCGTCACCAGAAACAGCAAAGAACTCGGCCAGCGGTACACGGACGTTGCCATGAAACACCTCCCGCTTCTCGATCACGGAAATTGTCTCACCGCGCAGCGTGTCNGGACATATCCCCTCAACCTCGAGAGGNACCTCTGCGCCACCCTTGTATTGAAGTTTGAGGACCATGGCCTGCCGTTGTTCAATTCCTGGAAAGTAGCATGATCGATGTCCGTTCCTGCTCTTTACGGAGCCTGCCCCAGCTTGAGCCGTGCAGCAATCGCCGCTGGCATCTGATGGCCTGTATCCTGAAGCAGTTGATAATAATCGAGTGGCTCGTTCACGTTCTGGAAAGTTCGCAGTTCCGGATCCACTTCTTTCAGATCCTCCACCGGGACCCTGCATGTCTGCACACGATCAAACAGGAAAGCCGGCCGTCGCTGATCNNCTGCCAGCAGTTCCTCTGCTGTCTGCTCAACCGAAACCCGGTAAATCGCNGCCAGCGGATGGTAACGACCCTCCTCNGTGGGAACTACGATGTCGTTCTCCTGNAGCAGGCCCCACAGCATTTTTACCACCTCTCCCACCAGCAGCGGCGCATCACAGCTGGTCACATAGGCAGCATCCACCTTCCCGGCAAGTGCCTGCAGTCCCACGACGAGTCCTTCCAGTGGGCCCCGTCCCGGGTAGCGATCCTCTGTTAAGAGCACCCCCGCAGGGAGCGAAGGGAGTTGCTGATCGGCAGCCCTGACTACCACGACCTGCTGGACCACGTCCACCTCCTGCAGCAATCGCACGATTCTCTCAATCAGCAGCTCGCTTCCAAAAGGGAGTTCCGCCTTCGCCATCCCCATGCGGCGACTCTCACCACCGCACAAGATAACACCACCGAGCGTCAAGGGATTCATGTTCCTGCTCCATCTCGTGCCACTAGTTATCCGGGGTCGCCCGGCAGGGCACCTCCTGAAAGCCATCAACATAATCATCGGCCACGGGATAGTTCCGGAAACGGATCGAGTAATACTGCTCAAACCACTCGGCAATATCTGTCTCGATCCCCGGGTCATATTCCGGGGCAATATGAAGGGTTTTTCCAATCCGCGACTGGCGGATCTCGCCATCATCCACGATGATCTCGCCCGCCTTGATCACGTAACGGGGAAACTCGAACATCTTTTCCTTGTTCTCATGCGGATTGTAGATCGTGATATCGGCATCGGCTCCTACCCCCAGGTGGCCCTTGTGGTCCAACCCCAGGATCCGGGCCGGTCCGGCCCGCGTGATCGTGCAGATCTCGCCCAGCGTGTACTCACGATCCAGGTCCGCCAGTTGGCAAATCTTCTGGATACCAGGGTGCACCGTCTTGAGTACATCCTGGCGGTAGCTTCGGTCCATCAGCAGCCGGATAATCTGCGGGTAGGCCATGAAAGATCCGCCATTGGGATGGTCGGTACTCATCACCACCCGCCAGGGATCATCCACCATCAGGTACCATTCCAGGCCGATTGCCCACTGCAGTGAATGGACCAGGCTCTTGTTGCGGTACTTGATCGGAGCGATCCCGCAACCCGACTCCAGTTCCGTGTCGGCACTAAACCACTTGCTTCCATAGATGTTATGCAGGAAATAGCCAAGCGGGCCATCGCCAGTCATGCTCGTCGTCTCACCGAACATGACCTGTCCAACATCGACCGTGACATTGGGATGTTCATTGATATATTCCACCAGCGGTGCCACCTGGGAGCTAAGGCTCTCCTCTTCACCATCCCCACCGCCATAGCTATGGAACTGGATATGCGTGATATGGCCACGGTGTCCCTCCAGCGCTTCCATTGTCTGCAGCGTGGTTTCCCAGTTACCGGGAAGGCCCAGGTTATTGGCATGGATATGTACCGGGTGTGGCATGTGCATCTCGTTCGCAGCCCGGGCAACGTTGCTGATAATCTGCCGGGGTGTGACGTTGTAATGATCAACCGGATCATCAATGGTCCCCACGTTCCCNGCCTGGTGATNTTTCCAGACTTCCACTCCCCCNGGATTGACGAGCTTGGGCGCNTAACCCTTGGCAGCTCCCATCAACCAGGCCAGGAATGCACTCAGTCGCTCTGGCTCCTCATCCGCGATCGATTTCATCACGTAGTGGTTATTACCAACCAGCACGTAAATTCCCTTGTCGATACAGGGTGTATCTTCAAATTCCTCGTGAGCATGTCGTGCGGAGAGTGGAGGGACAGCGGCATCAAAAGCGGTTGTGTAGCCCATCCCGATATACTTGTAGCCTGTGGCGAAGGTACTCGGCACACTCCCGAGCGTTCCGCTGTGCGTACGGTCAGTGCGGGGGACAACGGCATCGTGCCGCTTCTCCTCGGGTCGCATCTTGCGTGCCATGTTGACCTTCGGCCCGGCAATGTGACAATGCATGTCGACGCCACCTGGCATAACAACCATCCCGGCANCATTCAGAGTGCGTGCCGGGCGNACGTCAGCAGCCGGAGCGTCAACGATACAACCANCCTGGATCCAGATGTCCTGGACCTGGCCATCGACACCGTTGGCCGGGTCGTAAACATATCCCCCTTCAATTTTGAACAGCGAGGACGACATTACAGGATGGTACCTCGCATGAAGAACAAGGAGTGAACGACCTGATGACTGACCAGTCGCATTGGCAAACACGGTTGGACATGGTGCGGGATCAGATCATCTTNGCGCGTGAAAACACCAACCTGATACTGGCTGATATTGCGCCCGACCGCTGGTACGAGCAGCCTGCCGAGGGGGTTAACCATGTCGCCTGGCAAGTCGGGCATATTACCATGGCCCAGTACGGGCTGGCCCTGCTGCGCCAGCGTGGACGGCAGCCACTGGANCGCGAGTTGATGCCCAAGTTGTTCCTGCGCGCATTTGCCAAGGACTCCACGCCAGCAAGCTCGCCGGATGGCGCTGTGCCGGTGGTTGAAATCCAGGATGTCTTTGATCGAGTTCATTGCCAGGTACTGAAGGAACTNGAAACGTATCCGCTGGAACAACTGGGTGAGGGNGTTGAGCCGCCATACGTGGGTCAGCCGACCCGGCTGGGTGCATTGCTGATGTCAGCCCATCACGAGATGTTGCATGCAGGACAGATCGGTATGATGCGACGACTGCTGGGCCTCGCTCCCCTGGTACGATAGCCAGGGAAACCTCGTCCGGCTCTCATCCCTCCTGTGGTTGAATNTTTTTTCGTTCTCTTACCTGCTTCTCAATTGCGACCAGCAGGTCATAGTCGCTCGGGTGTGGTGACTTGAAAGCCGGTCGCAGGGGAATCGGAACATCATCCATACGGTAGACGGTCCCGGGCACGTTGATCCCATAGGTTGCNACCGTGAAGGCGACCTCGGCAGACCGGCTGGTAGGCGTNTCCTTGGGGTCAAAAGCGANATATGGAATGGTCTTGAGGTGTTGACGTGCCGGCTCACTGAAATTCGACATCGGGTCGCTGGCAATGATCATGGCGGCATCGGCTTCACCCCGGGCGAGGACATCGGCCGCCGTGTATTCGCCCGGGTTAAAGCGTGGATAGCCGCGGGCCAGGTTCACTCCAAAGGGAAAACCNGTACGCCAGGCAACCACGTTGTCAGCTCCGGTCACGTTACCATGGCCCCGGTTCGGCTTGCAGGTAAAACGCGTGAACTGGTTNAGNTCTCGCGTGAGTNNCAGGATGGCCTCGCTGTTNGCATGCTTGCCGCGGGTCATGGTNACTCCCATGCCGAAGAAAATTACTCCAAAGCGAGCCGCTTTCATCCGCTTCACCAGATCCTGCCAGNTCTCCAGTGGCTGGCCAGTCTCCCGCTCCACCTGTTCGGGGTCCAGTTCAATTCCCTGGGCAAGGGCACGCAGGGTCCAGGCCGCTTCAAAATCACTTCGTGGCTTGAGCTGTATAAAGATATCCGCAGCCCTGGCACTCTTGGTCTTGCGCACGTCAATCACCACGCAGGTGCGGTCCTTGCGACCGTTGGGCACGAACATCCCCTTGGGCATCAGGCTGTACTTGGTGAAATGCCGAGGGTGGCTCTCGGCCGGGTTGGATCCCCAGAAGATGATCATGTCCCCACGGTTACGTACCTCGCCCAGTGAACAGGTCACTTCCCCAACCCCCTGGAATGCCATTCCGGAGGGTCCATGGCAGACGCTGGTCGTCGTGTCGATGTTACCACCGATCCAGTCAGCAATACTGACTGCGACACGTTGCGATTCCGAAGTGGTATCACTCAAACCGTAGATCAGTGGATAGCGAGCTTCCGAGAGAATCTCTGCAGCACGCCTGACCCCTTCCTCGATCGGGGCCGGTTTACCCCTGACCAGGCAACTTGGCCGGTCCTCTACCTGGTGGTTCAGGAACCAGGNATTCCCCAGCACGCAGGCGCGCTTGGCGTCGACGATCTTGTCTCCCTCCACGGTCAGATCAATATCGTCGCAGACGCAGCCACAAAAAGTACAGGTGGCATCCTTGACGACCTTGAGTTCGCCGCTAGATGCTGCGTTNCTTGTAGTCTCCATGAGTCTCGTAACCGGCTGTGCCTATTCGCCTCGTTTCCATGAAACCCGGGGCGTTAACAGCCCTGGCTGGCACGATCATGAAAACGACGGGAGGTCTTATTNTTTCCTCCAGCCCGTATTTACAAGTCTCCGTGATTACTTCGCATCGAGTCGTTCAAGTTCCACATCCAGGCCCTTGCTGGTCGGCATGCCCGAGCCATGAGTCTCTCCACCCATCAACCGGCTGGAGATATCTCCGTAGGAGATAAACAGCAGTCCGGATGGCAATTCTCCTGCCCTGGCTGCTTTTATCTCCACCTCCACCTGGCCGTCGGCGCTCGTCAGCCGGACCCAGTCGCCTGGCTCCAGCCCCAACCGCTCCATGTCCTCTGGCGCGACTTGTAACAGGGTAATTTCCTGTATATAGGTCTCACCAAACTTNCCCTCGCTGATCCCCACACCCTGCTTGCTTGTACGTCCGGGAATCAAGATGAAATTCTCGGCCATNACAATCTGCTAAAAGNGCAAGGATCCAGTCACCATNCGCAGAAACACGCAGGCCCGAGACCGGGCCTTACCTATTGATTTCGGCACGTGGNAGGACAGTTATCCATCCTCTTTATTGTCATCTGGGCAATACCGCTTTGCCAGTGGGGAGAGNGTTCATGATCCACTTNCTGGCGTTTCACCANCCAGTGGATCGAGGCCGTATTGCTGCAATACTTCATCGGAAAGGAAGCCTGTCTCCTCCCATCCACGACCTCGATTGTAGGCCCGGATCATCTCCTGGAGTCGTTCCGCCGTGAGGCTCGCTTGCGGGTCACCAGGCAGCGAGGTGGAAAGAAAACGGGCTGGCAGACAATCCTCCTCGGGCGTCCAGCCGGACTCGATATTGAACAGCTTCCTCGCGGCTGCTATTCGGCGGGCTACCTGAAGAAGTTCCTCGGCATCCACATCCCAGCCGGTGACGCTGGCAAGCATTGCTGCAGTCTCGCCGTAAAAATCGTCCAGTGCCCCGCGCAGGAACTTACAGATAATCAGGGAATCCATGATCGTGGCACGGTCCTCTGTTGCAATCGCCCCCTCGGCCGCCTCCGGACTTCCCTGGCGGCGATCCACATGCTCGGAAAAGTCCACCTCGTAGGCACCGCTTCGATTATGATCCGCGCCCCGCGAACCGACGGCAAATCCGAGTGCCATCGTCTGCAAGGCACGTGGTTCATAACCGGGGATCTCGAGTCCCTTGACCTGGGGGGCAAAATCAATACTCCCCTTGCCAATATGCTCTGCCATGCTGCGNCTTCCCCNGGNNAGCAGGTCACCCAGGCCCTGCCGNTTNCCAATCAGNTCNATGGCNTCCAGNACNGCCTGGCCATCACCAAAGCGAAGCCAGGGAGCATCAAGCAGGTCCCGCTCGACACACTCCATCGCAAAAGCAATTGTGCCACCCGTACTGATCGTATCGATCCCCAGTTGATCACANCGCCCGGTGGCTGCCAGAACAAGTTCCTGGTCCGTAACTCCACAGAGGGGACCCAGGGCAAATAACGACTCGTACTCGACACGGACTGCCCCTGGCTCTTCTCCCTCCCGGCGAGTGCCGTAGATGTGGGTGCAGCCGATCGTGCATGCCGCACAGCTCACCTGTGTCTTTTCCCGCTCCCGGGTGAGAGACTGCGGGGAAAGCTCTTCCACCCCATCGAGCTGTCCCTGCTGGAAATTCTTCACCGGCAGGGCATGAAGCCGGTTAAACAGGACCAGGTTGGCAGCGGTTCCCAGTTCCCGATATTTCGCCGTGGCCGGCCCCAGTGACCGATCCGAGAGATCCCTGGCCAACTCGACAAGCTGCTCGGGATGCTCCCAGCGACAGTGCGTGCTACCGCGCACGACAACGGCCTTGATGTTCTTGGCTCCCAGCACCGCTCCGCTGCCACCCCGACCGGCGTGCCGACCGTCATGGGAGAGGGTCGCGTAATGGACCAGTTTTTCCCCGGCAGGACCGATCACGGCCGCCTTCGACCCCGCCGGCTGGTGCTCCTTGAGATACCGGTCCGCCTCCTCGATCGTCATTCCCCAGAGATCTCCTGCCGGTTGCAACTGCACCTGCTGCTCATCGATCACAAGAATCGAGGGTTCACTCGCNCGNCCCGACACAACGATCGCGTCATGGCCCGTCCGTTTTCCCGCCAGGGCAAACGAGCTGCTGGCAAGCGAGTCATTGAGCCGTCCGGTCAGGGGGCTGCGGCTAACCACGGCAAACTTGGCGGAGGTCGTCAGCGGGCTACCNACCAGCGGGCTAAAGACAAATGCCAGCGGAGCTTCCGGGCTGAGTGGATCCTGGCTGGATGCACCAAGCGAGAGCATCAGCCATGTTCCAAGTCCTGTCCCGCCAAGGAACTGGCGAAGCAGATCCGCTGGCAACTCCACACGCTTTGCCGTGCCCGATGAGACGTCCACGTGCAGGTAGGCTCCGTGGTAACCAGCTGGCGGGATGTTTATGCCGTTTTCGATCATTTGTCCGGGCCGCTTGGATGAGGGTCTACCGNNANTCTANCTTAACCGCCNGCTTCNGCTGAAAGGATCAGCACACTGTTGCCATCCGCAATGATTTCAGACGGGTCGCTAACAAACCTGTCGCCATCAATGCTGGCAAGGTAACCAGGACGCAAGGCACCTCGCTCGATACACTCACCCTCCAGGCCTGGAAACTGCTGNCCCAGTTCCCCGAGAAGTGTCGCCAGGGTGGCTGGGGCAGTCAGCGAGATCGCCGCAGCGGATTGGCCAGCCCGCTGTCGCGGGATGCCAAAAAACTCGACACGGATTTCCATAGCCCGGATTTCCTGTCCTAGCTGATAAGGCTGGCTACTTCGCCTTTGCCACTACCCAGATGTTCCTGTATCGGACCGGACACCCATGGTTCTGCAGGTAAACCGGACCTGCCTTGGGACCTGGCTGGCTGGGAGCGGCCGTCGTGTTTCGCTCGCCTGGTAATTCCACGTCCTTGTGAATCACCACACCGTTATGTTTTACGGTGACCCGTGGATTCTTGACCAGCTTGCCCGCGTCATCAAAACGGGCTGCCGTATACTCGATGTCATACGTCTGCCAGCTCAGCGGCGGCAGGCACATGTTCAGGTCCGGATCCTTGACCGAGTAGATCCCGCCACATTCATTTTGCTTTCCTTCCAGGCCAAAGGAGTCGAGCATCTGAAGCTCGTATCGNCCCTGCATGTAGACNCCGCTGTTCCCTCGCCCCTGGCCCCGGTCCTGCGGCTGGTAGGGGATGCGAAATTCGATGTGCAGGAGATGGTCCTGGAATACCTTCTTGCTGGTGGTCCCCTGCATCAGCAGGCCGTCGTCGGTCATTTTTCCATTTTCCCAGCCATCGGCACTGGTNCCGTCAAACAAGACGGCTGCGCCGCTTGGTGGCTCCTGACCAAGTGTCTTGCTCTTGCGAACCACTCGCTTGAGCTGGTGGATCTTCTGGCCATCCAGGTCGAACGTCTGAACCGTACCATCCTTCTTGATATGGGCAGTCCCCTGCTCGGCCGCCACCAGCTTGAGCTCGGCATTCTCCAGCTTGCCAGTGGCCCGGATCAGGGATTCACGATCACCGTCCCAACCATCACCAGGAAGTCCGCCGGAATAACCAACCGCCTGGAATTGCCCCTCGCCCAGGGCGATCACCTGGAGGCCAANCTTGACNTCTGNTATCCTCAACAGCAGTCCCGGTGTATTCCCCCTGGAAAGCAAAATCTGCATCCACCTTGGCTGGATCGGAGATCTTTGGACCCTTTGCCCAGCTGACGATCGTGGTGGCGGCCAGGAGGAAGGTCACGGTCAGTATTAAACAATTCCTGCGTGTCATGGAATCTCTCCGGGAAGGTGCTTCGTTGAACGTGTCTCTCCTCCTATTGTGGAACCGCCTTCAGTCCTTTTCAAGCAACCCGGGGCAGAGAACCGGAGTTTCCCTGGTCCATGTCCAGCAGGGCTCAATCCGCTAAAATACAAACGAGGCNAAATCCAATGATCCGATACCTACTGCCTGCCCTACTTGCCGTGATGCTGTCCATCCAGACTGGCTGCCAGCCCCCGGGCGGTAACCTGGGGAAAAATGCCAGTAGTTCGAAGAAGCAAGCGAGCCAGCGGAGCACGAAACGATCCTCTCGGCCCCGGAAGCGACTTCGGCTTTCACCCGACCCACCCAAGAAGTCGATCTATATTCCCCCAGGTATCTCCGGCAGCAACACGATCATCCTGCCGGAGGTCGAGAGGGTCATGGAAATAATCGAGGAGCTCAGCAAGGAAGCTCCGACCATGGTCGTCTGGATGCTGGACCAGTCGGCCAGCAGCGAGGCCTTGCGAAGAAATGTCACCACGCAACTCCGTTACTTCTACCAGCAGCCCGACCGTGAATCCCAGGACTCCCTGCTGACCGCGATCCTTGGATTTGGTGCTGAATCCAGCTGGCTTACCGAGGAACCTACGGCCGATGGCGCGCTTGTGATCGAGGCAATCGACCGCCTCGAGGAGGACAGCAGTGGCCGAGAGATGGCATTCACTGCCCTCCAGGGTGTCCTTGAAAAATGCATTCCCTATCGCGTGGACAAGGAGATGCAGGTCATCCTGGTCGTGGTTACCGACGAGGCAGGGGATGACGTGGACCAGATCGATGGTGCTGCCAATACCGCCTCGCGTTATGCCATCCCGATCTACGTGATCGGACCGGCCGCTCCCTTTGGCCGTGATGCCCTGCTTGCTGACAGCGTGGAATCGGGCGTGACAGAAGCTGACCCTGATGGCTGGCGGCCGATCCGCCAGGGACCGGAGTCACGGTATTCCGAGCGGATCCAGATCCCCTTTGCCAATGCGACTTTTGGCATGGAGAGAACACATAGTGGTTTTGGACCATTTAACTGGGAGTACCTCTGTCGCAATTCCGGCGGCAACTACCTGGCGGTGACGATGCCTGGCTATTCCGCGTCGATGATGCGAGGCTCCTTCCAGGGGGGGACGTACGTGTTTGGGAAGTACGAGTCCAGCGTGATTCGCAAGTATGCTCCGGATTACGTCAGCGCCGCCGCCTACCAGCAACTCCTCGACGAGAATGCCGCAAGGCGTGCACTGCATGAAGCGGCCCAGATGGAACCGGTCGACCTGCTTGAACGACCCGTGACCCAGTTTGCCTACGTCGACGAGGCCCAGATGAGCCGGGATGTATCGCGGGCCCAACTGGCAGCCGCACGCCTGGAACCGCAGCTCCAGAAGATGCATGGCCTGCTCAAGAACGGTGAAAGGGACCGTGCAGAACTGACCCGACCTCGCTGGCAAGCCGGTTATGACCTTGCCATGGGCCGTGCACTGGCCGCCAGGGCACGAGTGGAAGGATACAACGCCATGCTGGCAGCGCTGAAGCGCGGACGTAAATTCGAGAGCCCCACGAGCAGCCAGTGGGTCCTTGTCGCGGATGACAACATCCAGATCGGTAGTAGCTACCAGCGACTTATCGATAACGCTCGCACTTACCTGGAACGAGTAATACAAGAGCACGAGGGGACACCCTGGTCCCGGATCGCTGAAAAAGAACTGGAAACCAAGCTTGGCTGGAAGTGGACAGAGCAATGACAGAAGAACAATCAGGCAGAGAACCCGGCCAGGTAACCCGGGACATGTTCAACGAGCTGCAGCTTGAGGTGATGTACCTGAAAGCCGAGGTTGCCAGGCTCCGCGGGCTGATCGATTCCAGTGGCGCCGACAGTGAGGAGACGAGCGAGGAATGACCTTTGCCCACCTCACGCTTGCGACTCGTGACGTGATAGCCACGCGCCAGTTCCTGGAAAACTGCTTCGGCTGGCAACCGATCTCCCGGCCGGGAAACATCGAGGTAGAAGCGGCATGGCTCCAGATCACACCAACCCAGCAAGTCCACCTGTTGCGCGTGGAGGGTTTTGAACCATCGGCCTTCGAGGCAGAGTTTGGCCGGCACGTGGCCCTCTTCCATCCGGCCAGTGACTTTCCAGCTCTCCAGCAGCGACTCCAGCAGAACGGTGCCACGCTGATCGAGCCCGAGCGGGAAACCCCGTTTGAGCGTTTTTTCTTTCGCGATCCGAACGGTTACATGTTCGAGATAATCGACCAGGACGGTTACTGCAACGAATCCGCCTGAGCTTCGCCTGTCACGATCGCTGCCACGATCGCCCGCATCGCTGGTTGCAAGGAACGAGCAACTTCAATACCCTCCCCTGCCGTTGTTCCGTCCGTGGCTTCCGGATCGGCGACGTTGGTAACCGCGGAGAGTCCCAGAACCTTCATGCCAAGCCGGGATGCCACGATCACCTCGGGCACGGTGGACATGCCAACCACGTCCCCACCAATACGGCGAACCATCTGGTACTCCGCGCGGGTCTCGTAATTCGGTCCCGTCATTGCGACATATGTGCCAGCTGTTGCCCGGAAGCCCCTCTCCAACGCCACACCCAGTGCCATTTCGATCCAGGCCAGATGGTAAGGATCCGCCAGCATCCGCCCAGCACGTTCCTGGTTACTCGNGGAAGGATCCCCGACCTGCAAGAACATCAGGTTGATGTGGCTCTCCATGACGAGAAGGTCACCGGCGGTGAGTTCAGGGTTTACTCCCCCACTGGCATTGGAAACGATTAATCCTCCTGCTCCAAGCCGATCGAAGAGGTGAACTCCCAGGGTAATCTGTCCCGCATCATGGCCCTCGTAATGGTGAAGCCGACCATCCAGAGCGACAAGCGGTTTTCCATCAAGCCGACCACAAACCAGGCGTCCCCGGTGTCCCAGTGCTGTTGCAGGTACGAAGCCGGGAAGTTCATCAAATTCGAAGATCTCCTCGACTTCGATATCCTCGACCAGTCCTCCCAGGCCGGTCCCCAGGATGATTCCCACCAGCGGCGTGGAGGCCCAGCGACTGCGAACCAGGTCGACCGCCTCGTCAATCAACTGTCCATCCATCACCCGGACTGCCTCTCCACGAAGGACCAGGAATATCAGCCTGCCTGTTCTCCAGCCAGTACCCCTAGCACCAGGGTCCGTAGCCGGGGTTCCGCCTCGTTTGCCACGGCAATAATCTCGCTGACATCGGCCGGCGTGAGTTCATCCGGCAGGCACATGTCCGTGATGATCGAGAAACCAACACTCCGCATACCGGAATGGACCGCAACAAGGACTTCCGGAACGGTCGACATGCCAACGACATCGGCACCGATCGTCCGCAGAAACCGGTATTCCGCTCGTGTCTCCAGGTTCGGTCCGGCGACCGCGACATAGACACCCTTGTGGGCAGTGATCCCCTCCCGCCCTGCCACTTCCAGGGCCCGCTCNACCAGGCGCCGGTCATAGGGCTCGCACATNTCTGGGAAACGGGGTCCAAGGCGGTCATCATTCACNCCAATCAACGGATTGTCACCCATCAGGTTAATCTGGTCGTCGATTACCATGATGTCACCGCACTGGTAATCGGGATTCAAGCCTCCACAGGCATTGGAGACCACCAGCAGGTCCGCCCCCAGGGCCTTCATCACACGCACGGGCAGGGTAATCTGCTTGAGCGGATATCCCTCGTACATGTGCATGCGACCTTCCATTGCCACGACCGGCAGTCCCTCGAGCGTGCCACAGAGAAGCCTCCCGGCATGACTGATCGCNGTGGACTGGGGGAAGTGTGGAATCTCACCGTAATCAAACGACGCCTCGACCTCGATCTGTTCAACCAGGCTTCCCAGCCCGGTCCCGAGGATAATTCCGGCGTGTGGCTGGCTCTTCCACCGGGAGCGGATGACCTCGACCGCTTCTTCAATCTGGCCATAAAGTTCAAGCACGATACAACTCTCTCCGGGGACAGGTCCACCAACGTGGTTAACCTAACGGCACCTCCCAAAGGCAGCAAGGGTTCAGTGGTCACTCAAGCGACTCGACCCAGCGGGCCATGACCTGGACAGCCTGCTCCAGATGCTGCTGGTGCGTCTGTCCCGAGGCCTTGCGAGGCTTGAAGCTATGGTCTCCATCATCCAGCCATTCCACCTGGAAGTGCCTGGGAAGCTGGTAGCTGTCAACCTCCTCACGATCCCCTAGCGCGTCCCGCTCCCCCTGGACCAGCAGTACTGGCTTCTTGATCTCCCGCAGGTGTTCCACACGCAGGCGATCGGGTTTCCCGGGTGGGTGAAAGGGGTACCCCAGGCAGACCAGTCCTACCGCACCAGGAACGTGCTCGTAGATCATGCTGGCCACACGTCCTCCCATCGACTTGCCACCAATCACCAGCCTGCCGGCACCCTGGCTACCTGCTAACTGGATCACTTCCTGCCAGCTCTCGATCAACTTCGGCATGGCACTGGGGGGCCGGCGGCGGCCCTCGTGCCGGGCCTGTTGCATATAGGGGAAGTCAAACAGCCCAACCCGGCAGCCCCTCTCAGCCAGTCCTACTGCCATGGCCTGCATGAAGGGGCTGTCATGTCCTGCGCCTGCTCCGTGTGCAAGCAAGACAACCGTGGCGCTATCAGGACCGAAGAGATGAAGCGAAAGATCGCTCATTCTTTCTTGAAACCAGGGGCAGCGACAAAGGTAACCACGTCACTGCCATCCTCGGTATTCCAGACTTTCACCTCGCCGTTAAACCCACCACTGGCAAGACGCTTGCTGCCATCATGATAGGACGCAGCCAGGGCCCAGTCGGAATGGCCACCGTAATTGCGGACTTCTTTCTGGTCCTCTGACTGGTACTGGCGAACCGTCTTGTCTGCTGAGGCGGCGAAGAAGAAACTCGCTCCGCTGGAGATCTTGTAGACCTCACCACCCAGCCCCACTTCTGCACTCTTCTTGCCATCGGCAACCTTCCAGCGATGGATCTTGTTGTCGGCACCACTGGAGAAGACCTCCTCGCCCTTGGGATGAAAGTAAACGCCCTTGGCCGGCTGTCCGTGGCCGGCGTAGGTCACCACAAGCTCCCCGTTGCTGGCATCAAATACCTTGGAGGTCTTGTCCCTGCTCGCCGAAGCCAGCTGGGAACCATCGGATTTCCAGGCAATCGCCATGACCCAGTCCGAGTGACTGGTGATGGTCAGCTGAAGCTTCCCGCTGGCAACCTCGTAAANCCGAATAACACCATCGGCCGCAGCCACGGCAATTCGGTCCCCCTTGGGATTGAAGACGACATCGAGCACAACGTCGGACGACGTTCCCAGGACCATTTTCAGTTCTCCACTGGAAGGATCGAAGATCCGTGCTTCGCCCAGCTGTCCTGGTGCACCACAGCCAACAGCAAGCAGGCTGCCATCCGGGCTGTACTGGACTGCATAGGTTCTCTGGCCCACGTTNTTTATTCGCCTCATGAGGCTCCCGTCAGACGGATTCCAGATCGTCAGCTCGTGGTAACCCCCNANAANCAACTGTTGCCCATCGGGGCTGAAGCTCAGTGCNGTNATGGGCAATGTGCTGGGGTAGATTTCCGGCGGNTCCGGGTGCGTGGGGGGAGGTACGATACTGGACAGCGACGCCTTGGGATCCTCGGCATCAAATTGTGCTCCCTGCTCAATCCACGTCTTGATCACCTCCACATGCTCTGCCGGCATCGGGTCTCCCTCGAGTGGCATCCGTTCATCCTCATCTTCCGAGACAATCCGCCGGAAGAANTCGCTCTCCTCAAGCTTGCCGGCAACAAGCCCGGCGGCCCCGGAATCCCCTTCCTGGCTCAGTCGATCAAAACTGTCGACGCGAAAACCACCCTCGGCCTTCTTGGGGCCGTGGCAGGCAAGGCAATTACTGATNAGCAGCGGGGCAACCTGCGCCCGAAAACTAATCTCCTCCTGCGCNATCGCAGCCAGGGGAAGAAGCAGGAGCAGGGAGAGAGAAAGAGNAAGTTGCCTGGTTGTCTTCATCGTGGCGTCATACCTCGCGGGTTCAGATTTGGCCTGCCTGGTTCATCAACTGGCGCGACCGGGAACGGCTAGTGCTGGAAAAGAAACTCGTTGGTATTGATAATCGCCCAGCAGACATCTTCCAGGGCCGCCACGCGATCTTCCTTGGACTTGATATGGGCCAGGCTTGCTTCCATCTCTTTTTCTGACGGCGCACGGCAGACAGCCGCCAGGTAAAGTTGCGTGACAATCTCCTCGTCTGTTTTCTCCTCGGCAATCAGCTTCCGGAAGCGGTTGTTTTCGTCCCGCAGCTTGCCATACACCAGGGGACCGTTGAAAAACTGGATTGCCATGCCCAGGTTGGATTCATTGGTTCTCTCGCAGGCGCAGACTGTCTGGCGTTCGGGCTGGCCAAAGATCTTAAGGAAATCGTTTTTGACCAGGTCCGGCGCAGGCAACTGGGTCGCCTGTGTTCCTGCGGGCAAGGATCCAAAAGTTTCAGGCAGCCCGGTCACGTGACAGATCGCATCCAGCANCTGTTCGGCCGACAGCATCCGNGGCTGGTAATGCGAGAAGCAGCGGGCATCCGAATCATTAAAGTCATTCGGCCGGAAGCTCGACTGGTAGGTACGGCTGTTGAGGATCGTTCGCAGCATATGCTTCCGGTCGAATCCACTCTCGGCAAAATCCCTCGAGAGGGCATCGAGCAGTTCCGCATTACTGGGAGGGTTGGTATCCCGAAAGTCATCAGCGGGCTCGACGATTCCCTGGCCAAACAGGTGGCTCCAGATCCGGTTGACTTCAATCTTGCCGAAGAACGGGTTTTCCTTCTTGGTCAGCCAGTCGGCAAACGTGTTGCGGCGATCAAATTCATCGGCNTGCTCTACCTCTCCCTGTCCGGGCAGCCACGGTTTCATCTGCTTCCCGGTCCGTGGCTGGGTGACTTCACCGGATGAATTTACCCAGACAAACAACTCGTCAGCCCGGCGCGTCTTCTTTCGCTGGATGCGATTGAAGAAAGCTCCCATCCCGTAGTAATTATCCTGCGTCCAACGCTCAAACGGATGGTTGTGACACTTGGCGCACTGCAGCCTGGCTCCCAGGAAAATCTGCGAGATAGTTTCCACGCTATCATTCATATCCCCGGCTGTGCGGAAGAAGTTGGCAGGTGGGTTGTTCAGCGTGCTCCCGGTGGCGGTCAACAACTGCCTGGCAAACTCGTCGTAGGGCATGTTATCGCGGAAGGCCCGTTCNACCCATCGATNGTACTTGTAGACTCCATCGCTCCCGACCTGGCTACTGGTGAGCCTCAGCAGGTCACCCCACTTGAGTGCCCAGAACTTGGCGAACTCCGGCCTCTCGAGCAGCTCATCAACTAGCCTTTCCCGCTTGTCGTTGCCGGTGTCAGAAGCAAAACTCTCCACCTCCGCCACCGTCGGCAGGATGCCAATCACGTCGAGGTAAACACGCCTGAGGAACTCGTCATCACTGCAGGACTCCGACGGCAGGTACTTCAGTTGCTGGAGCTTCTTGTCGACCAGCTCGTCAACATAGTTATTTTGCTGGGTTTGCTCCCAGGCATATCCCTCCACGTCCTTCACAAAGGTGATAAAAGTGGATTCGATGAACTCCAGGTACCGCACCACCACGGCAATCTCACCGCGGTCGTTTCCGACAACAAGCCCATCGACGTGGACCGAGGCGACTTCCTCGTTCGAGCTCGAATAAACGGCCAGCGGTGTCACATCGCGCACCGAACCATCTTCAAAATGTGCCGTCACAATAAGCTGTTGGGTATGCGCCGGACGATTAAGCACTCGCCCCGAGGGTGGGTAAACTTCCAGCTTCACACACTTGGGACGTTCCGCATCATCGAGGCGACAGCCCTCACCAATCCACTTGCTGAGGATCTCGTAGGACGGGTCGGTTGACTTGAGGTGACGACCTCCACCATGAGGGACTTTCATTGTTGGTTTGAGCAACAGCAGGCTCTGTGCCGGGTTGAGAACGTTGGTACGGCGTCCAAAGTCCTCGCGAATCAGGGTGATTTCATCAACTGTGGAATCGAATGCCCGCAGTGACATGCGGAATCCTCCCTTGCCGCTGGGAGATCCATGACAGGCACCTGCATTACATCCCTGCTTGCAGAGCGCGGCAAGCGTCTCGTACTGAAAGGAGACTGGTTCCGGCTGGTCCTGTCCCGAGACCCTGAGTTTCATCTGCGTCTTCTTGCCGCCGGCCCGCACCATGATCACCACCTCTCCATTCCCACGGGTCTGCACCTGGGAACCAACCACCTCGGCAACCTGCGGATCGCTGCTGGTAAACTTCGCGACGCGTGTTGCATCCTGGAGTGTTCCATCGCGGTGGTAGGCAGTCACTGCCAGTTGCAGTCGCTGGCGGACTCCTGTCAGCTCGTACTCGGAGGGATAAACCTCGACCCGGTCTACCTTGCTGAGCTTGATCTCCTCAAGATCATCTACTGCAAGCAGGGTTCCGCTGGTGAGCACAAGAGCAAGCGAGGTAAGAAGAGTTCGAATCATGGTCATCCTTTATTTATTTCCTGAATCAGGAAAGGAATTCTCTCAGGGTTGTTTTACTTCCAGTTTCACCGCCGGGCTGCCAGCGGTCACTTCTTTGCCGGCATAAGTCGTCTTGACCTGGGCCGTCAATTTCTCAAAGACGACAACCGCTGCATCGGCTGCAGCTGCCAGTTCCACTTCCACTTCCGACTTATCCTTGGCAATCGTGATCGTTTCATCCCCGCTAACACCTGCTGGCAGGCTGGTCCAGCTGAGCGTCACATCCTCAGGTTCCGAGCCTGCGGCCCGGGTAATCTCGATCTTGATTTTCTGTTTCTGCCCGACCAGCAAGGCACCGACCGGAGTCAGCTTGACCGAGATCGGCTCCACCACCTTGATTGGCACATCGCGGAAAATAGTCTGCCCCTTGCCATTGAACTCGCCAAAACTGGCGATCCGGAAACTGAGATCTCCTGCCGCGGCGTCGGCTGGACCGTTAAGGGTCACCGTGTAGATATCCTTGTCCGCCTTGACGCTGGCTGTAAAGCCTTCTGGCAGCTGCTGGAAAAAGAGGTTAATCCCTGCCTTGAAATCCTTGTGTTTTCTTTCCAGGGTCAGCGGCCAGTTCACCTGTCCCACCTGGCGAGCAAAAGTGACTGTTTCAGCTGGAGCCTTGAAATCATAGAACGGATCCACCGGTGCCGAGGTGCCGATCGACAGCAAGCCGTCGTACCAGGCGGGGGGGTAGAGCATTGCCGGGTGCTTGGTTCGCAACCAGGCCTCACTCCGCATCACCACTCTTTGTTCGACCCCATCCACTGTCGCTGTACCGACGATCCGCAACATTCGTAAGTCGCCTTCCTCCAGCCCACTGGGGATGACCACGATCGGGCGAGCTTCCTTGGCCTTCTCAGCAATCACACCATTCCAGATCTGCACACCCTCCAGGGCCGGCTCCAGGGAAACCGTGATTGGACCGTCGTAGCCAGTGCGACCAACGGTAACAGGGAAAGCAAAAGCCCCGTTACCCTTGCCCACGATAAACTGGTTTACGGTTGCCTTGTCATTCTTCAGGGTCAGGCTAAAAGAATTACCAAGCGTCACCGCCACCCGGTAAACAAAGTCCGGGCCACCGCGGCGAAGCAGGTCATCGACCACCAGCACGTATTTTCCATCGTCCGGAATCGTGTAACGTAATGAAAGCTCGGCCGCATCACTCACGCTGGTCGTGGCAACCTGGCCCCCCTCCCCATTCAGAACTCGCAACTGAAGATAGGCAGCCGAACCCAGGCTCCGCGAGAGGGATCGGAAATTGAGCACCTGCCCCTTGGTCGCATTGAATGAATAATGGTCCTTGTCACCAGCCTGGGGAAGTCCGCCACTGACGGCACCAGGGAAGGAAATCTCGGTCCCCTGTTCCGGGCCATCATTCGGTTCCGCCTCCACCTGTTCCGCCAGCGTGTCCACGGCAATGATCGTCATCGCGGAAGAGGCACCACCTGGAAAACGGGCACCGACAGCAAGTCGTTCGCTTGGCAGGTCTGCAGGAATGGACACCTCCAGCGACTGCACTTCTCCCTGGTCCTGGCCAAGGAAACCGAGTTCCACAGTTGCGCCTCGCTGTGCGCCGAGTGGGTAGGGGGCCGTGACGATAGGAAAGTCACCCAGCCGCAGGCTATATCGCAGCCCTCCCTGGAACTTGTTGTCCGCCACTTCGACGACATAGCGGCCCTCCTGCTCAAACGTACTCGAGAATCGGCAATCTGCCCCGATTCCCTCGTTATCATCCGCCATCGTCAGTTCATTCCCCTGGCTGTCAAGCAATCGGACCACCGGGTCCATGGTCGACCCAAGTCGACTGGCGACAACTTCCACGGCCACCCGCTGTCCCTTGGTTGCTTCAAAGGCATAGTAATCACGCTGGGAACCGTCAATCGTTCCATGCACTCCCGCCGGCAACTCCACCAGTTGGGCTTTTTCCGCCGTGTGGTTATCACCACTGTCGCTGACGACTGGCAGGTCATCGATGGTAAAGAAGTAGATCCCAGAGGCGGCTGACTTGTTTCCCACTGCAATCCCTGCGACCCCGACAGCAACACCGGCTGCCGGTGTGATTTTGCAGCGCACGGCATCCACTTTTTTTGCTTCTTCTTCGTTCGCCGGAGCAACCAGTTCCACCTCGGCAGGGAAGCTGGTCCAGACCTGCAGGGGACGTTCAAGCTTGGCGCCATGGATCGTGACTTCCGTGGTCTTTCCTGGCGGGATAGCGGCAGGAGTCAGTGAGCTGATCGAGGGCTGTGCAACCGCCACAGCAGGCAAGAATCCCACGGCCAGCATACTCATGAGAAAAGTCGGAAGACGACGCATGGCAGGAATTCCTTCAACTGCAGGAGGGTCCACGGGGATCCTTATTGTGAACGATAGCAGGGCAAGCGTCAACGAAATGCAAAACCCTTCGAGGGGTGAACAAAAAAGTCCACCGGGAGGAGGGTCAGGAGAGTGGTTGATACCGAGGCCTGTGGACGAAAACGCCAATTCCCATTACTAGAATTCCAAGGGCGAGTGTGTAGAGGCAAACCCGTGCCTTCCCCAGGAATTTTTCTTTCTTCTCCTGGTTGATCACGTAATCGGGTTTCAGCTGATCACCGATGCCCCTGGCCTGCAACATCTTCCAGGCCTCGTAGGCACCGACCGGGGTAAGTGCCTCAATCATCTGCTCCCCGGCACGCTGGTCAAGTTTGGCAACTTCCTGGTACTGGATATCGGAAGCGGAACGGTAGGCAGAAACTGCCAGCCCGGCAGAAACGGCGGCACAGAGAAAACCGGTGGCAAACAGGTAGCGTTGCAACTTGCTCCAGCTGGTCACTGCTGCCGGACTCCCATCCGGTGGTGATCCTGCCTCCTGGCCTTCCTCTACTACCAGCAGGCGACGGATCTCCCGAAGTGTGGGGACTGCCACCTCGGCACCACATTCACAGCTGACAACATCACCTGCCTGGACAGCTTCCACCGGGATCGACTGCTGGCAACTTGTACAGGGAAGTAGGTATGTCATGAACTTGATTCTAACTCCTCGACTCGGTCTCAACACTTTATTCCGGAGCTGCGGATCCCCGGTTGGCCCACCAGGGAAGGCTGATACCGCCATCGACAAGTAGTGTGGCACCGGTCATGTAGTCATGCCTGGGGTCACTCAGAAAGAGAATTGCCTCAGCAATTTCATCAGGATTGCCGAGTCTCCCCAGGGGTATCTTGGGCCCTGCCTTCTGGAGCGTTTCTTCGCTGGCAAACTTGCGTTCCCCGGGAGTATCGATCCAGCCCGGCTGGATCATGTTGATTCTCACCCGGTGCTCTGCCGCCTCGATCGCTGCTGTTCGAGCCATGTGTTCCAGTGCCGCCTTGGACATGTTGTACGCCATCGCCCGTGGGGCGGGGATAAATGCATGAGGAGAACTGACAAGCGTTATCTGGCCACCCTCGCCCTGTTTGATCATCTGCTGGCTGGCTGCACGCATCAGGTAAAAAGCACCCCACATGGTCACGTCGACAGTGCGGCGAAAACCCTCCATATCCGCTTCGTAATAGAGCTCCCGGTCGCTGTATGCAGCATTGCTGACAGCAATATCAAGCCGCCCGAATTCAGTCACCGCGGACTCTACCAGGTGTTCCACAGCGGACTGCTCTGCAACGTCTGCCTGCACCTTGATGGCCGCTGCGCCGGACTCGCAAATCACGTCGACAACCTGTTGTGCCTCTTTCTCGCTCGAGCGGTAATTGACGACCACGTTCGCACCGGCACGCCCCATGGCAATGGCCGTGCTGCGGCCAATCCCCAGGCTGGCGCCGGTAATGACAGCGACGCATCCTTCCAGTTGTTTACTCGACATGGCATTAATCGCAAAAGAGGCGTGGAGTACAGGCCAAGAATCGTATGCTAATGCCGGACCCGGGATGTCACAAGCGATCGAAATCGCCAGAGGGGGCAACAATCCAGGCCCAATTCACCGCTGGCAGCCCACCGTGAGAATCCCTCATTTCAAGAGAATTAGAGGCTAGACCGGTCAAATGCTGGAGCTACAATTAAATCAACTCGCAAGTTGGTACCTGTCGTGGTTGCTTGTGAATGACGGCAGCAGGACATTTTTGCCAGGAAACAAACGGCAATAAAAGGTTCTGGAGGGTACCAGGGAGTGGCCTTCGCATCATGGACGAGGTGGGCCATCGGGATCAACTGGACAGGAAGTCGTGACAACACGAATCAACTGTCCTGATCCGGTAAATTTTCCGGTGCGGTAAACTAGTCGACCTGTAACAGCTGGACCGCTGAAAGTTCGACTCTAATGTCGCCAATTGACCATTCCTGCGAGATGTGGAGAAAGCGGGTGCTACAATAACAACATGTTCGCTG
>PANG01000028.1 GCA_002708345.1 Planctomycetaceae bacterium | reverse complement strand
TTTCATACCCTACACGTTCCAGGTTCCCGTCTCGGTGGTGATCGGCAAGGTAACCGAGGACTTCCAGCTGGTTGACCTGGTCGCCCTGGATGTTCCGGAATACCGGCCCCACGTCATCACACGTGACTTCTGGCATGGCTGGGAAGTCTACAACTATCCGACATTGGTGAGCTTTAACGGTCGTGGTTTCGATATTCCCCTGCTGGAACTTGCCGCCTACCGCTACGGGTTGAACCTGAAAAAGTGGTATGCCATCCATGCCCGCTCCTTCGACCAGCCACGAAATCGCTTCAATGTTGCCAGCCACCTGGACCTGATGGAAATACTCACCAACCACGGGGCCTCACGATTTACCGGGGGTCTTAACCTGCTTGCCAACATGCTGGGAAAACCGGGAAAAATGGATGTCCAGGGAAACATGGTGCAGCAACTCTACGAACAGGGGGAACTCGACCGCATTAATGACTACTGTCGCTGTGACGTGCTGGACACCTACTATGCCTTTCTCCGTGCAGCGGTTGTCATCGGCTGGCTGTCACTGGACCAGGAACAGCAGATTGTCGAGAAGACACACGACTGGCTCCAGCAACAAGCGAGCGATATTCCTGCCCTGCAGCAGTACCTGGAAAACTGGGGAAATTGGCTAAATCCCTGGACCGATCAGGACAAAGGAAATTGACGGCGATTCAAGCTCCAGTGGCGTGAGATCCGAAAACAACTGTAAGAAACCACTGTTGTCCCGGAAACTCACGATGCGCAAAAGTCGCCTGTTTATCAGCCTCGTTGCTCTCCTGCTGCTGTCGACCCTCTTCTTCCATCACTACCGGATCGAGGGACTGGACCAGCTGCGCCTGGAACGACGTGTCGATGTGCTTCTGCAAGCAGAAGCAAGCCTGCCCCGCTCCTCCCGTGACTCGATACGGATTGCCACTTTCAACCTGCAGGTTTTTGGGCGGACCAAGTCTGGTACTCCTGGAATCATGAAGGACCTCGCCCGTATTGGCCGCCAGTTTGACGTGATCGCCCTGCAGGAAATCTGCGGCCCCGGACAGGACGCCGTGGCACTCTTGCTGGAGGAAATGAACCGGGACGGCAGCCAGTATGATTACCTGCTCAGCCAGCCCCGCGGAAGTTCTACATTCAAACAACAGTTTGGCTTTATCTTCGACCGCCGTTTGATCACCGCCGATCGCCCACGCTGCTGTTCCATCGAGGATCCAGATGGCCTCTTTGAACACCCACCCTTTGTGGGTTATTTCCAGGTCCAGCCAGAACTCTGCAGTTCCCCTTTTCAATTCACCCTGGTGAACGTGCAGATCAACCCGGAGAACCAGCATGCAGAACTGGAATTAATGGACGAGGTCTACTCGTTGATCTGGAATCACGGGAATGGCGAGGATGATGTCATCATGCTGGGTGACTTCCAGGCTGACAGTGCCACGCTCAAGTCCATCCTCGGTCCCACCAAGATGATACCGGTGCTGGCCGAAGAGACCCTCACCAACACACGTCTCTCGAAACAGGTTGGCAACATCCTCGTTCACTCCGAGGCAACCGCCGAGTTCACTGGCAGTGCCGACACATTTCGGTTCATGAGACGCTATAACCTCTCGCTCCAGGAAGCACTGGCGATCTCCGACCACCTGCCGGTCTGGGCAGAATTCCAGATTGCGGAGAAGTGACAGGCGACAACAGTTCGCTCACCCGCTGGCGATCGGGCACCGGATGCGGAATACTGGAAGAAATAGGATCCTCCGTTTTTCACGGCATTGATCATGGCCTCTCCCGCTGAACAACATCATTCCGATTCTCCCGAGGTGGCCCGCTGTGCGGTCATCACTGTCAGCGACACTCGCACCCTGGAAACAGACAGTGGCGGGGCCCGTTTGNTTGAGCTGCTCGAGGAAGCAGGCCACCGGCTCGTTACCCGGGCGATTGTGCCAGACGATCCAGCCCCGATGCACGCGCTGCTGGAAAAACACCGCCAGGAGGATGGTATTGATGCAGTCCTGATGACCGGGGGCACGGGGATCTCCTCACGAGACCANACTTTTGAAACCGTCCAGCAGCTGATCAGCAGGCCGCTGCCAGGTTACGGGGAACTTGTCCGCATGCTCAGCTACAACGANATTGGCCCAGCTGCCATGCTCAGCAGGGCCACCGGGGGTCTGATGGNAAACACGCTGCTGCTGACAATGCCTGGCTCACCACTGGCCATTGAACTTGTCATGAGCAAGATCATCCTGCCGGAACTCTGTCACCTTATCCACGAGGCGCAGCGCTGATATCTGCCGTNCACTAGCCAAAGGTTGCCGCCCGGCGACGTGGCCAGCCACTGACTACCACATTCCGNGCGGTACGGTCCTCAAGATTGGGCCGCACGATGGTGAGCAGTATCAGCGGAAGGTACCAGGCCATATTGAGCCCCCCGCCGGATCCACTCCAGAAACGGGTTGCAACCATGACTGCCGCCGAACAACAGAGCAGGGTTCCCAGGTTCTTTTGTGGCGGCCAGAGAGCCATGGTGCCAATCATGGCGATAAAAGTCACCAGCACCGGTATCCGGAAAACCGGATCCCAGCCNAGGCCCCAGATGCCCTCGAGTCCTTCCATGCGTGGCACGATGATACCAAACAGTCGTCGTAGCTGAACCATCCACTCAGCAGTGTTATCGGTCTGGACAAGGAGCAGGGAAGCCAGAACTCCCCAGCCAATCAGCAGGCCGACAAGATATCGAAACAGGCCACGGCGCCAATAGAAACTCACCCATAACGGTAACAGGAAGAGGGGATAATAGATGCAGAGTGAGAGTCCCAGCAGTACCCCGGCAAGCAGAGGACGCCTGTAAAGGACAATCGCCCAGACAAGCAGCACCCCGGGAATCACGTGGTCGACCTGGCCGGTCATCTGAAAGGTGTACGGCAGCATCAAGTACATCGTGCCGGCACCAATGCCCATCCTGATATTGTTAAAGTGCCAGTAGCCAGTTGCTATCATTCCCAGCACGATCAGCAGGTGACCGGCCACCGCAACGGCAGCCAGAAACCGGTAGTCCATCGTCAGGGTCGCTCTACCGGGATCCCCTCGCCCCGTGAGCCAGTACCGGACAGGGATACTGGCAAACTGCTCCAGGGGCGCAAAACCGGGATCCAGNGCCTTTTCTTCCTCACCCACTGCTTCCACCTTAGCCACAAGGGGTCCCGAGAGATCAATCCGCTCCTGGTACGCCTCGCCGGCAAAGACCACGTTGGCCGACATCAAGGCAAACAGCGAGANCGAGATGAACAGGAGNCCCCCNGAGGTCAGGTTGGGTTCCAGCAGGGGTCTCCGCACCATCGTTGGATCTAGTAGCAGGCGGACGAGGAAAACACCCCCCACCGCCCAGAGCAGGATAAAGCCATAGAATTCCTTGTTCCGCCCGGAAACATAATCAGGAATCTGTTTGAGTACTTCCTCTCGGGATTCTGCCATCGCTCCTGCTGTCTGCTCCCCCTCCTCATCGTGGTTTATGAGTGGGGATGTCAACAGGGACTGTTCGGCCTGGGCCTGCTGAAAATCGCCCTGTTCAATGAGCAGTAACCCGGGGGCAAAGAGAACCAGCAGCAGGATATCTATGTTGCGCACGCTCCAAAACCTGCTGAACTTGAAGAACAAGCTGACAGTCAGGAAAGAGGAGAGCACGGCAAACGTGGCCGGATCAATCTTCTCGTACTGAAGCAGGAAATCACTCATCGGCGTGACAGCATAACGACCGATGTTTGTCGGCCGTGCCAGTTTCCAGGTAACACGAGCAGGAGTAAGCAGCGAGCAGGTACTGGCTGTTCAGGATCCAGGGTTAATGAAGCGGCTATCTCAGAACTATGTAGACTCAGGTCCCGTATTCTGCCAGTCCTCGGAGACGTGGCGTGCTGCCTCATCTGCCCAGGGACTGTCGGGAGCAAGTATCAGGAATGCACGCCAGTGATCTGTTGCCTCTTCCCCACGATTCAACTCTTCGAACAACCGGGCCAGGTGATAATGGGCATCAGGATAATTCGGGTGGTAACGCAGGGCACCCCGAAAGGAAGCAATTGCCAGTTCTGTTTCACCGGTGTCCGCCAGCAAGCAACCGAGGTTGGCCCGGGCTTCAACAAAATCGTCGTCGATTTCGATGGCCATGTAATATCGCTCCCGGGCGGCCTCCGGTTCACCAACACGATAGAGCAATTCAGCAAGTTGAAAACATATCTCGGCATGGGGACCAATGGCGGAAAGCAGCGAGCGATAAACTTCCATCGCCCTCTCCAGCTCTCCCTGCTCCTCCAGCAGCGCAGCCTCGGAACGCATTTCATCCGGTGTCATGGCGAGCATGGCCTGTCCCACCATCTCGAAGGGAACCGTCGCCGGCGCCTCCTGTTGATCACCTCTCTCGTCAAACTCAACCGGCAAGCCTGTTTCATGAATCTCCAGCGAGACCGACTGCTGCCCGGATTCATCCAGTGCATCAAAGTCAATTCGCAACTGGCCACCAGGTTCTACCAGGCCTTCACCTTGGCGAAGGAGTATCCGGCGGCCTTCCACGATCACTGAAAGCTGGGCCAACGGTCGCTGAACCCCGGGAACAAAGCGAGCAAGTTCATCCAGGCGACGCTCGATATCCCTTGGAGACGCTCCCGCTGCCAGGAGTTCTGCCAGCCTTCGTGCCGCGGCGACTTCCTGGAAATCAAAATAGGGGAGGCGATGGACTTCACGAACCGGCAGGATCAACTTCCGACGATGCCAGCGCCGGATCACTGCAATAGGTACATCCAGTAACTCTGCCAGCATTGCCGGAGTATAAAGCCGCCGCACATACTGTTCGTCCTCGACCAGCCCGAGACGGTGCCATAATTCGGTCTCGGTGATTACCTCCACCCGGCCTTCACCGACCGCCGCCTGGATGGCAGGGCCAAGCAGGTTGGATGGCTCCACCGGTGGCCATATTTCTGCACCGATGATCACGACATCGACCTGGCCCGATTCAAGAAAATCACCGGGGGCCTGGAACCCTCCCTGGCGACTGACCATTTGTTGCGCCTCTCGACGATTCAAACCACCCAGTTTTCCCACAAAGCCAACCCGCAGCCCTTCCAGTGGCTTGGCCTGTTGACTGGTCGACATGGGGGTTCCTTTACTCAGGTGAGATCGCCGGGGTGACTCTCGATCAACCCAGCATTCCATGGTAACGCACGTACAACCATCAACAACAGGCTTACTCGCGGATCTTCAGCAGTGTTTCTTTCGCCCGGAGCCTGATCGCCATCGGCAACATGCTCGATTCAAGACGCTGCAGTGCTTCCAACAGAGATTCCATTTTCTCTGTTCCACCATTTTGTGAGTAAAACTCAGTCGCCCGGATTCCATTACGAATCACCAAACTCCGCTTGTTCCCTTGAGCTTCTGGTGTTTTTTCACCAGCCACCACGAACTCGTCATCCGGATCCAGCATTTGCAGGAGCACCTCGACCGCCCGTGGATCACCGTAGCGGGCCAGTCCCGTGGCCGCGTTAAAACGCGAGTTGGTGTAGGAATCCCGTGTCATCTGTGCAAGCCGGTCGAGTGATCGTTTGCCACCAATCACTCCCAGCGCATAGGCAGCAGCACTCCTTATTTCGTTGCGGTACTGAAGCTCCGGATTATCCTCTCGAAGCTGTGAAATCGTCAGCAGGGTATCAACCAGGACATCACTCTTTCGGACTTTTTCAGGGCCCACGTTCTGCGCCATTTTCGCCAGTGATTCGAGGGCCGCCAGACGGACATCAAGTTCAGACAGGTCTCGATCCAGGGTGGCCGCCTTAAGCAGCGTCGGGAGACTTGTCTGAAGGCGGAATTCACCGAGGCAATGGCAGAGAAAGATCCGCAGCCGGATCCTCGACGGATCAAGGCTTCCACCTTCCAGTTCTTTTTCCAGTACCCGGATCAACTCATCCGCAAGATCCTGGTCATCCTTGAGGGCATCGTTGTCGGCATTCCGTAACAGGTTGGAAAGTGTCCAGGCCTTTTGCCAGCTTGACTTGTTGAGTGACCCCAGGTCCCGAACCAGGTCACGTGGGTCACTTCCCAGGTGCGCCAGCCAGCTAAACATCAACCAGACCATCACCACGATGGAAACAATAATCATGGGGATCAGGAAGAGCTGCAGGAGGAAAGCTGAACTGGGAGCCTCCACCGGTGGTAGTTGCCTGCCAGTTTCTGTATCGAGCAGTTCTGTCACGTCCTCATTCGGAATGACATCTCCCTGAAGATCCTGGTCTTCCGGGGGCGAAGGGGAAACAGGTTGGCTGTTATCATTTGACATAGGTATGGAACCCGGCGACAGGGGATTCAGTAAAGTGTAAATCGGTCCCCAACCGCGTCAACAGGCCTCATCAGAAGACAGAATCCATGAAACTACTGGACCTTACGCTTGAATCCCCCGAAGAAAATCTGGCACTGGACGAAGCGCTGCTGGACGAGGCCGAAAACTCGTCAACAGGTGCCCAATGGCTGCGATTCTGGGAACCCTCAACGACAATCGTCGTAATTGGCCGAGCCTCGAGGCAGAACCGGGAAGTGAACCTGGACCGCTGCCAGGCAGAGCAGGTACCGATCCTGCGACGATGCAGCGGGGGTGCCGCCATTGTCACAGGCAAGGGATGCCTGATGTACAGCCTCGTGCTGCAATTGCACGACCAGCCCCAGTTGCGTATCCCCGAGGAGGCTCACCGGTTCGTCTTACAGCAGGTTGCCACGGCCCTGGCCCCACTTGGTGAGCCCATTGAACATCAAGGGACAAGTGACCTGGTGGTGGCTGGACGCAAGTTCTCTGGAAACAGCCTGCGGTGCAAGCGAAACCACATCCTCTACCACGGTACCCTGCTCTACGATTTTCCCCTGCAGCAGATCTCGNCATTTCTCCANATGCCACCTCGCCAGCCCGACTANCGCCAGCANCGGAGTCACGAAGACTTTGTCATGAACCTCNAGACCGGAGCAGACCAGCTNCGACAGTTGCTCATCGAGCAGTGGCAACCGGTCCAGCAGAGNGAATCCTGGCCTTGTGAACGCACTCGGCAATTNGTTGCCACCCGTTACAGCCAGGCAGACTGGAACATGGGCCCCCTGNCCANTGAAGGCTAGACCATCCCCCACTTCTTNCGCAGGTACCACTCGCTACTGACCAGCACNACCACCAGCAGGAAATANANCCAGGCATCNGCAGCGGTCTTNCCCAGNTGCCANCGCGTTTCGANNTCAATATCCAGTTCCGGAGGTTCACGACCAAGTTCCTGGAGAAGTGCTGGCAGTTCCCGGGGTTCGATGAGCTTGCCCCCGTACGGTTCAGTCCAGTTGACAAGCCGACCCAGCTGCGCGGTATCGGCGACAGGATTGCTTTTTTCGGGTTTCTGGTCCAGCACCTGGAATCGAGCTTCCAGTGGCCCGTAAAGTGAGCCCGCAACATTCGCCGTCACGGTCACCCGGTACGCACCCGGCTGTCGGACATTCTCCACTACTCCCACCCATTTCTCGGTCTCCCGGGTGATGGCAAGTGGAGACTGGATCTCGTCCGGTCCTTCCCATGTGAGTGTCCACTGGACATCCTCGACGATTTCTCCACTGGAGGAACTGACTCCAACAAACACCGGAACATCCATTCCCGGCTGAACCCGGCGCTGGGGAATCTGGACCCAGATATCGTGGTGTTGCTGCTCATCCCGATGGGAGAGCCAGAGGATCGACTGCCGCCAGAAGCGTTGCAGTTCTGTTGCAAATCCCTCTCGTCGCCAACGCCATGTTGAATCCCCGGCAAAGGCCAGCACGCGACCTGCCCCGTAGTCGCCGGCTATCAGTAACGGATCCCCACCGGGGCTGGCCAGCAGGACNCGCCCCGTATCCTTGGCCNCCAGCTTNTTCGCTCCCAGTANCGGTGGGAGNTCCGCCCANCGCTGCTGGTTNTGCGATGCTTCGGTAATCATCGTTATCATGTGAGGTCGTACCAGTTGTACGGGGACTTCATCCTGCAGATGAAAATCTCGCTGGAGCTTGACCCCCANCCCCAGCTGCTGGCGTTCATAATCGAACATCTCTACCGGCAGGACATCANCCAGGGCAGTCACCGAATACTCCCCTGGCCCAAAACTGTGATAACCGCCGATCATCATGATNCCTGCCCCCTTGTCTACCGCTGCAGCAATTCTTCGCAGCCCGGCAGTCCCGATGGCCCTGGCATTCAGGTTCTCGATAATAATCACATCATAGGGATCATCGTCCTCGATCGAGGTGCGCGGATCAGGCCAGCGACTGCGACCCTTGAGGCTGACATACTGCTGAACCACTTCCATGTAGGGAGATGAAGCAATGCTCCGGCGGAGTTCCAGTTGCTCACCGATCCGGCTGCCATAAAGGTAAAGAACCCGTAGCCCCCCTTCCCTGACTGTCAGGAAGGAAGCCAGCTCGTTATTCTCCCAAAGCAACTCGCCATCCTGTTCCGCCGCCNTCACCCGTAATGTGTACTGGCCTGGCTGCTGGGGNACATAGGTCATCTCGACCGGGATNTGCTCATCGTTCCCCCGGGGAGTNAACTGTTTTGTCTGTACAACNTCTTGCGTACCGTCACCCTTTTCCAGNATCAGCTGGACAGGGATTTCCTGGTTCAAGTAGCCTCGCACGCGGACCACGGATCTCACCGCAAGCTGGTTCTTGACATAAACGGTGTACTGCTGCGGCAACTGCTGCACCGCGATGTCGCGGGAATGCACTGCCGTGCCACCGAAGGGGACCGCGTATAGGGGAATCCCAAGACGGTCCAGTTCCTGCCCGACCTGCCGAATTTCCACGTCCGGATCAAATGTCGTTTGCGTCCCGTCTCCCATCAGTACCACACCTGNAAGTCGCTGGTTCATCTCCCGTTCGAGGGCACGATAAAGCGTCGTACTGATGTCGGTCTGCTGGCCGTCAGGCTCCCCGGGCAGGCCCAGCGTGGTGCCATCCCAGTCCAGGGGCTGGAGCTNGCGGGCNTATCCATACGCCTTGATTGTCANGCCCTGGTGTAATTCCTGNAGCGATGGTTCACTGGCACGAATCGTATCNAGCTGCTCCTGCCAGCGTGAGACACCNGCTTCCGAACCTGGATAAAGCATGCTCTCGGTCAGGTCCACCAGTAACAGGAAGACCGCTGACTGGGGTTTCCGGGANGAGCTGACATGGGTGGGACGCAGCATGCCCAGNANGACCAGCAGAATCACTGCCAGCCGGAGAGAACGGAGCGACAGGCGTCGACGCCAGGAAAGCGAGCGATCGTGCCGCACCAGGAGCAGGAGCAACAATAACACGATGGCTGACACGATGACAAACGTGTAGCTATCGAAGACCGGGTCCAGTGACCATTTACTCATGTTGCACCCAGCCTTCCCGCCACCCTCGATCCAGCCGGGTCGGGATTCTCTGAACGACCNTAGAAACGGTTTGCCAGCACGTGTTCCAGTGCCAGCACGATGGCAACCAGCAACATCAGCAGGGGGAAGAATTCCTGCCCCAGCCGTTTCTGCCGAACACCGAACTCAATTTCATTACGTCCCCGGGCAAGCTGGTAACGATTTTCTCCCAGTAGNTGGTCGAGCTGTTCTCGCGTGACTCGAGCAAGCTGGCTTTCATGAGTATGGCCGTTGACAGAAAAACCCCGGATGACCGGGCCACCTTGATCTCCCTTGAGCCTGTANGGNCCGACCTCCTCGGTAAACTTGACCGTCAATCGTCCATCCACCNCGTTGACCGGCTGGGGTTCTCCCTGGGGTGCAAACAGCTGGTAACGGTCCGCATCATGCTTCGTATTATTCGCAAGCAGGGCAGTTTCACCTGCCAGGTAGTTCAAACGCGATTCACCACTGCTGACAAGCTGGCGAGCCACCTGGTTGATCAGGATGAAGTAGGGCCAGGCATTCTCACCACTTACCAGCTCATTCCATGGCTGCCGGCCAGTGATCTGGAAGGGCTCCGAGACCGGTGTTGTCATCGTGATCACTCTGCCCTGCCCCACCCGGTGTTCAATGATTGCCGGGTGGTCACTATTGGCAAAACGGACAATTTCTACTGCTCCCTCTGCCAGCTCCATCTGCCAGTATCGGTAGACAGGAAATTCCTGCCAGGGAACACTCGTGGAGACCTCTCGAAATTCCGCCATCATCGGATGAGTGTCATCAACCGGGTCCAGAAAAGAACGACCCACTGGGCGCCACTGCCTGAGCAAGCGGCCTCCGAGCATCTGCTGGGCCAGCGGCGACTCAAACCCGTTAACACTGGCGTTGTGACCGAGCAGGAGGCCAACACCACCACCCTGGCTGCTAAATCGGACCAGCCGCTGTAAATCCTCCGCGGCAAGTGGCAGGGGATCGACAAGGCAGATCGCCGAANAACCCTCCAGCTGCTGGTCNCCCAGCACCTCGCTGCCTGCCTCCTTCTGACGGANAACCGTGCAGACAAACTGGGACTGGCCAGTCTGGCGAAGTGAAAACGGGGAAANCGCCTCNGTAAAGAACTTCACCGGAACCTCTCCCGGTGCCACCACCAGGACCTGCCACGGCGCCCGCACTCGAATCGTAAAATACCTGGTGTCATCTATCGCCAGGCCGTCGTCACCCACCAGGCGAATCGATCCCTGGTGAATGCCCTGCGAGAGTCCCTGCAACTGGAACTGGACCCGCTGTCGAGCGTTCGCGGCCGCAACCACGTGCTGACGAGCACGCCGGGTGGAGGGTGGAACCCTCTGGCGACCGTCCTGGAAAATAGGCAACTGGAGGTCAGGCTCCTCCAGGTAGAGCTCGATATCCCGCTCCCCCCCGGGCCCGATATGCTGCAGCTCTGTCCTCAGCTGAAAGGTGCCATTGGTCGTGAGCGTCTGCTGNGAAAGGNTGACCGGCCCCACCGCAAAATTGAGTGGCTTGGTGACTCCCTCATCCACCAGGTAAACCAGCACATCGGCATGCTGTTCCAGTACCCTCTTTAATTGAGCTGATTCCTGCCAGGCTCCCTGGGTCATGTCAGTGAAGACGTAGATTTCCTTGCGCCCAAGCCGGCTAGTTTCCAGCAGGTCAATTCCATCCCGTACAACATCGGCCAGTCGCCGCCCCACGGAGGTCAGCTGGATACGATCNACTGNCTCCCTGGCAGCGGCAAGATCAATGGCGAACACCTGCTGGCGACCGGAACTCCCAAGCACGGCGACTTCACTGTCACCCGGNAATTGCTGGATCAACCAGTTCGCTGTCTGCTGGGCCTGTTCCAGCCGGCTCAGGTTCTCGTACTGGTAACCCATTCGCTGGGAGCTGTCGATCACCAGTACNGCCGCGACAGGAGCTTCCTGGTCACCAAGCATGGCCTCGCCATCCCGATCCATCACACGGGCCAGCAGAACCAGGTCACCAGCTGCCAACAACAGGGTAACCAGTAACAGCAGGACGACCATCACCACGCCTCGTGNATTCATCCAGCTACCGATCGTGGCGGCCAGGACCAGCAGCAAGATCATGCTGACAAGACCAATCAATACCCAGTTGCCCCAGTGATCCGAGTCCACGCTTGGNCGCGCAATGGCAGCTGCCAGCAATACGATCAGGAGGGCTCGCAGAAGGAGCAACAGCCAGTGGCGAAGTCGAAGGGTTCGGCGATTGGATTCCCGACGCTGCTGGACAAACCGGATGGCCGGGAAAACCAGGGGGCGTGGTTTCTGGCGCATCATCAGGTGCAGGATGACCGGAACCGCCATCAGCATGCCACCAAGCAGGAGTGATGCGTTCACGAACGCCATCGATCAGGTCTCCTTGCAGATCACGGATTTAGAAACGGGAACGCCGACTCAACAGGTATTCCATCAAGGCCTTGTCAAACTGCATGCTGGTATCCAGCTCCACNTAGTCGATCCCGTTGTCACGACAATGGCGGCGGTATTGCTGACGGAACTCGTCCAGTTCCTCCGCGTAATCCTTGCGAAAGCTCGTGGCATCCACCGTCACCATCTCCTCTGACTCCGGATCCTCGAACCGCACCATCCCGTCAAATGGGAAATTCACTTCCGCCTCATCGAGAATATGGAAAACGATCACGTCATGACCGCCATGCCGCAGCTGCTGCATGGCTCGAAGCACCGGTTCTGGATCAACCAGCAGGTCAGAGAAGATCATCACCAGGCTTCGCTGCTTGAGCATGGCGGCCAGTTGCGACAGGCTCCTGGCAACATCTGTCTCGCCGGCTGGCTCAAGGCGAGTGAGCAGCGAAAGCAGGTTACCCAGGTGGGCCCGCTTGCTGCGAGGGGGCAGGCTACTGCGAATCTTCTGGTCAAAAGTGACCAACCCGACAGGATCCTGTTGGTGGATCATCAAGTAGCCAAGGGAGGCGGCCAGGCAGATGGCATAATCAAACTTGCTGAGTTCCTGCCGGTGCGTGTAGGCCATCGAGTGACTCAGGTCCATCACCAGGTAACCGGTNATATTCGTCTCCGCCTCGAATTTCTTGACATAGTACTTGTCTGTCTTGGCATAGACCAGCCAATCGATATCCGAGGGGTCATCACCGGTGGTGTACTTGCGNTGTTCACTGAATTCCACCGAGAAGCCCTGGTAAGGGCTNGCATGNAAGCCGTGGAGAAATCCACGTACAANAAACTGGGCACGCAGATCAAGTCGCTTGATCTGGTTGATAACTTCCGGCTTCAAGTAGGATTCAGCTGCTGGCATGGTGTCGCCCCATCACCTTCCCTGATTCGTCTCTCCCTGCCNCGCTCATTCCGAAAACTTGGAAATCTTTGGTTCCGGGATGGCCTCCACCAGTCGCTCAATCACGTTCTCGGTGGTAAGCCCCTCTGCCTGTGCCTGAAAATTCGTGCTCACGCGATGCCGAAGCACCGGGATCGTGATTCGCTTGATGTCCTCGATCGCGACGGAAAAGCGGCCGTCAAGAGCTGCCAGCGCCTTCCCTCCCCNGATCAGGAACTGCCCGGCTCGTGGCCCGGCNCCCCAGTCGACCAGTTCCTGGACGAATTCCGGGGCACTCGGGTCGCCAGGGCGGGTGGCACGGACCAGTGCTGCCACGTACTGCACGATGTACTCGCTGATGGCCACGTTCCCAACCAGTTTCTGCAGGTTCAGGATCGCCTTGGACTGCAAAACCTTGTTCACCTCAACATCGTCGTTTCGAGAGGTCGCCATCAGGATCTGTTCTTCCTCAGCGGCCGAGGGATAGTCAACAAGGATATTGAACATGAACCGGTCGAGCTGGGCTTCCGGAAGAGGATAGGTTCCCTCCTGCTCGATCGGGTTTTGTGTGGCAATCACGAAAAATGGCTCCGGCAGTGGATAGGTANTTCCTCCCACGGTGACTTCCCGTTCCTGCATTGCCTGCAGCAGCGCTGCCTGCGTCTTCGGAGGGGTTCGATTGATTTCATCCGCCAGCACGATGTTGTTGAAAATCGGTCCCTTGACAAAACGAAACGACCGCCGGCCCGAGTCATCTTCTTCCAGCACATTGGTTCCAACAATATCACTGGGCATCAAGTCCGGTGTGAACTGGATCCGGTTGAAGGAGACATCCAGAATCCGCGCCAGCGTGCTAACCATCAGTGTCTTGGCAAGTCCAGGTACCCCCTCGAGCAGGCAGTGTCCCCTGGTGAAAATTGCCGCAAACAATTGTTCAATGACCTCGGTCTGGCCGATGATCACCTTCTGCAACTCCTGCTGCATGATCTGGCGATGCTGGCTGAACTCCTGGAGAATATCACCCAGGCTGCGTTGTTTTGTAGACACGGAAATACCTGCTGGTACGGGAGAAACCGTCGGGACTTGTGATTGCCTTGATTCTAACGGTGGGTAGAGAGGCCATCAATTGATGCNGACAATCGTTGCCAGNATCCTGTCACATCCCTAAATTAGGGAATAGCCAGCGTTTAAATCAATTCAACCCTGGTTTGGCACCACCCCCCCGGTTGACTGGACTTTTTATCTCACGATCGGTTGTAGGGATCGCAAAAAATGACCCGGCATTCTTCCCAACTCAGACAGCCTGGAGTTGCCAGGATATGCTACCTACCGGTTGCAACTTTCCTGCTTGTGATGGTAACCGGCCACCCCAACACGCTTGCGCAAATCAACCCGGAACTGGTCACAAAATCGCTGGAGCGGGGGATCTCCTATCTCAAGGATCAGCAGGATTCCAACGGTAACTGGTCGGAGAATCAATCCAACCCGGGCGGTATTACCGCGCTCTGCACACTGGCACTGATCCACAGCGGTGTCCCGAATGAAGACCCGGCGATGAAAAAAGCGCTCGCCTACCTGCGTTCTTTCGATGTCGATGACATCGGTACTACCTACGCGACATCCCTGCACCTGATGGTGATGGCCGCGGCAGATCCCAGGGGGGAGCGTGTCCGCATCGCTCGCTATGCAAAATGGCTTGTGGAGGCCCAGAACCCTCGTAGTGGTGGCTGGAGTTATCACACTCGTATTCCCACGGATGATCCGTCCAATTCCCAGTTTGCACTCCTGGCTCTCCATGAGGCAGAACGAGTGGGGGNGACGATCCCGGCGGTGACCTGGGAAAAGGCACACAAGTACTGGACCGAACGCCAGCAACGATCAGGTGCCTGGTCGTACAATCTTTCCGGCCTTCCGACCGGGAGCATGACCTGTGCCGGGATTGCCTCGCTGGTGATCACNTCCCGACATACCAGCCTGGAAGCGGCTCGAGTTGTCGACGGACAGGTGCAATGCTGTGGCAAGGTACCTGACGCGAACGCCATCGACCGGGGACTCCGCTGGCTTGGCCAGGCTTTCTCCATACAAAGAAACCCCGCCAGNAGTTCCTACTACATGTATTACATGTATGCCCTGGAGCGAGTCGGACGAATGACAGGACAACGGTTTATCGGCCAGCATGACTGGTACCGGGCAGGTGCGGACCACCTGTTGAAAATACAGGACGACCTGGACGGTTCCTGGCGAACCCGNGGAAACCCACTCACCAACACTGCCTTTTCCATGCTCTTCCTCTCCAAGGGACGTCGGCCCGTAGTGATCTCCAAAATGCAATACGGGGCTGCAGGACAAACGGACTGGGACAAGCACCGGTCCGGCATCCACAAGCTGACCCGTTTCGTCGAAACCCGCTGGCAGCAGGATCTTACCTGGCAGACAATTGACGTCCAGGCAGCCCGNCTNGAAGACCTGATGGAAACACCCGTACTCTTCATCAGCGGCTACCAGTCCCTGTTGCTCGATGACCAGCAGAAGATAAATCTCCGCAATTACGTCAACCAGGGAGGCTTCCTGTTCGTCGAGGCATGCTGCGATGACCAGGTATTCGATGGCGAATTCCGTTCCCTGATGAAAGAACTCTTTCCCGAGAGCCCGCTGCAGACACTCCCNCCTGACCACCCGATCTGGTTCGCCCAGGACAACATCAACCCGGCATTTGTCGGCCGCGTGGAAGGAATCCAGTCGTGCTGCCGTACTGCCGTCGTCTACTATCCTGGTAACCTCTCCTGCTACTGGAGCCTGTTCCAGTCCGGGGCGCCAGCGAACCAGCCGGAAGCTGTCACCGAAGTGATCCATGACCACGTGAAATTTGGCGGCAACGTGATTGCCTATGCCACGAACCGGGAACTGAAGCGAAAGCTGGACAAGCCCCGCGTCAGTTTCCGGGACAGCGATATTGACCAGCCCCGGAGGGGAACCCTGTTTGTTCCCAAGGTCTCTCACGGCGGGGGGNGNAATGACGCACCGAATTCACTCAGCAACCTGCTGGGAGTCATGCGGCTGCAGCTTGAAATGCGAGTCAGCACGCGCAGGCAGATGGTCCAGGCCAGTGACAAGCTCTCCGAATACCCCATCCTGTTTCTTCACGGGCGGGGAGATTTTCGGCTCAGCGAGGAAGAACGCGTGGCACTTGCAGCATACCTCAAACGAGGTGGATTCATCTTTTCCGATGCCATCTGTGCCAGCCCGGAATTCGCAGCTGCNTTTCGTCGGGAAATGCAGCTTGTCCTTGCGGGAGAAACATTCACACGGATTGCCGGAGATCATCCCNTGCTCTCNGACGAATTTGGCGGTCATGATCTCTCCACGGTGACCCTCCGTGACCCCACGCGGCGGGACNCCAAGACCGGGGCACCCGCCTCATCAGTGACCGTACCGCTGCTGGAAGGACTCTCCATCGACGGACGCGTGGCAGTTGTTTTCTCGCCCTATGACATCAGTTGTGCCCTGGAAAACCAGGCGGTACCTGAATGCAAGGGATACTCGCGGGATGAGGCAGCTCGCCTGGGAACCAATATCATCCTTTTTGGACTCCAGCAGTAAACGGTTGCCGGTTCATGGCTTTTCCTGCTGAAAATAAAATCTCTCTGCGTGCGCTGCTGTATGTTGCCGCCGGGGTAATTCTTATCCGCGGTACCGGCATGCTCGCCCTGAATCAGAAGCTTGATNCGGATGTCGATCAGTATCGGCAGCTTGCGGAGAATCTCCGCCAACACCATGTCTACGGCCGCCAGGGACAAGGGGAGATCCATCCCACTGCCTTTCGTCCTCCTCTGTATNCCCTGCTGCTGGCAGGGACCTCGCCGGATGGTACCGTTGGCCGCTCGCAGGTGATGATCCTGCACCTGCTGATGGCGATCGCCTCTGCCTGGATCATGATCCTGCTGGCCAGGGCAAGTGGTCTGGGACAGGCCAGCTGGCTGGCCGGGCTGCTGATCACTGTCGATCCAATACTGTTCTATCAATCCACCCAGCTGATGACCGAGACGCTTGCCACCCTGCTTGCCCTGCTGCTCCTGTTTGCCCTGTTGCGATCCGGGGAGNGTCGGGAACCTCGCTGGATGCTGGCGGCCGGCANGATCNCGGGNCTGGCAATTCTCTGCCGGCCCACCTTCCTGGCCTTTGCGGGACTTGCCTGGCTGCTACTCGCTGTCCGCCGACGCTGGAAACCGTTGATGCTGTTCAGCGCGGCCGCTGCAGTCGTCCTGGTGCCCTGGATCGTGCGGAATTCCCTCGTGCTGGGAAAACCCGTGCTGACCACCACCCATGGTGGTTACACGCTGTTGCTGGGAAACAACCCACATTTTTATGAGCACCTTCGAACCGCATCCTGGGGCAGCACCTGGAACCCCAACCGCTTCGATGCCAACTGGCGCAAGAGCCATGTATCGGAAGATCCTGGTTTTGACTTCTGGGCTAATAACCCCGCTCCGGCAGGTGGCACGCATCCGCGAGGAGAAGTCGAGGATGACNAGTTCGCNTACCAGGTTGCCTTTCACTCNATNCGNNCNGAACCAGCNTCTTTCGCCTGGTCNTGNCTGGTCCGACTGGGCCGACTCTGGAGCCCTNTCCCACACCAGGTCGATTCGAATGAGTCGCCTGCCGCATTCCTGCTCCGCCTGGGAACCGCTGCCTGGTACCTCGTGATCCTGTCGGCTGCGATTGCTGGCTGCTGGCGGAGGAGGTCGGCCTGGAAAACCGATCCCTGGATCTGGGGACTTCTTCTTTGCCTGTCATTCTCGCTGGTCCACACGTTTTACTGGAGCAACATCCGGATGCGTGCCCCACTGATGCCCTTCGTCTACCTGGCCGCCCTGGGATGCCTGGCATCTCGTGGCTCACGTCCCGAACCACGCACTGAACCAGCCGTCGAATCAGCGGCCGATGAGCCCTGAGAGAGCGATCATCCGACAACAGGCAACTGGCATGGAATATGCCTTGCCGGAGCTGGTATTTCGCCCCTATAATCCGCCCCACAATAGTGCGCCCAGCGTGCGCGACTATCGTACCACCAGGACCAGGGCAAGGATGCCAAGACACTGAATCACCTGCTTTTTCACCAACGATCAACCTTCGGAAAAGGTGCCCGCCGCGCACCAGCACGACTTGCTGCGCTGGTGGCAATCCTGCTCGTCGCGACCCCCCAGGCGGGACTACGAGCCGAGATCGAAGTGCTCCTGGAAGATACGACAAGCCCCCTGTTACTGGAAGCGGAAGCCGGATCCCACTGGGAACAGGGGTCCTACGAGGTCTGGTACCTCAGGGGCTGCAGCGTCAGGCAGGGAGAAGCGGTCTTTGAGGGTTCCGAGGGAATCGCCTGGATCGACCGTGCCGATCCAGGGTCCAACCAGAAAAACCGGGTCCTGCTCTATCTCGAGGGTCCCGGGCTAACCGTCAAGAACCTGCCTGGTAGCGGACTTTCTGCCCTCCATGCAAGTCACTGGTACGGGCAACTGGCAACGTCGACGATGGTGAACATTGCGGTTCGGCGTACCCATCTCAGCACCCGGAAACCTGCCATCTACGATCGGGCACTGGCGGCCAGAAAAGGTAGCATCCCGACCGGCGTTCAACTGGCACAGTTCACCGAACCTGTGGATCCGCCAGCGACGCCTCCAGGCGACCCGGTTCGCAGCGGAACCAACCTGACGCTGGGAAACTGGCGGATCCAGATCCAGGGCCGCAGTAATGTCAACTGGGATTTCAACCTGCAGCCTGACCCCAATGGTGGAGAGACCATCGCCATTGCCAAGAATGGCATACGGGTCGTTGTCGAGGGAATCGATCTCCCCGGTGTCGAACCCCTTGGTCATATCACGGTTGAAACAGACAGCATGGTCCTCTGGGCACCCGACCAGGAAAGTGAAGAGGATGGACCCCTGGAACTGTACCTGGAAGGGAACATTGTCTTCCGCCAGGCTGACCGGGTGATCTACGCCGATCGCATGTACTACAACGTGACGGACGATTTCGGGATGGTGCTCAATGCCGAGGTGCTCACGCCGATGGCCGCCTACGATGGCCTGCTGCGACTGAAGGCAGATGTACTGAGACAAGTCGATGCACAACACTTCAAGGCGTACGGGGCTGCCATCACCTCCAGCCGCCTGGGAGTTCCTCGTTACTGGTTCCAGGCCGAGGAGGTCGACCTGGAGGATCTCCAGCAGCCACAGCGCGACTCCCAGACCGGGCAGATTGCCCGGGATCCGGAAAGCGGGGAACCCATTGTCGATCACAAGATGATGGCTACCAGCCGGAATAATTTTATCTATCTGGGGGGAGTCCCACTCTTTTACTGGCCCGTGATGGCAACCAACCTGACCAGCCCCTCGTTTTACATCGACCGGTTGAAAATCAAGAGTGACAGCGTCTATGGCGTTCAGGTCATGGCAGACTGGGATGTCCGCCAATTACTGGGGATGCGTGATGCACTGGAAGGGACTCACTGGACCATTTCAACCGATGTTCTCAGCAAGCGAGGTTTCGGCTTCGGAACCAATTACCGCTATGACGTCAACGAGATGTTCCGGTTACCCGGACCGGCGCGGGGCTGGCTGGATGCATGGGGACTGGCGGAGCATGGGCTGGACAACCTGGGAGCAGACCGCAGGGCCCTGACCCCGGAAAAAGACTTTCGCGGACGCCTGCACTGGCTCCACCGCCAGCTGCTCGGTAACGGTTACCAGCTGACCGGAGAAGTCGGCTTGATCAGTGACCGGAATTTCCTCGAGCAGTACTACGAACATGAATGGGATCAGCAGAAGGACCAGGTAACAGGCCTGGAGCTGAAGAAGTACGACGGGAATGCCAGCTGGAGTGTGACTGCTGATATTCGGTTAAATGACTTTTTCACGCAAACCGAGTGGTTACCTCGATTCGACCATTTCCTGCTCGGCCAGTCATTGCTAGGAAACCGGCTCAGCTGGCAGGAACATACACGAGTCGGGTTTGCCAGGCTAAGAACGCCAAGTGGTCCGGAGGATCCAGCGGATGCTGCCAAGTTTGACCTGCTGGCAGGAGAAGCCGGGGATCCGGCTGGCATCGTAGCTGCCAGCCGGCAGGAAATCAGCATGCCGATGAAGTGGAACTCGATCAAGGTCACTCCTTACCTGCTTGGTGAAGCAGCCTACTACGGTGATGACATCAACGGTGCCGACATGACTCGCCTGCTGGGACAGGTCGGCGTGCGTGCCAGTCTGCCGATGTGGCAGGCACGACCGGAAATCAAGAGCACGTTGTTTAACGTGAACGGCCTGGCACACAAGGTCGTCTGGCATGCGGACGTTTACCTGGCGGATGCGTCACAGGACATGAACCAGCTGCCACGCTATGACGCCCTGGATGATGATTCCACAGAACATTTTCGGCGGCGGTTCTTCTTCGATACCTTTGGCGGTTCAGCCGGGGGGAATATCCACCCGAAATGGGATGAGCGGTTTTTTGCACTGCGGTCTAACATGCAGGGCTCGGTGACTGCTGAGAGTGGCGAAATCGTGGACGACATGCTGGCAGCGCGGCTGGGAGTCCACCAGCGATGGCAGACCAAGCGAGGCGTCGTGGGTCGTGAACGGATCATTGACTGGATGGTACTGGATGTCGAGGGAACCCTTTTTCCCAGTCCGAACAGGGATAACTTTGGACAGCACATCGGGCTGCTCGACTATGACTTCCGCTGGCACCTGGGAGATCGTTACACGGTGCTTTCCGACGGTTATGCCGATTTCTTTGGTAACGGCCTGCGGATGGTAACCCTCGGCGGCCTGGTGAGCCGGCCGGAGCTGGGGCGATTCTACCTCGGTTATCGTCTCATCGATGGCCCCATCAGTAGCAGCATCGTGCACGCTTCGCTGACTTACCGGATGGGTGAGAAGTGGGCGGCGATCGCAGGCACCTCTTTCGACCTGGGATCAACTGGAAACATCGGCCAGCGACTGGACCTGGTAAAAATTGGTGAATCGGCACTGCTCCGATTTGGCATCAGCATGGACGAGAGCCGTGACAACCTGGGAATCCACCTCTCCATCGAGCCGCGATTCCTGGCGAGCCGGCGGTTCTCGCGGATGAGTGGTATTGAGCTCCCACCGGTCGGAGCTTATGGGCTGGAGTGAACCCGGAAGGACCAGGGCTGACAAAACTGGCGGGGTTCAGACCAGATCCTGGTCCACCATGGCCTGGAGTTATTTCTGAATTCGCTTGAAGAATTCAACCAAGCCGCACGTCAGAAGTCCTCTTCGTGGTCGTGCAGTGCCTGGTGACTCTCCTCGTCCTCCGGCCGATTATCATGGCCCTTACCGATAGTGAATTCCATCCGG
>PANG01000027.1 GCA_002708345.1 Planctomycetaceae bacterium | reverse complement strand
CGCTGGTGACGACGCTGGTGACGACGCTGGTGACGACGCTGGTGACGACGCTGGTGACGACGCTGGTGACGACGAAGACTAGCGTTAGCAGAACGTTAGCATCGACAACTCAAATGGCAGCCTCGCAACGAAGGAGCGAGCATGGGGCGAAGTCGGGCCACGGGTGTAGCCAGTGTTTATCCAAGCACTGGTCAACAGACCGGGCCCGGTTTCGACTTCACGGCTCACATTCGTTATCTCTGTGAGGATGTCTGCTCACGGATTCCAGAACTCGGACATATTGATATGTCGCGAGTGGCTATTTGCTATAGCCAGGCACGAAAGCGTGTACGACACGGCCTTCACGCCTCACTCACGCCGCTGCGCTTTGAGAATGGGGCCCAAACTGGTATTCGCCGTGGCCGCCGGTACACCTGCCAGCAATTACTTGACGCGAATGGGCAGGAGATACTCTACATTCTCCGATTCTATCTGCCACGCTTCATGGATGAGGATTTCGAGCAGAAGCTCAGCACCGTTTTCCATGAGCTTTGGCATATCAGTCCTAATTTCGACGGTGATCTTCGACGTCATCGCGGTCGCTGCTACATGCATACTCATTCTGAAGCGGCGTATAACGCCCAGATGAAATTACTTGCCCAGGACTGGCTCGATCGACGCCCTCCCCACGAGATCTATCGTTTCCTGGAAAAGAACTTTGACCAGCTTGAGAGTGACCATGGTCGCGTGTTGGCGATCCGGATTCCTCGGCCGAAGTTAATTCCCCTGGATTCCTGACTGCCATCCTGCTTGATAGGGGAGATCCAGTCCCCTAGAGTCAACCTATCACCATGTTGATCAACACGATTTCGGGAGTTCGTGATGAAGCGACCTTTTTTGACTGCAGTTCTTGGTAGGACCTGTTTCCTGGTAGTAACCCTGGCATCAGGTGTACTCCTCTCGCAACAGCAGGATCCCAAATGGGTGGCCATGGATTACGGTCCCTACATGACCCATTCCTTTCAGGCAGCAGAACCATCCGGGAATATCGCTTACAAGGGAATCCGGATTCGACTGGGTGATGCGGGCGAATCGGTTCTTTTCGACTCCGATTTATTGCGATTTGCAGGCGGTTGGCTGGAGAGCGATTTGGACTGGCGCAACGTGATGTTCGATGGTTCCCATGGCACACATCCGCATGTGCTGGGAGAACAGGTTTTTGGGACTTCTGTACTCCCCGGCTGGGCTCACGACGGGAGTTTTGAGGATCCCCGAGAATTGCCCTATGGACCACTTTCACATTCACATTCCCGTTACAAGGGGCTTTACCTTCACGGGAATCGGGTGATTCTCTCTTACACGGTCGGCAAGACAAGCCTGCTTGAGATGCCCTGGCTGGCACGCAACGACTCCATTTCCGCTCTTGCCAGAACAATGGAAATAGCACCTCACGAGGATCCACTACAGGTCACATTGAGCCAACGTCCCAGTGGACTGACAGCTTCCACCAGTCCACTTCCATCAGGAACGCTTGTCACTTTCCGACTTNCTCCCGCAAANCCAGATAACCAGGGTGACGATGCTGCGGTGCAAAAGNTGTTTCCCCAGAAACTGCTTGGCCACTGGAGTTTCGACACCGACGAGGAGGAAAAGGTCAACAACAGCGTGAGCGCATCCCACGCAGGGCTATCGACGACGAGCACACCGGAAAAGGGAGTTCATGGCCAGGCCTTGCGATTTACCGGAAAGGACCGGGTAACAATTGCAGACTCCCAGTTGCTGAAAATGGGGCTTAACGATTACAGCATCACCGCCTGGGTAAAGACAACCAAGGGAGGGACGATTTTTGCCCGGGGACCGGCCAAGGGGATCTGGGAGCCAAAGGGAAAGACCTTCTTTATCAGGGGTGGAAAACTTGGTTTTGATATCGGCTGGGTAGGAGCGGTCACTTCGAATCGGCCGGTAGTAAACGGAAACTGGCACCATGTCGCTGTGACCTGTACTGCCGACGGCACGACTCGCTTGTATGTCGATGGCCANCCGGACAACACAAAAAAACTAGCCTCACCGGTAGACCCCAAACACGTAGTCAAGATTGGGCACACCGCTGACAATTTCATCGCCCCGCTGTCAGGTGCCCTGGATGATGTAACATTCCACCAGCGGGTNCTGGGGGAAGATGAAATTGCCCACCTGGCGGGTGTNAAGGTTGNTGCCCGTCGATCNCATGCGGTGGCCTTNATGGGATCAGCGAGTGCCACGCTNATCGATGATGACNGGAATCTCCGCCTNCAGATTGCTCCGTCGAGCAAAACAACACAGCTGACCGCATTATTCTGGCACGGTGCGGAGGAGAAAGTAGAGGAGCTGGGAAAAATGAAATTGAACGAGGTTCCCGATTCTCTCAAGACACTCACTGCCGGCGGCCCCGGGCGTTATGCAGAAACAATAATCACAACCGAGGGTAAAAGTGGCGAGGCCAAGGGGCCGTATGCAATTGACGAGCTTTCACTCCCTCGAGACAACCCCTGGAATTCCTGGATGCGAATTGGTGGTTTTGATTTCTTCAAGGATAGCACCAGGGCGGCAGTCTGCACCTGGAGTGGCGACGTCTGGACCGTGGAGGGGATCAAGGGGGACCTCACGGAACTCCGTTGGCGGCGAATTGCGACAGGCATGTTCCAGCCGCTTGGCCTGAGAATTGTCGACGATGTCATTTACGTTGGATGTCGTGACCAGGTGACCCGTCTGCATGACCTGGATGGCGACGGCGAGATGGACTTTTACGAGAGCTTCAACAACGATCACCAGGTAACGGAACATTTCCACGAGTTCGCCATGGACCTGCAGACAGACAGGGCGGGAAATTTCTACTACGCCAAGTCCGCTCGTCATGCAAAGGACTCTGTGGTGCCACATCATGGCACGCTGATCAGGATTTCCCCGGACGGGGCAACTTCCCAGATCGTCTGTAATGGTTTCCGGGCAGCAAATGGTGTCGGAATCGGTCCGGCCGGTGAGTTGGCAACCAGTGACCAGGAAGGGCATTGGACTCCTGCCAACCGGATTAATTTCTGCAAGCCTAACGGTTTTTACGGCAACATGTACTCGTTTCATCAAGGCGAGCGTCCGACCACTTATGACCCTCCCCTGGTATGGCTTCCCAAGAACGTTGACCGCTCACCCGCCGCCCAGCTCTGGGTTTCAAGTAAATCGTGGGGTCCGTTTGAAGGACAGATGCTCTCAACTTCTTATGGCACGGGAAAACTCTGGCATGTCATGCAACAACAGGTAGACGGAGTTTCCCAGGGTGCGGTAGCAGCCTTCCCCGTTCGTTTTCCTACCGGCATCATGCGTGGACGCTTCCACCCGCTCGATGGACAACTCTACCTCTGCGGCCTGGTGGGTTGGAGTTCCAGTACTGGCGTGGATGGCGGTTTCTACCGTGTGCGGCGTACAGACAAACCAGTCAACATGCCGGCATCATTTCGCGTCGTGGAGGATGGGATCTATATAAGTTTCACCGACAAGTTATCAGCTGTCGCAGCTATCGACATCGATAATTATGCAATCGAGCAGTGGAACTATCGCTGGACGGGGAATTACGGGTCACCCCACTTCAAGGTTTCCAATCCCCGCGCCCAGGGACAGGACGAGGTTGAAGTCTGGGATGCGGTATTGCAGCCGGACGGGAAAACCATTTTCCTGGAGATTGAGGATCTCAAGCCGGTGATGCAGATGCAGGTCAGCTATAACCTGAAAGACACGGGTGGCCTGCCTATCAAGGGCGATATCTGGATGACGATTCACAAGGTTGGCCGGCGGGACAAATGAGGACGATGAATCCACATTGACCCGCCATAGAGCCATCGATATCCTCCGTCCCATTGAGCACAAGTTCTCGACGTGCTCTTTTCACGACCGAAGACGGATCTCATCCATGCGCGCAGTCCTGTTGATTACCATCACCTTCACGATCCCCCTTGTCGCTTGCTCTCACCTGGTTAAACCGCGCTGGACGCTGGATTCCCAGGAATCGCCGGAACTGCTGGAAAAAGCAAGGATGGCAGCCGATTCGATTGTGCTGGAAGTCATGTTTGTCCACATCGCACCCCACCACAACCAGGCAGACTCCCGCCTCTGGAATGACCTGGACGAGACTCACCTGCCTATTGACCTGCGACGGATCCTGGATGCCAATGGCCTGCGATGCGGCCTGATCGGCGGGTCCCTTCCCGAGTCCCTTGAACAGTTGATCGAGGCAGACCGNAACACAACGGATGTGGATCAGCGTAGCGGCAAAGTGCTGTCTCAATCCGGCAGCCGAACACAGCGCATGCAATTCCGATCAGGCCAACCCGGCAGGATTGTCGTGAGTCCTACCGTACACGAGCAGCTTACCGTGTTGCTCACCGAAGGAGATTACACCGAAGGCAAAACCTATCAGCATGCCCAGTGCCTGCTTGGATTGCGAAGTTATCCACTTGGTGACGGGCGTGTTCGCCTTGAAATGGCCCCTGAAATTCACCATGGCCAGGCACGGACACAGTTTATNGGGCAGGANGGATCCTGGTTNCTCAAATCGGACCGTGAAATTGANCGGTTCGATCAGCTGGAAATTGACCACATGCTTGCTCCCGGCCAGTCCCTCGTGCTTTCCAGCTCTCCCAAATCACACGGGATCGGGAACAGCTTTTTCAATGACACCATGGCNCCCACGGAAACTACGATTGTCGTCCTGATCCGCCTGGCCCAAACCCAGCGTGACGACCTGTTCAAGGTAGACTAGTCCCGNTTCATTGATCGAGGCTTTCTGGCAAGTGGGATTTCTACCCACTTGCGGTCATCTCAACGGCTTTCATAATGGAAGTTTGCCTTCATCGCCCAGGAGATTCCACGCATGGCGCTTGTCCCACTCGTTACGATACTGGATCACGCTGCTGAAAATAGCTACGGTGTGGCCGCTTTCAACGTTAACAACATGGAGCAGATCCAGGCCATCATGGAAGCTGCCGAGGAAACCGACTCACCGGTGATCGTGCAAGCGTCACGGGGTGCCCGTGCCTACTCGCAGGATGCTTACCTTCGACACCTGATGCTGGCTGCGGTTGAGCTTTATCCACAGATCCCTGTTGTCATGCACCAGGATCATGGGAACAGTGTCGAGACCTGCCAGAGTGCTATCGAGAACGGCTTCACTTCAGTGATGATGGATGGGTCTCTCATGGAAGATGGCAAGACACCCGCAGACTTCGATTACAACGTGAAAATCACCCGCCAGGTTGTTGAGCTGGCCCATCCCCAGAACGTCTCGGTGGAAGGAGAGCTGGGATGCCTGGGATCGCTGGAAACCGGAATGGGTGACCAGGAAGATGGGCATGGTGCGGAAGGCATGCTCTCGCATGACCAGCTACTAACCGATCCGGAAGAAGCAGAGCAGTTCGTGGCGGAAACAGGAGTTGATGCCCTGGCTGTGGCGATTGGCACCAGCCACGGGGCTTACAAGTTCACCCGGCAACCTGATGGGGAGGTGCTTGCCATGGAACGTATTGAGGAAATCCACCAGCGACTTCCCAATACCCACCTGGTAATGCACGGCAGTTCCTCTGTCCCACAGGAACTACAGGATATTATCAACGAATTTGGTGGAGAGATCCGTCAGACATGGGGTGTACCGGTCGAGGAGATCCAGCGTGGCATCCGACATGGAGTACGCAAGATCAACGTGGACACCGATAACCGCATGGCAATTACTGGCGCCATCCGTCGAGTACTGGCAGATGCCCCATCAGAATTTGACCCCCGGGCATACCTCAAGCCAGCACGAAGTGCAATGAAACAGGTCTGTATCGACCGCATGACGGCATTCGGCCAGGCTGGACAGGCAGCGAAGATGCGCCAGGTAACTCAATAATTCAGCGATCTGGCAGTCCTTGTAGCCAGACCGGGCCAGGATCGAGCGCGGTTGTCGTTGCCCCAGATCGCCTTGAGGAGTAAAATTCCGCGTTGCCTGGAATGCCACTGGGGAAAATCCCCGGGGGATACTCTCCTGGACGTCAAGGAAGACGTGTTGATGAGTGCTGAAGCTCAATCCCGGTCGAATGATGGTCCTGGTGACTATTCCAGTCACTTTGAACAGCTTCGGCTTGCCAGCGAGGTACTGGTGAACGAGGCAGGTGCGATTGATCATCTGGCAAAAAATCTGCCTGCTTCCTTTCCCGCGGCCCTGGAATTACTGCAACATACTGCCGGGAATGTGATTGTCACAGGAATGGGCAAGGCCGGCCTAATCGGCCAGAAGCTGGTAGCAACCCTGGGGTCCACCGGAACACCCAGCCATTTCCTGCACCCGGCGGAAGCGGTCCATGGCGACCTGGGCAGGGTACGGGCCGGAGACATCATCCTGGCCCTTTCCTACAGTGGTGAAACCGAGGAGATCCTTCGCCTGCTTCCTGCGTTTGAGAATATTCCAGTCCCCATCATCTCCATCACGGCACGCCAGGAGAGTTCCCTTGGCCAACAGTCATCGGTCACCCTACCGCTGGGCAACCTTGATGAAGCCTGTCCGCTGGGACTCGCTCCCACCACCACGACTGCCGTCATGCTGGCGCTGGGGGATGCACTAGCCCTGGTACTGAGTCGCTTGAAAGGGTTCTGCCAGGACGACTTTGCCCGCTGCCACCCGGCCGGGAACCTCGGTCGACGACTGGCCAGGGTGATCGACGTGATGCGACCCCTGGACCAATGTCGTGTTGCCCTGGAGTCGCAGAGCGTACGCCATGTTTTTGTCGATGCCAGCATTCCAGGGCGCCGCAGCGGCGCTATCATGCTGGTAAACAGCGAGGGCCTGTTGACCGGCATCTTCACCGACAGTGACCTTGCNAAACTGCTGGAGCAGAAACAGGAAAANACCCTNGACGACCAGGTCGCGGATGTCATGACNCGTGACCCGATCACGGTAGATCTCGANNTCNTGATGGANNAGGCGGTGGAGATCCTTGCCAGCAGGCGAATCAGCGAACTNCCTGTTNTCGACACCTGTGGACGCCCTCTTGGCATACTCGACATTACCGATGCGATCGAGTGGTGTCCCCGTCCAGTACAGCCTCTGGAANGGGATGAANANACTCCCAGTCCAGAAACTGAAGATCCTGGAACTGTTCCCTTCCAGNGNTCCTGANCACACCACCTTCCNGGAATCCGCGAGATCNCCATGAATTCTCCCCCGGCATTCTCGGACATCGAGTTGATTCTCTCCGATGTCGATGGCGTCCTAAGCGACGGGGGGATCATATTCAATAACCAGGGAATCGAGATGAAGAAGTTCCATATCCGGGACGGGCTGGGAATCAAGCTCTGGCAACGTGCAGGTTACCAGTTTGGAATCCTGACTGCCCGCACCTCCCAGATCGTCAAACTGCGGGCTGCAGAACTGGGAATCAATATTGTTCGCCAGGGATTTGAGGACAAGCTGCCCGCGGCAATCCAGATCATCGAACAACTCAAACTTCAACCCTCCCAGGTTTGTTACATCGGTGACGACCTGACCGATATTGCCGTGATCCGGCATGTCGGGCTGGGTGCTGCNGTAAGCAATGCGGTCGAGGAAGTCCGCCAGGNTGCAGATTACCTGACAACCTCTGCCGGTGGCATGGGAGCTGTCCGAGAGTTGATCGAGATGCTGTTAAAAGAAAAAGGCCGCTGGCAAGACCTGATTCGCCACTACGATGGNAACCAGNCCCCGTTATTATAATTCCACAGAGAAAAANTCCATGTTCCGGCGTTTNACGGAAGCCCTGACATGCCTGGCAGTCCTCCTGATTGCCCACGGTGCCTACGTCCTGGTCATCGTTCCCTGGATCGATGCTCCTCTGCTNGCCAGCAAATCAACCGAACCCGACATCTGGCAAAGCCCTCCCTCAGCGAACCTGGAAGCTCTNCAGAGACTCTTCCCACCGGATGCATGGCAGTTACATTCTCCCAAGTCCATCGAGAGTGAACATGCCATCCTCCTCTTCCAGGAATACAAGCCGGGGGAAAACGAACTGGTCCTGACTCCCTGCACCATCGTGGTCTTTTCCGGCATCGGCAAGGGGGGGACAAGCCGTCCTTACATCCTGCAGTCGCCGCAGGGAGCTGTCATTCGCAGCGATGATATCCTCGAACTGACCCAGTCCAGTAGCGGCATGGTCTCTGCTGGACGCCTCGTCGGAAGTGTCTCGATTCACAGTCCGGAGACGGAGCCCGGCAAGGGGGATGCGGTACGCATCAATACCCGCAATGTACAGATTGATCACCAGCGNATCTGGACTGCCAATGACGTTGACTTCCAGCTCGGTCCTCACCACGGCCGCGGCCGTGACCTGGTGATCAATCTCTCGGACGTCGACAATCTCGGCGGACGGGTCGAACAGGGAATTGCAGCAGGACAGGTTGATTCCATGGAACTTATTCATGTGGAAGAGCTTCAACTCCAGGTAAGTGCCAATCCACTGGACCTGGACAACCCCCTGGCAAAAGAACCGNTCGGTGAGCCAGTCCTCCTGGATATCTCCTGTGATGGCCCCCTCCGTTTTGATTTCCCCAATCTCCAGCTTTCGCTGGAAGATAATGTANNCCTCTCTATCGAGCGGCCCGGAAAACNAACTGACCANCTGACATGCATGCGATTGGAGCTCTCCTTTGCTCAACCNGTCCGGCAGGAAACCGGGGCAANAANGCCAACCAGCCAGGNGACTCCTNCCCTGGCTGCCACTTCCACCCTGACNCCTCGCAGGCTTGTCGCCACGGGCAACCCGGCGATCATNCAGAGCCCCTCTTCCAGCGCGATCGTCCNAGGCCGCCAGCTCTCCTATGAGTTTGCCAACCGCAATCTCGTGATTGATGACCCCCAGCGATCCATTGTTACTTATGGAGACAACCGCATCATCGCCCGCTCGATCGCTTACCAGTTGCCCGTGGAGGATATGGATCTCGGCGAACTTCATGCACAGGGTGCAGGGACATTTGAACGAAAACTGGACGACAACCGCTCCTTCCTTGCCAGCTGGAATGGTNATTGCCANCTGCAGCGTCACGACGACGAGCACGTGCTGTCATTAAACGGTAATGCGATTGTGTCACTCGGCGAAAAACAACGNATCGGCAGTGACCAGTTACANATCTGGCTGAAGAAGGTCCCCCTGGTGACCCAGCAACCATCTCACGAAACACTTCCATTACTCGTGGAACCTGGCAGTGAAGAAAATCCACAACCAAGTGACCGACCGGAGGTGGCCCGGCGAGGTTTGGTGATCCGTCCCATCAAAATGGCGGCGATCGGGCGCGTCGAACTGGATACCAGCCAGCTCACCGTTCGCACTGCCCGGGCCGAGCTCTGGATCCGTCGTTTCCCCCAGGCCAACCTGCCAGCGACNGCTCCCNGATCCAGNAGTGTCCTGCCATTTTCCCTGCCAGATNATCCGGCCCGGACGACTTCCAATTCCAGGATCTCCGTGAGTGGCGACCTGGTGCGAGCCCAGTTACTTGATTACGGTGGCCAGCCGGCGCTTAGTGATGTNACGATCCAGGGCAACGTCACGGTCAAACAACTCTCCAACGAGAACACACCTGCAAGGCCCCCATTCCTGATTCATGGTGAATCCTTACAGATGCAACGGGCCTCAAATGGACTCGCTGCTTTTGAGGTCAAGGGGAACCTCTCACGGGGAAAACCCGCCTGGATTTCAATTTCCTCCCTCGAACTATCAGGATCAAGCATCCTGCTCGACCAGCGAGATAACCAGATCCGGGTGGACGGGGGGGGCCAGCTAACCATGCACCCNGCCGCAAACGAAAAACCGGGCCAGGCTACCAGGCAGGTTACCTGGAAAAAACACTTGCTCTTTGATGGTTCATCAGCACGGATGGAAGGGGATATTGAATCCCGGGCTCATCACCAGCTCGAGGATGGACGCTCNCTGGACATGGTGATCATGAGTGGTGAACTCGAAATCCAGCTTTCACAAAAACTCGACCTTGCCCATCCCCGTTCCAAGAAACCNCCNGAACTGTCACGCCTCATTTTCAGTGGTGATGTATTTCTGCAGAACCGGACCCGGGACAAAACGGGCCGGGACCTGACATCTGACCAGCTCCAGGTTGGCCGGCTGGTTGTCAATCAACAGACCGGTCGAATCCTGGGCGAGGGGGCTGGCTGGGTAAGCAGCATCTTCNGACAAGGCAGCGTGGCGGATGCTGACCCGGTTTCTCCNGGGGGAGGGGTGCCAACTGGCAGGGNNAAATTGACTCACCTGCAAGTTCACTTCGACAATGGTTTNAACGGAGACTACAACGAGCGGATCCTGCGCTTCCTTGGGCGTGTTCGCAGCATCTATGACCTGGTTGACAACTGGGAAGAAAATAGCAGCCCCGAAAAACTAGGGAAGCCCGGCCAGCAAGGGGCGGAACTCCACTGTGAGCAACTCACGGTGGCCGATCTTTCTGTCATCGGGAGCCGGGGGGTCGAACTGGAAGCAATTGGTAACACCTATATCGAAGCACAGTCATACGTTGCCCTGGCACACCGGCTGACATTCTCCCAGGCCAAGGAGATGCTGGTACTGGAAGGAGGCAGGCAGGATGCCCGCCTCTGGCTTGATGAAAACAAGACCCCGACACCCAATGCGGCAGCTCGCCGGATCAGTTACCAGGTGCGGACTCGCAAGGTGGAAGTCAACGGGGCAAGTTACCTGGATCTTAACCGTCTTCGTCAAATCGTACCGCAGCCGTCTCCCTAGCGACCTGCCGCTTTCCGCTGCTGCTGGTATTTCGTCCGGTACTTCTGCCACAACCGCGTGTGCTTGTTCATCAGGTCGACCTGGCGACCCTGGATGAACGCCAGCTCAACATGGCTTGTCGTTTCCAGCGGGTTTCCCGAGGACACAATCAGCGTGGCGTCTCGGCCAACCGCAATGGAACCAACCCGGTCCGCCACACCAAGTATTCTCGCCGGTGAAAGCGTGATCGCCTTGATCGCCTCCTCCACCGGTAATCCAAAAGCTGCTGCAGTAGCCGCGTGGTAAGGCAGGTTCCGGACATTGGATGCACCAAAACGGCCATTGGAAGCAATGCAGAACGGGATTCCAGCCTGGTGAAGTCGTGCTGGCAGGGTAAAGGGGGCATCGTAATCGTCATCCTGTCGACGTGGCAGCCGGTAAACACTTCCCACGATCACCGCCACGTCATGTTGTTTCAACAGGGCCGAGCAGGAAACGGCGTCATAGCCGCCGAAAATAATCAAGCGGACCTGGTGGCGAACAGCNAATGCNACNGCGGCCTGGATCTGGGAAATNGTGTTGGCCGAAACAATGATCGGCNGNTTNCGNTCAAANACCGGGANCATCGCTTCCAGNCGNAGATCCCTTAANTGCCCCGGATCCTGCCGGGATTGCATGTAGAGCCGTGCCTGCTTGAATGTCTCTTCGAGCATTTCAAGCTGTTTGTCACGTTCCTCGATCTGGTCCTTCGTCGATTTCTCAACCCACCANTCACTCACCGGGGCCATCAGCGGCCAACGAACATGCATCCCGACTCCTGACTTGACTGTCAGGTCCTCCCAGGTCCAGCCATCAAGCTGAAGGACTGCTGACTTGCCCGACAGGATACCGCCGGTCGGGGCAGTGAGGGCAAGCAGGACACCATTGCTGCGGGCAACCGGGATCAACTCGCTATCCGGGTTGACTGCGACCTCCGCACGAACGTTGGGATTCAGGTTTCCTGTTTCACTTTCATCCCGCGTCGCACGAATCGAGTTAATCTCGACAAGCCCCAGGTTCGTGTAGGCGTCAAAAAGGGCCGGGTAGANGTGTTTCCCTGTAACTTCAATCTGCTCTGTCCCCTCTGGCAACTTTAACTTCGAACCAACCGCGATAATGCGACCGTTGTTGAACAACACAGTTGCCCCGGCCAGGGTCTCACCTGAAACCGTGTGAACCGTTCCACCTGACAAGGCAATCGGGTGATCCTGTGGGGCACCCGGGATTTCATCCGAGGCCGCCAGTCCGGAAACCACCAGGAAGGAACAAAGAAGGGAAACCAGTTCTTTTCTTNCGATCATCAGGTCACTTTCCAGGGAGTTAAAAAATCTCAGCTATCGCAGTTCAANGNNCAGCCTATTCCTGTCGTTCCAGCAACATCTGCAACTGTTGCAATCTGNTCTGGGAATCCTGGTCATGTTGGCTGTGCCCCTGACCATGATCATGATGGTGGCAGAAAATATCCTCGCGCGGCCAGAGTTCCTCATCAGCAGGAGAACTCTCNCCAGGAGCCAGCATCGCTTCGCCCGAGAGCAGAACTTTCTGGATCAGGGCTGCTCGCCGCTTGTCCCGCTCCTGGCGCAAGCGTGTATCCTGCTGGCGGTCAAAGTANCGTCGCCCGTCAATCCATGTTTGTTCACAGCGTGCAAAGACGCTCAGCGGGGGGCCACTCCAGACAACAAAATCTGCATGCTTACCCACTTCAAGAGAACCAACATGCTTTTCGATGCGAAGCTGTCGGGCAGGATTAAGCGTGACGAACTTGAGGGCTTCTTCCGGCGCGACACCGCCGTATTTCACCGCCTTGGCTGCCTCGTGATTGAGATGCCGGGCAAGTTCCCGATCNTCCGAGTTAAAGGAGACCACGACGCCCGCCTCGTGCATCAGTGCACCGTTATAGGGAATGGCGTCGTACACCTCGATCTTGTAGGCCCACCAGTCCGAAAAGGCAGATCCCATCGCCCCATGCCTGGCCATCGCATCGGCAACCTTGTAACCCTCCAGGATATGCTGAAAGGTACCAATCTGGATCTCAAAATCATCCAGCGTACGGATCAGGGCAAGTATCTCGTCCTGCCGATAGCTGTGGCAGTGGATCCAGCGTTTTCCCTCGACAATTTCAGCCAGGGCCTCCAGTTCCAGGTCATGACGGGGCGGCAGTCCCTTGCCAGTCTTTTTCCAGTCATCCCAGTCTTGCCGGTATTGCATCGCTCGCAGGAAACCATCCCGCATGATCTGTTCGACCCCCATGCGGGTCTGGGGATAACGGGTCGTGTACTCATCACCCCAGTTGCTCTGCTTGACATTTTCCCCCAGGGCAAACTTGATGCCNGCNGGTGCTTCGACAAACTTGAGTTCTTCATCAAGCAGTCCCCAGCGAAGCTTGATCACCTGGTTCTGCCCGCCCACCGGGTTCGCTGAACCGTGCAGGATATTTGAACTGGTAACCCCTCCCGCCAGCTGGCGGTAGATGTTCACATCGTTTGCATCAATAAAATCACCAATTCGAACTTCTGCGGTAATTGCCTGGGTACTCTCGTTGATNCCCCCATCGGACGCCATGTGTGAATGGCAATCGATGATCCCAGCCGAGATNTGTTTTCCCGTCGCATCAATCACNACAGCGCCCGCGGGGATATTGACCTTACTGCCGACAGCCACGATCCTGCCGGCGCGAANCAGCATCGAAGCATTTTCCAGGACACCGGCAGGCCCCGAGGTCCAGATGGTCGCATTCCTGATGACAAGGACTTTAGGCTGAGCAGCCGGACCCTTGGCTCCAAAAGCTCCCAGGGGGAAATTCACGGCAAAGCTTGCTGGCTCCGGCTTCCTCTCGGGGCTTTCTGGTTTCTCCGTTCCTCCATCCGGTCTGTCCTCGTCCGGCTGGTCCACCGGGTTGCTGGCATGTTCCCGGGCCGTTAATTCCAGCCGAGTTCCATCCGGCCATGTCCAGTGCCCGGTTCCTACCGGCTGGCCATCCTTTTCCGTTACCACCAGCGTCAACTGTATAAATCCCTTGCGGTCAAATGCTTCGGCAGGCACGACTCCACTTAGACGGGCATCCCGCTGGCTTACACGGGTGAACTTGACGAGCTTCTCTTCACTGGGGCTGGAATCCTGATAGAGCTTGCCTGACAGTTTCCCCCCTTCCGAGGTGATCTCCAGTAGCCAGAATTTTTCCTTGCCGGTTAACTCATCCGCTGAAAGCTGCCACTGACCTGCAACCTCGATCCGCGCCGGCGCTGGCGAGACCCGGTAGCGTTTCCCACTCACCCAGGTTTCTTCAACCTTGGCACCGGAACGGAATANATTGCCGTCACTGACAACAAGGTTGGCAATTTTTCCCGGCTGAACCGTGCCAGCCAGTTCGGTGATCCCCAGCAGCTCCGCCGGAGCCGTTGTCAACGCCCTGAGTGCTGCCTGTTCGCCAAGCCCCCTGGCCACGGCCTTTTGCAGCCGCTTGAGGAAATCGCCACGCTCAGAAAGACCATGGCTGGTAAAAACAAAATTGACCCCTGCCTGCTCCAGACGCGCGGGGTTTTCTGGTGCCAGGTCCCAGTGCATCAAATCCTCAAGCGAAACGTCCATGGCGGCCTCGCTCGCACCAACGTTGGGGGCCTTGGGAAAAGCAAGGGGGACAATAACGCTGCGACCAGTATCTCGAATGGCGTCCAGTCGCCGGTATTCACGCCCGGAACCACGGATCACTGCCTCCAGGGAAAACTCACGTGCGAAACGGTCAGCGCGAAGAAAATACTGCTCGTTGGGCGCATCAAGAATGATCACCTGCTTCCCGGTACTGATCGAATCCAGGGCATCAAGAGCATCATTCCGTTCTGGCCGGGAGAGAGTACGATCTGCCCGGTATGTTTTCCAGGTGTCGATATTCCAGGCCACATCATGTAACGTCTGCCGGGCTAGCGCCACTGCTCCCATTGGGGAATTGGGGTAATTGTCCCGGCCACGACCACGAGGAACTGTCAATCGCCCATGCTGCATGACCCCGGTTGCCAGGATCGCATGGCGACGTGGATCCTCCCCGGTTGTCACCAGTGCACTACTTCCCTTGAGGATCCCGGTATCGGGGGCTACCAGGCGAATCGTGATTCCCTGGCTCCGNAGTGACTTGTCCAGGCCCAGGTTCACCTGGTAATGATCCCCGGCGTCGNGCTGGGGGGTGATCAGTGAATTCCAGTGACTGGCCCCCTGGTTTCTCACACTTTCAGGGATACTAACTTCCCCGTAACTGTCAATGAACCCTGCATAAACTGTCTTCCCTGCCAGGTCGATGACACGCGCTCCGGCAGGCACTTCGATCCTCGCCCCCACCGCGATGATACTTCGACCACGGATCAGCACTGTTCCCTTTTCAATCGCCTTACCTGGCGAGATGACAATCCGAGCACCTGTCAGGGCATGGAGATTCGGTGCGTTTTCCTTCAGTCCCTCCAGGGGGCGTGTGGTCGGTTCACCAAGGATGACNCCCGGCACCATGAAGACAAACAACAACAGGATCCAGNATGGCAGTCTCATCACATGTCCTTTCGACTTCTTGACATTCCAGCAAGGCATAGTAGCGATCGAGGCATCTCACAGGAGCAGGCCCGGATAAACCGTCTAGTGTAGTAACCTGCTTGGCCGTGGAGTAGAGACCAGGTTCACCTGCTGGCAAGAAGTTGCCTGATGGGGGATGCCTCGTTGAGGGTAATTGGACGCCCGGCAGGAGTGAAAACGGTCACCCCCGGATCCACCCCAAGGGCATGGAGCACCGTGGCATGGATCCCTGCGATTGTCTGGTGGTCCCGGACATTCACGGTCAGGTCCTTGGCAGCCAGGTCCGGATCCGGCGAGGTTTCACCAATCACCTGGCCGCCGAGAATGCCTCCACCGGCAAGCCCAATCGTGAACCCATGGGGCCAGTGATCACGACCCTCGAAGGCATTGACTTTCGGGGTTCTGCCAAATTCACCACCCCAGAGTACCAGCGTGTGCTGAAGAAGCTCTTTTTCCCGGAGTCGATCAAGTAGTGCAGACATTGCCCTATCCAGCACCTTGTTCAACTCGCCATGTTTCTCGTGGTTGTTCGTATGGGTATCCCATCCCGCCAGCGTCACCTCCACGCAGCGCACGCCGACTTCCACCAGTCGTGTGGCAGCCAGGCAACCACGACCAAATGGCGTGTCACCAAATGGCTCCCTCACCGACAGTGGAGCACGATGAATGTCAAATGCCTCCAGCTGGCTGGAGGACATCATCCTGATCGCCTGCCTGATGGACGGCACNTGGCGTGTCTTCTGGCGGTCAAGCTGCTTGAAACGTCCCCGGGCAAACTCCTGCTCAACGACATTCACCAGGTCATCAATTCGTCGAGNGGATCGATNCTCCGGCACCTGGGAATGCACATCCGGAACNGGCTGGCGGGGATCACCAATCTGAAAGGCATCGTACTNGGCACCCAGNAATCCACTCCTCGCTGGCCAGCTACTGGAGAGAATAGAAACATGACGTGGAATCTGGACCTGATCGGAGAGCTGGTGACAGATCACNGATCCGAGCGATGGGTAAACAACTGTCGGCTGTGGGCGAAAGCCATTCTTGACATAAGACGTTGCTCGTTCATGATCCCCCTCCTTGCTGACAACGCTCCGCACCAGGGAAAGCTGGTCCATCCTGGTCGCCATGCGAGGAAGCTGGTCACTGATCTTGATCCCTGGAACGTTGGTCGAGATCGCCCTGGATCCCGCAGCGATGTTCTTGCCGGGATGAGGGTCAAAGGTCTCCAGCTGGCTGGGGCCTCCCTGCATCCAGAGAACAATCAGGCTCCGGGCCGGCTGACCACGATCTGCCGTTTCCTCATCCTGGGCAAGAAGTTCTGCCAACGGCGTTAGCCAGCCACCTGACAGGCCCCCGACAAGTCCCAGCCCAGCAGACAGGAGCGTACGCCGGTTGGCATGTTCCCCTGGCCGGCAGGAACCCTGCCCGTTGATTGCTCGCCTGAGAGACATATCACTTTACTCCCTCGCCACGTTTAATGATTCCAGGAAAACTCGCTGCTGTTGAGCAGCGTCCAGTAGAGATCTCCCATTGCCTCGGCATACTTGGCTGCCGAAGCTTCCTGGAGACGACGATGGAAGTGTTCCATCTCTCGCTCGCTCGGCTCACGTGTTAGCACGCAGAGGTAAGCCATTCTAACTGCCTGGCAATCATTTTCAGCCAGTTGAGCAATCCGGGTCGACCCATTAAAGAGCGGATTCCCCATCGTTCGACGGTTTAACAGATCACCGTTCATCATCAACAATCGCTGTGCCACTGTTCCCGAGCTCTGATCGAATTCATCGCGTCCCTGGTCTCCAAACCGCTCCAGGAACCCTCCCTGGTCGATAATCCGCGACAGCTGGCGAATAAAATTGGCCTCGGCATTAATCGTCCCCAGGCTCGCCGACTGGGAAATACTGCCCACGACCTGTTCCGGGCGCAGCCGTGTGAGTGGAAAAACCGCCCAGTTCTGCTCGTGCTGCTTCCCCACTTCAAATTCTGTCCGGCTGTCCATGCGAAAGACCCGCAGGGAACTGATGACCCGAACCAGTCGCCGAAGGTCAAAACCGTTTTCAATGAAGTCCGTTGCCAGCAACTCCAGGCCCGGGGGATAGGGACCCTGCAGCGAAATATCATCAATCGGTTCAACCAGGGGCCTGCCGAAGAGGATCGCCCATGTTCGATTGACAGCGGTGCGGGCAAACGGCCGGTTCTCCCGGTGCGTCACCCAGCGAGCAAGCTGCTGGCGTCGAGAGCCACGGCCTTCGGTGAGCGACTCGAGAAAGGGAACCTGGGGGACAATGATTCCGGATTCCTCCGCATCCAGGTACTGGTAACGATACTCAAGTTCCTCCTTGTCTCGAATTCCCAGCACCGAATTCTCTACCTGGCCGAAGTACGCAGCCAGCTGGTGAAAATCCTGCTGGGTTCCTTCACGTGGCTGCTGCCTGGAACCAAGGACAACAGATCCCAGCCGGTCGTCATGACACTGAAGACAATCGACACGCACTCCCAAAAGGGCCCGGGAGAGGTGACCGGTGAGCACGACCGGATCGGGCTTGCCCCCGTTTTCCGGATCCACAGCCACGGTAAAAAAGTTTACCTCTGGGGTATCCGTCCAGATCCCCTCTCCTTCGATCAGTTGTCGTACCAGGAGATCGTAGGGGAGATTCACCTGCAGCTGGTCGCTCAGCCAGGAAACAAAGCGGCGACGGCGAAACACCAGGAAAGGACCTTGATCGGCTCCCACCAGCGAGCGAGCATATCGCTCCGCCAGGTAATCGCTGCAGCGACGGTCCTCAAGCAGGTACTGCACCCAGTGTCCAACCGGATCTACCCCGCCAAATACTTCCAGGCTCCGCAGCTCCTCCAGCGACGGGATCGTGCCGGCCAGGCCCAGGGACAACCTCCGCCTGACAGTATCCAGGGGTGCGGGTCCCGCAACCGGCAGCTGAAGTGACTGCCAGTATTCTTCAAATTCGAGGTCGACTGCATTGACTGTTTCGCTGATTTCCTCACGGGCTGGCAGCGGGATCGCTTTCAGGCGTTTTTCCAGCCCGTCAGACTGGAGCAAGCCAGTAATGACCGCCACCAGGCCAAGAAACAGGGAGCTGACAAAAAAGAGATCTCGTTTCCACACAACACCGCACCCGGAAAAACAGGTTACCCGCCTGGTCCTGCGGCAGGTACATTAATTATAGGTATCCAGCAGGATCTTTGGTAAGTATTAGTATTCCTACCAAGCACCATGTGCAACAGGGCTGCAGGGGCCACCGAAGACTGGAGAAGCTGACGAGATGGCCGATATTCCCCACAATCCCACCGTCACAATACCTGGTCCTCACCGGGTATTGTTCACTCTTTCGGGGGCAGTCTGGCGGCGGGTCGCCGGCTTCCTCCACTGGCTTTTTGGTGTCGCCAGTGTAATCGCGGGCCTGGCGCTGTTNCGCTACAATCCCTCTGCTCCAGATCCTTACCCTGGGATATTTCCTGGAAGCCAGCCGCCGGGTTGCCATAAGTGGCCGCTGGCGAGATGGTTGTGTTGGAATCGACAAGGCAGCACGTATTGGCAGTATCGTGCTGGGCAGCTGGCTGGCCCTCTGGCCTGCACGTATTCTCTCGGGGTACTGGTATCATGCCACCCTGATCGACCCTGGAAGCAATCGATCCCGCACTCTCTACAACTGGCTCATCGTGCTGACGGTGGTTACCGTGATGCATGTTGTCTGGGCCTGGTTTCGTGGCGGGCGGTTACGTGATTTTCTCTGGCCCGCCCCGTTCCGTCTTTTCCGGCAGGTCTCTCGGAAGGANACCTATCGCCAGGCCCGCGACCGTCTNTGGGAATTCNTGCTTTCTCTCCGGCTTCCCTATTACTTCATGCTCGGTCTGCGTGGTTTTCTCGGAGCGATGGCCTGGNTGCTTCTCCCCCTCCTGCTCTGTATTGGAGGAACAACCTTGCCTCCTGGCATTGCTCTGCTGAGCGGGCTGCTAGGTTATCTCCTGCTGACGCTGGTACTGCTCGTGCTCCCTTTCCTGCAAACCCAGTTTGCCTGCCAGCAGACCTGGTCTTCGATGTTCGACTGGCGAACCACGCGCACTCTTTTCCGNCATGCCCCGATCGCNTTCTGGTTTTCCTTCACCATCACCTTGCTNTTTGCNNTTCCGCTTTACCTGCTCAAACTCGAGTTAACTCCTCGCGAGGTNTTGATTCTCCCCAGCCTTGTCTTTGTTGTATTCAGCTGGCCTGCACGGGTGCTTTGCGGCTGGGCAGTCGGTCGGGCCCAGCGGCAAAAGCTACCCCGGATCTTTGTTTCCCGCTGGTTCGCCCGGCTTTCAATCATTCCTACTGCTGCGATCTATGCCCTCGTGGTATTCCTGACACGTTATACTTCATGGTATGGAACCTGGAGCCTTCTGGAACAACATGCATTCCTGGTTCCGGTTCCTTTCCTTGGCGGCTGATCACGTACTGGCCTCCCCCCGTTTCTTGCCGGGATTAATTCCATGCCCCAACGTAACCTGCTGACTGCTGTATGCCTGGCTATTGCCTGCCTGGCCTGTTACAGCAAGGCCCCCACCAATCGATTTGCACGTGAATATGAACGTGCAATGCGAATTGTCGATCAACTTTACGTCACGGAGCAGGACAAGCAGGAGTTGTTCGAGGCCAGCCTGCAAGGAATGATGCGGTCCCTCGACGAGCATTCTGCCTTCCTGCCGGCACAGCAGCTGCAGTCAATGACCGAGAAACTTGACCAGTTTTATGGGGGTGTTGGTATCCGTATCGATTTTGACGCCGAGACCCACCGCCTGCACGTGATCAGCCCGATCCTTGACTCGCCNGCATTTGAAGCNGGTATCCTGGCTGGGGATCTGATCGTCAAGATTGACGCGATCACTACCGAGGCACTCTCGCTGGAACAGTGCATCTCACAGATGAAAGGCCCCATCGGGGAAAAGGTCACGCTGGAGGTGCAACGGGGACTGGAAACGTCCACTCGCATNTTTCACCTCACCCGGGCGAGGATTACTGTNCCCTCGGTGCTTGGGCANACACGCAACCAGGATGGATCGTGGAATTANCTGCTGGAAGAGGACCGCAGGGTTCTCTANATGCATGTGACCGACTTTGGCCGCGANACGACATCGGAACTTCAACAGTTGCTGGAACCAGGCAGGCTGGATTACGAGGCGATCGTGATCGACCTCCGCGATAATGGTGGTGGNTTACTGGAGACAGCCATCGAGGTTTGTGACATGTTCCTGCCGGATGGANTCATTGTCAGTACCAGGGGGCGCGGGAATACCGTCCTGGAACAGTTCCGTGCCAGTCCCGGTATTGCCGTCGATGGAGCGGTTCCAATGGCAATCCTGATCAATGACAACTCAGCCAGTGCCAGCGAGATTACCGCNGGCTGCCTGCAGGACCATCAGCGAGCTGTCATTGTCGGTGAGCGCTCCTATGGAAAAGGAAGCGTGCAAAATATCGTGCCTCTCCAGGCAGGGCCCGGCGCAAGTGCCCTGAAACTGACCACTGCGAGCTTCTGGCGACCGAGTGAAAAGAACATCCATCGTTATCCAGGTGCGGACGATGGCGAAGACTGGGGAATACTCCCGGACAAGNACTTCGAGGTTGTNTTCACTNAAGAAGAATGGAGCCTGTATCGTGATTACCGCTACCGGTATAGTTTTTCGCCTGGAACGTATCCAGAGCCAAGCGAAAACCAACCCGAAACCGGTGAAGGGGATCTGACCGATCCCCAGCCCGATCCACTTCCCAATCCCAGGGAGTTCAAGGACAGGCAACTCGATCGTGCCCTGCAATACCTGCAGCAGCGACTGGAAGAACANAAGGTCACCCTCGTNATTCCTCGCTAGGTTCATTNGCCGCGAGNGTNCGGTATCCNCCGCCAAAGTACAACAGCGGGGCGCCTTCAAAAAACTCTCCNGCAACGATTTCACCAAGAAAAATATCGTGNTCGCCGGCAGTAACCACCTCGTGAACCTGGCAATCCACATATCCNAATGTGCCTGGCAGAATCGGTGCGCCGGTGNCAGCAGTNAACACTTCCAGCCCCGAGCAGTCCTTGGGGCCGGCAAAGGCAAAACGATCGGAGAGGTCTTTTTGTTCGGCAGAAAGAATATTCATGGCAAAACAGCCTGCCTCGGTCAGTCGAGGATGGGTCTGGTTCCCTGTCTCCACGCAGACCAGCACCAGGGGGGGATCAAGTGACACGCTGGTCACCGCGTTTGCGGTCATTCCCCATGTCTCACCACCATTGCTCATCGTGATNATGGTCACCCCGGTAGCAAACTGGCCCATGATCTTGCGTTGCAACTGGCTGTCAAATACCACGATCGATTCTCCAAAAGAGCGAAAAAACTACCTGTTTTTCTACAACGGATATTACCAGCCTGTCATCGTACGGGGGGGCAACTTCAGATGGTACTGGGGGTTTGAGGAAAACCCATTCTTGCCTACCATTTGGAACCGTATACTCTAAAGTGAGCCCGGACGGACGTNACCGTTCTTCAACCTGTCGAACTCGTTTCATCGATTCATGGANATCANCCTCANACAATTNGTTGAAAACCTGGCCGAAAGNAGCCTGATCGAACTGGATGANATCCAGAAGCTGCGNGAGGGNATTTCCAGGGACGAGCAGCCAACCGATGGNATGTCCTTTGCCCGCTGGCTGGTGAAAGAAGAAAAACTGACTGCTCACCAGGCAGAAAGGATCTGCAGCGGACAGCAGAACAAGCTGCTCCTCGGCAATTACGTCATCCTCGAACAGATCGGGCGCGGTGGCATGGGGGTCGTCTACAAGGCTCGCCACCGGCGGATGAAACGCGATGTTGCCATCAAGGTGCTTTCTGAAAAACTGACCAATTCGGAAACGCGGCTGCGCCGGTTTCACCGCGAGGTGGAAGCGGCAGCACGGCTTGTCCATCCCAACATCGTCACGGCCTTTGACGCCGACAAGGACGAGAAAA
>PANG01000026.1 GCA_002708345.1 Planctomycetaceae bacterium | reverse complement strand
GCCCAGCGACGGGGCCAGCGGCTCTCGATTTGTGGTGACAGGTTATTCATGGTTCATCATGCTGCAGTGGCATTCCGGGGATTCACTCGCCCTGCTCTGCCGAGCCCGCATCCGGCGCATCCTCCGGTGGTGGCTTGATCTGCGGGTAATAATCCTCGTCGACTTCCGGTGAACCATACTCGTAGGGTCCCCGGTAGACGATCGGCTGGAAATCAAAGTTGCCATGGCCAGGCGGGCTGGGAGCCATCCATTCCAGGCCGTTGGCACGCCAGGGATTCCTGCCAACCTTTTGGCCCCGGAAAATACTGTAGAGGAAATTGATGGCAAAGATGATCTGCGTTGTGACCATCCCGATCGCACAGATCGTGATGAACTGGTTCATCGGCTGCAGGTGAGCAAAGGTCTTGTAGTGATAGGGATCGGCAAGCCGGCGGGGAAAACCAACGGTACCGATCACGTGCATCAGGTAGAAGGTGCCGTTGAGGAAGACGAAGGTGAGGAAGAAGTGCACCTTGCCCCAACGCTCATTCATCATTCGCCCGAACATCTTCGGGAACCAGAAGTAGATGGCTCCAAAGACTGCCATCGCCGTGCCGGAAAACAATACGTAGTGGAAATGGGCGACGATAAAGTACGTGTCGTGGATGAAGATATCGACCGGCGTGGCCGCCATGAAAATACCCGAGAGGCCACCAATGATGAACATCGAGACAAACGAGACGGCAAACAGCATCGGCGTGGTGAACTGGACTTTCCCACCCCAGATCGTCCCCATCCAGTTAAAGACCTTCACGGCACTCGGTAACGCGATCATCATCGTGGAGGTCATGAAGACCATGCCCAACCCCGGGTTCATACCGGAAATAAACATGTGGTGTCCCCAGACGATAAAACCCAGCCCGGCAATTCCGGAAATGGAAAAGACCATCGGCTTGTAGCCAAAAAGTGGTTTCCGGGAAAAACAGCTGATGATGTCCGAGACCATTCCCATCGCCGGCAGGATCATGATGTAGACCGCCGGGTGCGAGTAAAACCAGAACAGGTGCTGCCATAACAGAGGCTGGCCACCCCCGCTCAATGCTTCCCCGTTGTTGACTATCAACCCCTCGGGAACGAAAAACCCTGTCGCCAGCAAACGATCCATCAGCTGCATGAAACCGCCGGCGGTCAGTACCGGCAGGGCAAAAGCCTGCAGGACGGCAGTGATGAACATCGCCCAGATCGTCATCGGCAGCCGGAACATGGTCATCCCCGGCGCCCGCATCTGGATGATCGTGGTGAGGTAGTTCACCGATCCAAGCATGGAGGCAATTCCCACGCAGGTGACCCCCATCAGCCAGAGCGTTTGCGCGGATTCACTTCCCGGCGCAGCAGTCACCACAGAAGAGAGGGGTGGATAGGAGGTCCATCCTGCCCCGGCCCCATAGGGAGCCTGGAAAAAACTGGCCCCAATCAGGACAAAGGCGGGCCACATGAACCAGTAGCTGAGCATGTTGAGCGTCGGGAAGGCCATATCCTCGGCACCGATCATCAGCGGGATCAGGAAGTTCCCGAAAGCACCGGCAAGGATCGGGATGATGACAAAGAAGATCATCACCGTGGCATGCATGGTAAAGAGCGTCGTGTAGAACTCCGGCGAGATCTGTCCCCCCTCGGCAGAGAACAGCATGTTGCCCAGCACCGGCATGTTCTGCCAGGGCCAGGCCAGCTGCCAGCGGATACCGAGCGCCAGCAGTCCCCCGACCAGGAACCAGAGCAGGGTCGAGAAGAGAAACTGCAATCCGATGACCTTGTGATCACGGGAAAACACGTACGTTCCAATGAAGCCGCCAAGCGTCAGCTTGTGCGCACCATGATCGGCATGCTCATCGGCCTGTTCGGCTGCCGCTTCGTCGCTCATTCGTCCTCTCCATCAGCAGCCGGTTCGGGCTGCGTTCGCTCCTGCTCGGCCGCCATCTCTAACAGCCAGGCATCAAAATCCTCTCGTGACTCAACGACCAGGCGGCCCCGCATCTTGTAATGTCCCCAGCCACACAGCTCGGCACAGACAAGATCATAAATCCCACCCTGGTTTGCATGGAACCAGCTGAACTGCCTCATCCCCGGAACCAGGTCCTGCTTGATCCGCAGGTTTGGCAGGAAGAAACTATGCAGCACGTCCTCGCTCTGGACCTGGAGCACCACGTCCTCATCCACAGGCACATGCAGTTCATTGACGATATGGATGTCATCCGGTGTGCCAACCTGCTCGTCAGGACCGGCGTAGCGGATTCGCCATTCAAACTGGCGAGCGGTGACCTGGGCCAGGGCGGGTTTGAGACTACCATCCTCCAGCAACGGCCGCCGCATCTTGTGTTCTGCCCAGGCATCCATCTGGTAAATGGCAATAAAGAGCAGCGTGATGGCCGGCAGGATCGACCAGATGATCTCCAGCGAGTGGTTACCGTGGACGTACTTGACCGGCTCGCTGTTATTGGCTGCGTCGTACTTCCAGAGAAAGCGGAACAGCAGCACCCCGGTGATGATAAAGATCACCCCGGTGAGGTAAAGGATGAACATGAAGAGATCATCAATCACGTAACCCTGCTCATTGATATTCAGGGGAAGCCAGTGATCCAGGAATGGCTTGCTGTCGGGCGATGCGGCAAAGACAAATGCCAGCACCCCGAGCACGGGAACCATCAGGAATAACAGACTCCAAAAGCGTCCCACTTGTTTCTCTCCCTCTCTCGCCACGTGCATTCGCGGCAGTTAGTTTGGTCGTTCCCTGTCAAGGTTTCGGACACCGGCCGGACGGCTGGCATGTTCAAACGGTAACGAGCGAACATAAAAAACCAGCGACCAGATCTCCTCGGCGGTCAATGTCTGCTCCTGGTTCGGCATCGGGGTTCCGTTGATCCCCTGGCTGATGCGGTGATAAAGATCGATGGGTCGTCGGCCGCCCCGGTAAACACCCTGCCGCAGGTTCCGCGGACGGATCGGCCGGGGCAACAGCGCCCCGTACTTCTGGAACGACGTCCGGTAGGGCTCCAGCCGATCCTCCTCCGTACGCCCCTTGGCATCTACCAACTGCTCGGTCCACTTGTCGTAGTTCGATACGTTTCCATCCCCCAGTGCCGTTTCCCCATGGCAGGAGATACAACCCGCCTTGCCCCGGAAAAGGGCCAGCCCGCGGTCATGAACCTCGACCGCCTCGGCAGAGCTGTAATCGAGCTGCCCGTTATTGAGCGTCTGCCACCAGGCGGGTGGAGCCGGGATCACGGCCGGTTCACTGATCGACCACTTCATGAACACGTTCTGGATGGACTCCTTGACCAGCGCCGTCGACTCGCCATATCCTTCCGAATCTGTTGACTTCTGCCGTGGATCCAGCAGCAGGGCACCCTCTTCAAGGCCGGAAAGAAGACTGATCAGTTCCCGTTCGACCTCGCCTCGCAGGCTGAGATAAATCACGTAATCGACCAGTGCCGAAAGCTCGTCCTCCGGCAGGACCCGGAAACTGGGCATCGCCGTGCCGGGGATCCCCTTGCGAAGCGTCCGAAGCAGATCCGCCTTACTCGGCTTCTGGGTCGACTTGGTCAACTTGAACTTGTACATCCCGGGCCGATAATCCCGCGGGTAGGGGTTAAGGAAGCCGGCGGTGGGTCCCATCCCGTCACCGGTCACACCATGACAGTGGGCACAGTGCTGGCGGTAAAGGCCCCGCGGTTCCCGGGTCACCTTGTCATGTCCCACCGGGCCTGCTGCCAAACGCAAGCCATAGAGATTGACCAGGTCCTCCGGGTTGGCGTCCTCCAGTCCGCCGGGAAGCCGGGGATCCTGTGGAGTCCCGAAGGTCGCCTGCAGGATTTCCGCGACGTTCCGTCGCTGTTCGTCACTAAATGCTGCCGGATCGTCAGGAGTTCCCAGTTGCTGCTCCTGGACGGCCAGGTAAACCCAGTTGAACTGGAAATCCGCCGGTGGGGAGAAGCAACCGCTCGAGACGCCAAGTAGCATCCCGAAGAGAAGCATCAGCTGCCAGGTTCGGAGGTGGTGAATTCTCGTTCTCATCGTCTCTTGTCTGCCGAATATCGGCAGGATAAATGCTAGTTAAAAAGGTGGTTAAAGTTGGAGGCGTCAATCTCGATTGTCCAGTCAACATCCTCGTCGGCGGAGAATGTCCGCGTCAACTTCCCCTTGGAGTACTCCGCCTGGGGATCGTTGACGGTGACGGCACCGGGCTTGTTTGCTGACTCATGCCAGATGCGGAATTCCAGCGGCACTCCGCTCGGGACATGCTTGATCTGGAAACTCCCGTCCTCACCACTGACGGCAAAGAAGGGATGGTCCGACACATGGATGTAGGCTGTCATCCAGCCATGTGCCCCGCAACTTACCTTGAACGGCGCCTTGGACTTGTAACCTGGCGAGTAAACCACAGAACCACTACCCGGGACCTGGTAGTTCGACCGGGCTGCAAGCCCCGAGGCCGACTGCAGGTCGGTATTGTGGCCGACCGTGTCACTGTTGAGGATTGTCAGGGTCTGCGTGGCCCGCATGGCAAAAACATGGGAGAGGAACCTACAGCTTTCCTGGTTAAAGGCATTGGCCCCGTCCAGCACCGCGTCCTTCTGGTCAAGGTATTCCTGGTGTTCCCACTTGGAATCCCCGACCGGGATTTTGAACTTCCTTGTCTCCACGTAGAGCATGACATTCTGGATTCCGCTGTCGCTTCCAATCACCAGCGCCTCGTTGGGAATCACGTTGGCACCACAAACCCTCAGGTCCTTGTCCGGCGAGAGTGCAACAAGCGTTCCGGAGAGGGAACCGGCAAGCACAATGCGTCCCCGCAGCGTGGCAAACCCATCTGGTTCCGGTACCTCCACCTGCACGGTCGCAGCTCCGCCACTGGAGAGCACGAATTCCTGCTCCAGCGAGGTGACATTCTCCGCACTCACATCAACCGCTCCGGGCATGGTCCGGGCACAGCCTGCGGCAGAGAGGAGCGAAACCGCCAGCGCCCCGACGAGGGCCGGCAGAACGCGACCTGCTCGCTCAATGTGCATGCCTCTCATCATGTGCTTATCCACCTTTACTACTACTTGTCAAAGAGCGTTGAATTGACCAGTACATCACCCAGGTCTGCCGTTTTACCTGCCTCGATCTTGACCTTGGTACGGCCCCGCAGCCACTCGGCCGCTGTGCCATCGAGCTTGACCTTGCTGATATAACCTGCCTTCTCCTGCCAGACCTGGAATTCCAGTTCACCGGCCGGCAGGTTCTTGATCTCCACCAGCCCGTTCTTGTCTGACGCCGCCCCGTAGGGGTTTGAACGGATCACCAGCCAGCAGCTCATCCAGCGGTGAATGGAGCAGGTCACCTTGGCGGGAAGTCGCTCCTCGGCCTCGTACTTTTTCTTGAGCACCCCACCGGTCGGGATCAAGGGGTTGATCGGATCATTGAAGAAGGTACTGACCGCCGTGTTGTGACCCACCATGTCGGTGTTCCCCAGCTCCAGCGTCCGCCTGGTCCAGAGCATTGTCACGTGGGGTTCGAAACGACAACCCTTGTTATCCAGTTTGACCGGCACCTTGAGCAGCTTGTCATAGTCCGGATGGATGGCGACGTCCTTGGTGCGGACATAGACAATCACATTGGCAATCCCGTTATTCTCGGCATTGACCACCAGCGTCTCGTCCATCGGTTTGAACTTGCCACAGTAGGCCTCGTCCTTGGTGACCTCGATCGGTTGAGCCTTGGGAGCATCGCCATCGTAGGCAAAACGAACCTTCAGGTTACCCCATTGCTGGGCCTCGAGACCGCTCCCTTGCAGAAGGACAATCATGCCCGCACAAAGGCCAGCCAGTTTCATTCGATTCATGGTTTTCTCCTCACTCGCCTGACAGCAATGCTCCATCGCTCGAGGCCAGTTCACAAGTTTGTTGCCGACCAGTTCGGCAGGTTCGTGGTAGAAAGCTTCAGGTTTCATTCCCTGAAAAGCGGCAGGTGGGAACCGGTCAGCCGGTTCTCTTCATTATACGCCGCTGGTCCAGGTCGCGAAGGAACGCATCCCCGATCCATTCATACCTCGGTTGTATTTCCTTCTATTATTCGGTGGTCGTTTCCTCGTCACTCTCCTCGCTCTCGGCCGCCGGGTCAACCGGGTCTGCCGCCTCCTCCTGCTTGGCCCTGGCTGCTGCTTCGACCAGGGGCCGGACCGACGCCCGACGTCCAGCGTACTTGTCATAATTCATCAGCAGGTCCACCAGTGCATCGACCTGCTCGGTGCTGGTTCCATGGTAAAGCAACTGGGCAACACCACCCTGGAATGGAGCATCTTCCGGCTTGTATTGAATGTTGACCGGCATGCTGGTGTAGGGAAGGATCCCATTGGGCCGGGCGATCCAGCGACGGATATAGTTCGGCCGCAATCGTTCAAAGACACGTGCCAGGTCAGGGGCTTTCCCTCGGTCGGCCCCCTGGGGTGAAAAGTCACCAACAATGTGACATTTCACGCAGTAATCAGGGCTGGTGACAATCTTCATCGCGTCATTAAACCGGGTTCCCTCCAGGGCGCTTTCCTCGGCCCGGGCAGCAGGGTCGGCAAGAACTGCCATGTACTTCGACTCGCGTGCCTGGAGTTCCTCCTGGTCCCGTTCCTGGTTATAGGCGTACGGATAGTTGNCATCATCNCGAGCCGCGAAGTAGTTCACCAGCGCCGTCGCCTCAGCAGAAGACATGTTGAATCGTGGCATCCGCAGTACAACGGCNGGACGGATGGGATAGGGATCCAGCAGGAAATCATAGAGCCAGCCTGTCTGGACCTTGCGTCCCTGGCCAACCAGCGGTGGCGGCACCCAGGACCAGCTCTCGGTCCCCTTGGCGTTTGGATTGATCTGTTTTTCTCGCCGCGTGACAAGCGGCAGCAGGTAACGAGCCAGCACGCCTCCGTCGGCCGCCTGCCGCCGGGTGACAAGGGCCGGATTGAGCCTGGGGAGCACCGATCCTGCCTGGTAAACGGTGCCTCCCACCAGGGCTGGCTGCCAGAGATGGAAGGGGACCTGGGTCAGGTCAGCGAGTTCCACACCTTCATCCTCGGGCAACAGGTTATCGTCAATCGACTTGCTGAAGACAGTGGGNAAGGCATTGTCGGCAAGTGCCGGCATTCCCACCAGGGTGGCATGCATCTGGCTGCGATGGTCCGCTACCTGGGAGGAAGCCACTTCCGCGGCGGTATATTGTTTCATGGTAAACGGGAAAGAAGGCACCTTCGCAAGCGGCGGGAAGGAGGAGGTCTCGTTTTCAATGTCCAGCTCGGAGGCATCGAAAGCAACGTCCCACTTTTCCGGTGTCAGCAGATGGCAACCACGGCAGTTGTATTTCTCCAGTACCCGTTCACCCTGCTGGATCGCNGCACTTCGGCGATCAGGCTGGTAAATGAACCTGTCCCGGGGAGCATCACTCACCAGGCCGAGAATGAACGTCATTACCTCTTCACGATCCTGCGTACTGAAGGGGAATCGGGGCATCCGCAGCCGCTCGTTGTATCCCTTTTCACGGGTCTTCTCGAAATCATAACCACGCGGCTCACGCAGCTTCTGGTAAAGAAAACCAATGCGATTATGGGACTGTAACTGCTGCTCGAAAAACTCCGGCATGTCGTTGTCGAAATGGCCCTGCCGCACGTCCGGCAGATCCGCTTCATCCCCTGCCGCAGGGNTGTGATCCTGCTGATCGTCATGCCCGCCACCGTGCCCGCCACCGTGGTGCCCCAGTCCCAGGTACTCCAGGATATGTTCATAGGCCAGCTTGGAGGTTTCCTTGCGGCCCCAGTCGGCGAGAGTTGTCCCGATCGGCTTTGCTTCCTCGAATCCCGGGATATCGTGACAGCCATAGCAGCCGTACTTGGCAACCGAGCGACGACCGACGTACATCAGTTTCCGGTCAAGTGACAGCGCCTTACCCGCATCGTAATCCTGCGCCGAGACCAGCAATTCGATTTCCGCGCCCTTCACCCCTCCCGCCTCCAGGTCCGGGATCCCTTTCTCCAGGTACTCCCTGGCCTGCGCCACGTAGAAAGCCCCCTTGAGGTGTTCCAGAACGAGCTCGTCCAGGTTCTCCACGACGAGANCCTCCTCTGCCACGATCGTNCCCTCGGCAGGAGACCAGCCCCCGTCACCGGTACTGACCAGGTACTCGACCAGGTCTGCCGCCGGATCGGTCACGCTGGTAACGTTCCCCTCCTTGTCACGGCGGGGAATCTTCTCCAGGAACAGGTTGGGCATCACCGTGCGGGCATGGTAGCGGGTTGGTTCCCGNATCCAGCTGTAGAGCCAGCGACGACCGTCAGGACTNTTGAACTTGGCCGCCAGGTTCGACAGGTCCGGCCCCTGCACGATCTCGTTCGGAGGCCGGTATGCTTCCACGTCGTTAAAGCGGTTGTGGCTATGGCAGGCCAGGCAGCCACGTTCCTGGAAGAGCACCTGGCCACGGCCCGCATCGGCTGCCTCGGTCACTCCTGCAGGAGGATCCAGGTAGGCAAATGACTGGGAGGACTGGAGCAGGAAATGCCTGATGGCAAAAACTTCCACTGGCTCGAACTTCTCTGCTTCGCCCCCGCTCCCCTCGGCCGGCAGGTGATCCCAGAGTCCGAAGAACTGGGGCATCCGGCTACTGGGCCGGAAATGCCCGGGCTGGCGGATCCAGTCGGAGAGAAATCCTCCCTGGAGCTTGCTGTTGACGTATCGCAGGCTCGGCCCTGGCCGTCTCTCGGATCCCGGTGCAGAGACATCTCCAAGCAGCGGTACGAGCCGTTCGTGGACATCNGCAGAAAACNGGGATTCCCCGTTCTCCGCCCCGGCATCCTCTTCCAGCAGGGCAAGCAACTGGTAACGCAGGCCATCGTTCTCGGGCTGGTCCACCAGCNTGTTCACCAGCCGCTGCTGGTCCTGGTCAAGGCTGGCAAACCCTGTTTCTGCCTGGATCTGCTGTGCCACGGCAAAGTAATTCGGTTCCAGTCGCATGTCCGGACCAATCCGCTTGTCGGGGCCGTCGAATCCATTGATCTCGTGGCAGCCATAACAGCCGTACTTGCGTATCAGGTTGTACCCACCCATCAGGTTCGGGGCCGGGGGATCCGGGAACTGCTCACTGGCAGCCAGTTCGGTGACCTCGTGATGGCACTTCAGGCAGCTGCTCTCGGTAAACCGGCTGGAGTACATCGGGTAGATCCAGTGAGAATTATCAAACCAGTTATTCTCACGGAGCCATTGCTCCCGCTGCTCCGGGCTGTCAGGAGTATGAGACGACCACTTGAAGGCGGTTGCACTTCCCTGCCCGTCGTGGCAGATCGTGCAGGCAAAGTCGGCGACCGTATGCGGGCTTAACGATCCCACGAAAAGGTCCAGGCGGGGGTGGGTGGTAAACGGGTTGGGCATGCCACGGCGAACGGTCAGCTCCAGCGGCTTTCCACTCCTGGCCAGGGTGAGTAGCCGCCAGGCAACCCTGCGACTGTCCTCGAACACCGGGTCCCCATTGATAAACACGATCACATCCCCTGCTTCCAGCCCGGGTCGAGAATCCCGTGCATGGCCATCAGGACGAACCGGGGAGGCGCCAGCGGAAACCTGCAGCAGCGACTTCATCACTACCTCGGCGTCAAATCTCGCTTCGGTTGGTTCGAGCAGCGAGACCGCCCTGGCTGCCGTGGAGGAAGGCTGAACATAACTGACGGTGACATCATTTCTGTTCACGAGCCCCTCGCCGGCAAGGGAAAAACCGAGCTGGGCAGAAAGTTGTTCGATCACGTTGTCCCCGGCTGGCTGGTCACCAGCAGGAGTCCCCGGTTCGAGGCTAAACTGCAGCAGGCGTTCTTTCATNTAGGCCGCGTTGACTGCNGACCNTGGCAAGGTCTTTTCCATCATCTGGTGACAGGTTGCACAGCGGTCAAAACGCCGGACCCGGCGGTGGTTGTAGTCCTGTTCCAGGTCATCGGACCAGTTGTTGACGATTTTCAGGGGGGTATTAAATGCATCCAGGATGGGCAGTTCCAGCCAGCGTTTCCCCAGCCAGTAACCTTCNACCCAGCCAGCGTGGCGTTCCTGGATCGCCGTATTGAGCTGATCGAGGCCTGCACGGGCATCGCTGAGCGCTTTTTCCGCTGTCGCCTGGCCGGCCCCTGCCTGCTTGAGGAGATTCTGCAGGTCGATCCTCAGCTTGCTGAATCCCTCGTACTTGAGGTTCAGTTCATTCACATCTGCCTCGACCGACCTCACGATTGCCTGCAGTTCATCCAGTCGCTGCTGATTTCGTCCGTCACGGATCGCCAGGCCATAGTCCGCCTTGGCCTTGTCCAGGTCGGCACTGCGGAATTTCCGCTCGTTCAGTGCNAGGTCTTCNTTGAAACGGATCTCTGCAATCANCGCATCCATNGCAGCCATCACGGTATCGCGCGTTTCGGAGGATGATCCGTCNGCCGCGTCCCGGAAGGCATCCCGTGACTGCTCTGTCACTTCCTGCTCATCAGCAATCAATTTTCCAAACTGCTCGAGAATCCCCTNCTCAATGCTCTCCTCAATCGATGCCCCGACAGCTTTTTCCAGGTTGGCCAGCTCAAGCTGAATCGTGTCGGCCTCGTAGGACAGCTTCCGCCATTCGGTCATCATCACATCGATCTTGCGAGTTGTGCGCTGGTACTCCTTCCACTCCCGCTGGTGGTCCGCCTGGAACATCCAGAGCGTCGCCAGCAACAGCACCACGCTGCTAATGCCAAAAATGGCATGCAGTTTTTTCTGGCTGCGCCATGTTTGTTCTGTTGCTGGCATGTCCGGCTTTCTCGGCTGCTAGAAATTAAGGAAGTACTCGGGGATCGATATGAAATATTTCAGGTTAATCGTCCAGCGNAGCATCATCTTGATCGGCAACATCGTCATCATCAGGAACAGGTTGGTCATCACCATGTAGCGCAGGAATCCCATCCGCCTGTAATGTTCACGGAATATTCCCATCCCACGCACCAGGCTGGCAATCGAACGGGTAACAGGGTTCTTCCGTTTCTCCGGGTCAACGTCCTTGACAAATCCGCCGATCAACACCAGCAGGGGTGGCATCAGTACGAGGTAACCTGTGACCAGCAGAATACCGGGCGATTCGCGCAGCAGGATGTAGAGAATCTTGGTGAACATACCCGCCTCGCCAGGGGCCTGGGGCATCCCGGTCCCCAGCATTCCGATCCAGAAATATTGCGANAGGTCGACATTATTCAGCGCCTCGACCTTGTGCGGATCCCAGATTTCATAAGTGCCAAAGAAATTCCAGTTGGGACCGCGCAGGAAGGTCCCCATCACGATCAGGGTCACCCACATCACCAGGAAGCCGACCTGGAAGATCACGTAGGCAAACTTCCGCTGGTCGATCGTGTAATAACCACTTCCCTGCTTGTTGTAGTCAATAAAGGGAATTGCCATCAGCCCGAAGAGAACNAGGCTGGGAAGGACGACCCCTGCCATCCAGGGGTCAAAGTAGACAAGCATTTCCTGCAGNCCCAGGAAGTACCAGGGTGCCTTGGAAGGATTCGGTGTCTTCACGGCACTGGCAGGTTCTTCCAGTGGAGCCTGCAGGCCAATCGCCCAGANCAGCAACAGGGCGGTGATCGCGATCATGCAGATCAGCTCCGTGTAGACCAGGTCCGGCCAGACCAGCACNTTTTCATCANCATCCTTTTCAAGCGGNCCAAGCGGTTCCTCACCNCGTGCAATCCGGTCCGGGTTCTGGCGGAAGCGGTCATCNTTCTTGACAGCCTTGCTGGCCGACAGCCAGGTAAAGAAACCGAGCAGGTAGACCATGGCAACAATCGGCACATTGTCCGGCTTCAGGACAATGGCAGCGAAGTCGCTGTCGGTCATCGACATCCCCATCAGCAGCAGGCTCATGTTGAGCATCACCCAGGCGACCATCGGCCGCACAAAGAACCGCCGCATCACGAACATCGTGCCCAGNATGACCAGCGANCCNACCGTGTAGACGGTGGGGTTCATNAAACCGTCGATGGCATCGCGCATTGACTGGGGAAGCGTGATCCAGCGGATCAGGTCGGGGTTTCCGCTCAGGGCCAGCGCGGACATGANCATCAGGACCGCCGTGGCAATCAGCCAGAACAGGGCAGCACCGGTTCGCTTGGCTTCTTTCCAGAGGTAAAGCGCAGCGATTCCATTCATCAGTGCCAGGCAGATATAGTAACTGCCCAGGAAACCACGGATGCTGTTCAGGAATTCGGCTTCTGTAAGGTGGTGCATAACGTCTTGTGCGACTTACCTGCCCATCCCGGTCAACCAGGTTGGTTGACCCGGAGCGGGTCTAGAGAGGAGCACTAATACCTCCATCCTTACGAACACGCCAGAAATGGATCGCCATCAGCATCGCCGCGGCNAGCGGGATGGCAATACAGTGAAGCACGTAGAACCGGTTAAGCGTTTCCTCCCCCACAAAGCGCGCACCGAGTAATCCGAAACGCGCATCGGAGGCGTTGGTAATCATGTCGATCCCTCCCAGGGTGAGCAGTTGCGCACCGGGACCCTCATACCCCAGGAACGGTGTCGCCCTTGCCATGTTGGACCCCACGGTAATCGCCCAGATTGCCAGCTGATCCCAGGGAAGCAGGTAACCGGTAAAGGAAAGCAGCAGGGTCAGCAGCAGCAGGATCACTCCAACCACCCAGTTGAACTCCCTGGGGGGCTTGTAGCTTCCGGTAAGAAAGACCCGGTACATGTGGAGCCANACCGTGATCACCATGGCATGCGCAGCCCAGCGATGCAATTCGCGCAGTATCCCCAGCGAGGTCACATCGCGCAGCGCCAGCATGTCCGTGTAAGCCCACTCCAGCGTTGGCCGGTAATAGAACATCAGCAGGACCCCGGTGATCGTCTCCACCAGGAAAAGAAAAAACGTCACCCCTCCCATGCACCAGGTATAGCTCAGGGCAATCCCCTGCTTCTTGACGGAGACCGGGTGCAGGTGCAGGAAGAAGTTGGTGAGCATCACCACGATCCGGTTTCGCCGGTCCGTCGGCGCCGGATGCCGGAAGATGCTCTTCCAGATCTGGGAGTTGCGAATGATGTCCCCAAGCCCTGCCATGGTCGTTATGCTCTTTCCGTGATTATCGTGTTATNGGTTGGCACACCTGGCCCTAAACATTCACAAAGGATGCCGGGTCAGCCCACTGGCCAAGTTCCTCGTTAAACTTGCGACTCTTGTCTATTTCCAGCTGCCCGTCATCTGCCAGCTGAATGGCGTACCGCTCCAGCGGCCTGGGAGCTGGTCCTTCAAAATTAATACCGTCCTTGTAAAAACCACTCCCATGACAGGGACACTTGAATTTCTGCTCCCCCTCAAGCCAGTTGGGAGTGCATCCCANGTGCGTGCACACCGTCTTGAGGGCATAAATCTGTGCAGCCCCCTCGTACTCGTAACGGACAACCCAGATACCGAACTGGGCCTTGAACTTTGTCGTCACCTGTCCCGGCGAAAAATCGTCGGGAAAACCAACTTTGAATCTCGTGGGACGCTCGATCAGGATNTTGGGAAACATGAAACGCGCCAGCCCCAGTAACCAGAGCAGGTGCGTGACGGCCAGGGAGGTAAAGCCGATCGCCAGGGACGATCCGAACAANACACCNCCGACGGTCGAAAAGAANCCCCGCCGGTCACTCCCGGTCTCCTGGCTGGGGGTCGGTGAGGGAAGCACATAAGCCGGTTTTTCCGGCATCGGCGGCACAACAACTGCCCCCTTGGCATCTTTACCCGGCTTCAATTGCGGGGCAGCCTTNCCGACATCGCGGGCCTGTTCATTTGTCATCGGGCCGGGAGGCTTTTCCTTGCGAGTACCCAGCAGGCTCCCACTGTCCCGTGAACCGCTGGACACTGCCACAGGTTCCGCTGCTTCTTTTGCCGCCGGCTTCTTGGCANCCGCTGGCTTGTCTGCCGGTTTCGACTTGGCTGGCTTCGAGTCACTCTCCCCACCCCGGGCAGCTGCCAGCATCTCCTCGACCGACATCTCCCCGGCCGGTTTTACGGCGGCGTCAGGTTCCTCGGCGGGTTCTTCATCGGGTTGCTCGGCCGACTCGCTCTCCGACTCCCCTTTCCCACCCCGGGCAGCTGCCAGCATCTGCTCGACCGACATCTCCCCGGCGGGCTGTGNCGCGGCGGCCGGTTCATCAGCCGGTTCTTCAGCCGGGGCATCAGCCGGTTCATCAGCCGGTTCATCAGCCGGTTCTTCAGCCGGGGCATCAGCCGGGGCAGCATCGGAGCCNCCCTTTTCGCCACGGGCTGCTGCCAGCATCTCTTCGATAGAAAGTTCTTTTTTTTCGTCAGCCATCGCGTCTTACCGGCTCCATGCCGAAGATCCCGTCNGCGTGTCAGCTGGTTGCCATCCGGTAACNGAGAGNAGGGCCTGGCTGACCACCNTGAGANGGGTGGAAAAGAGATCCTTTTAACTTCGTCCAGGGCCAATTTGTGATAGATTTCACAAGCTTAATTGNCCTCATTTGTAGTACTTCACCTTACCTTGTCAACTCCCCCTACCCCCTCTCGATAATGCTCACCCGGGTGGGCATAATACGACCGTTACCCAAACGGGGAGAGGATGCAAGTCAGAGGCCAAGGAAGCAGGCAATGAAGGTACTCATCATTGGCGGTGGCGGTCGCGAACACGCGCTCGCCTGGAAGATCGCAGAGAGCCCGCGTGTGGACCAGATCTTCGTGGCACCGGGCAATGCTGGCACCGCAGCCGAGGTGGAGAACATCCATATCCCGGCGGATGATTACCATAATCTCCTGCAGTTTGCCGAGCGAAATAACATCGGGCTGACCGTGGTGGGCCCGGAAGTTCCCCTGGCTGGGGGGATTGTCGACCTCTTTGAAAGCAACGGGCAACGCGTCTTCGGCCCCTCCGCCGCCGCGGCCCGACTGGAAGGAAGCAAGGTCTTTTGCAAGCAGGTGTTGATCGATGCCGGTGTCCCCACCGGCGGCCATGTGCTCTTTCATTCCGCGGCCGATGCCTACCAGCACCTGGAAGAAAGGTACCCGGATGAAAAGGAAAAGCTTCCGATGGTGGTCAAAGCCAACGGCCTGGCCGCTGGCAAGGGGGTCTACGTCTGCAGCAAGCGGCAGGAGGTAATCGAGGCCATCGGCCAGATCGCGGAGGAGAGAGTCTTTGGGGATGCCGGAAACGAGTTCATCCTCGAGGAACGGCTGGAAGGGGAAGAAGTCAGCGTGCTGGCAATCACCGATGGTCAGACGATCGTGACCCTTCCCCCGGCCCAGGATCACAAGGCAGCCCAGGATGGGGACAAGGGCCCCAACACCGGTGGCATGGGAGCTTACAGCCCCGCCCCGCTGGTCGACAACGAGTTACAGGCCTGGATCGAGGAACAGATACTGGTCCCCACGGTTCACCAGATGAAACGTGCAGGAAATCCCTACAAGGGAATCCTCTACGCCGGCCTGATGATCACTCCCAACGGACCGAAAGTCCTGGAATACAACGTCCGCTTCGGCGACCCCGAGTGCCAGCCGCTGTTGATGCGGCTGGAGTCCGACCTGGTCGAAATAATCGAGGCGACACTGGACGGGAAACTCGATGAGATTGACCCTCCACGCTGGGATTCACGGGCTTCGGTCTGCGTGGTCATGGCCAGCGAGGGTTATCCCGGCAGCTACAGCAAGGGGCACGTGATCGAGGGAATTGACCAGGCCGATGCAATCGACCAGGTCAAGGTGTTCCACGCCGGCACAACGGTCAACGACGGAAAGGTGACGACGAGCGGAGGCAGGGTCCTGGGAGTCACCGCGCTGGGAGAGACGGTTGCCGTCGCCCAGCAGCTGGCGTACCAGGCAGTCGAGAAGATCCACTGGCAGGGCGCATGGTGCCGCTCGGATATTGCCTCCAAGGCAATCCGTGCCCCTGCCCATTAAAAGGGCGGGGAGAATGCGGGAAGGGTCACGATGACCGAACAGCACCCCGACGAGTCGGCAGCTGGTATCGAGTTGTCGACCGAGGTCAACGCCCTCAAGCACGTGGGGCCGCGCCGAGCCCCCCTGCTTGAGCGGATGGGGCTGGCAACCGCCGCTGACCTGCTTTTCTGTTTCCCCCGCGATTACCAGGACCTGGGAGAGCAGTGCCAGGTGGACCAGCTCGAGGAGGACGCCACGGCCCGCATCGTCGGCATTGTTGCCCAGATCGACCCCCGCCGCATTGGCAGAAGAAAACAGATGCTGGTTGTCCAGGTCGAGGATCCTGGCGGACGCCTGCACTGTATCTGGTTCAACCAGCCCTTCATGCGAGACAAGTTCGAGGTCGGCCAGCAGCTGTTGGTCTCCGGCCAGGTCAAGCAACGGGACGGAAAATGGGAGGTCACACACCCTCGCACGATTCACCTGGAGGAGGGAGAGTCGCCACCGGAAGACCGTATTCTGCCGGTTTACCCGCTCACCGAGGGACTCTCCCAGTTCCATATCCGCCGGATTATCTCGGACGTGGCACGACAGCTGGGCCCGACCATCGAGGAAGTTTTCCCCGAGAGCCTGCTGGACGAAAAAAAACTGCTTGCCATCGGGCCGGCGCTGGAACAGATCCATCATCCCCAGGACCATGAGCAGGTCCAGCAAGCACGATACCGGTTTGTCTACCAGGAGCTGCTGGCCCTGCAACTTGCCCTGGCCCTTCGCCGCTGGAGTCTCTCCCGGGATCGCCAGGCCGCCCCGCTCCCCTCCACGGAGAAGATCCACCAGCGTATCCTGGACCGTTTTCCTTTCCAGTTGACCGAGGCACAGCAACACGTGATCACCGAGATTTCCTCGGACATGGCCCTCCAGGTTCCCATGAACCGCCTGCTCCAGGGAGACGTTGGCAGTGGCAAGACGGTAGTTGCGGAATACGCCATGTTGCTTGCTGTTGCCCACGGTCACCAGGCCGTGCTGATGGCGCCCACCGAGATCCTGGCGATGCAGCATCTCCGCACACTCCAGCAGGACCTGGCCGAAAGCCAGGTTCGGATTGCCACGCTGACCGGTTCCCTCTCGCAGGCCGACCGCCGGCAGACACTCGCCGCGCTCCGTGAGGGGGAAATCGACCTGGTCGTGGGAACACACGCACTGGGCCACGAGGATGTCCAGTTCCAGTCCCTCGGGCTGGTGGTGATCGATGAGCAGCACAAGTTCGGCGTCCAGCAGCGGGCGGTACTCAAGAAAACCGCGCTGGCGCCTCACTACCTGGTCATGACCGCCACGCCGATCCCCAGGACCGTCTC
>PANG01000025.1 GCA_002708345.1 Planctomycetaceae bacterium | reverse complement strand
GCGTGCCAGGAAGGCGACGCGGATGACGACTCGGATGACGACGCGGATGACGACGCGGATGACGACGCGGATGACGACGCGGATGACGATGCGGATGACGATGCGGATGACGACGCGGATGACGGAGACGATGACGGAGACGATGACAAGGCAGTTGCCAAGGCGAATCCGTATGTCGGCGTGCTGGCAGACGTGCTCTCCGGTGCCGAGTCGGATCGACTCGATCTCTCTGATGAAACACTTGAGAAGCTGCAGGACTTTGTAGATAAGCGGACGGCCCAGGGAACCGAGCTTGTAGAGAGCCTGGAGGATGCCGACCCGCTGGAGGCGGCTGGCAAGATGCAGTTATTTCAGTTTGACTCGGTACGGCTTGCCAAGGAGTTGTTGCTGGACGTCAAGCAGCGTGACGTGGTAGAGCAGCTTCGTCTTCGGCAGCGGGGCCTGCTGGCTCTTGTCGAACCCCAGGTCGCAGGCACGGTGGTGCTGGATGACGAACAACAGGAGAAGGTAAAGGAACTGATCGTTCTGCACCTTCAGGCATCCGTGGCGGAAGAATCCGAGGAGCGAACGGCCCAGCTGGCGGACGTTCAAAAGCAGCTGGCAGCGGTTCTCAGCGAGGACCAGCAGGTAACCTTTCATGAAATGCTGGGTACTACCGACGACCTTGCCGAGGCAGGGAGTGACGACAAGCCGATGCCTGGTGACGATGACAAGCCCATGAAGACCACGGTCGCTTCCGAGGCGATTGTGACACCCGAGGGCGACCTCAAGCTGCGATTCAGCTTTAGCTTTACTCCCTGGCAGGACGTGATCGAGTGGTTTGCAGAGCAGGCGGACCTGTCGCTGCAGATGGACGGTCCTCCTCCGGGGACTTTCAACTACACGGATAAGAATTTCTACACGCCGGGCGAGGCGATTGACGTGATGAACGGCGTGCTGTTAACGCGCGGTTTCACGCTGGTTCGCCGACGACAGCTGCTTACGCTGGTTAACCTCGAGGATGACATCCCGGACGTTCTGGTGGAGTACGTGCCGCTTTCGGAGCTTGATGACCGGGGCGAGTACGAGCTGATCAAGACGCTTTTCCAGCTGGTCAAGATGACACCCGAGGAGGCCGAGGCGGACCTGCAGAAGCTGATCGGTCCGACCGGAGCCATTTACGTATTCCCGGCGGCCAAGCAAATCCTGGTGCAGGAGACGGCGGGTCGTCTGAGGACGATTCGCTCGCTTATCGAGGCGGTAGAAAAGCCGCGTGTGATAGGGGAAAGCACAATTACCGAGGTGGAGCTGGAATTCATTCCGGCCGAGGACGTGCTGGCGGTTGCTCGCATCCTGATGGGTCTTGGCGAGGATGACAACAACGCCGAGGGGATCAATTTTGGCGTGGATCCGCTGGGAACCCGCATCTTCCTGACAGGAACCGAGGAGAACATCGCCATTATCACGGACCTGGTCAAGCGGATGGACAAGGATCCACTGGCAGGCATAGAAGAGACCGGTCCAGTGGAGCAGCCGCAGTTGCAGACTCACCCGATCCAGGTCGCCGATCCCACCAGTACTTACGAGGTACTGCAGACGATGCTTGCCGGTTTGCCGGATGTTCGCATGTCGCTGGACCCGACGACCAACAAGATTATTGCTTTTGCACGTCCCAGCGAGCAGATGAAAATCAAGGCGGTGATTGCTGAGCTGGAGGGGGACGTCCCGATTTTCGAGGTGATCTCGCTGCGAACGCTGGATCCGACGATGGCCCTGGCAATGATCGGCAACATGTTCGGTGGTGACCCGGAAGCACCCGATCCGGATGGCCCCAAGGTGACAGCGGATATTACCACGATGAAGTTGTTCGTGAGGGCAACCACGTCGGAGATGGATGCGATCAAGGAGATGATTACCCGTCTGGAAGCAGAGAACACAACCGCCAGCGGTGGCAACATTCGTTTGATCCCGTGGTCGGGTGACAGTGCCGTGGAGGCAGTGGAACGGGCAACCCGGTTCTGGACCGGTGGCAACCGGATTCGCATGATTGCTCCGGAAAACCGTAATTCCTCGCGGCTCGACCTGCGGCGTACCAACGAGGAGGAAGATCCGGCACCGAGGCAGCCACTTCCGCTTCCCCCCAGGCCGGAAGCAGTTCCCCCGCGACCCAATACCAGTACCCCGGCGATTCCCCGGCCGCTGACCAGCCAGCTTGCTCCTGGTGCAGCAGTTCAGTTTATTGTCGAGGAAGCCCAGCCGCAGGCGGTTTCAGGTGCCGGTGGTGAGATCGTCATCGAGGTGACCGAGGAGGGAATCCTGCTGGTCTCGGAGGATCTTGAGGCGCTCGACAAGTTCGAGACACTGCTGCGACAATTCATGCCGACCAATGCAGGTCTTGGTGAAAGCAAGATCACGGTCTTTTACCTCAAGTATGCCAAGGCAGACGTGGCTGCTTCACTGATCCAGCAGATTCTCAGCGGCGGTGCCGGCTCAAGCAGTAGCATTGGTTCCCTGATGGGTGATATCACAGGCGGCCTGATGGGCGGCGGTGGTGGCCTGATGGGGATGCTGCTGGGAAGCGGTGGAGAGGCCGGCGGCGACACAATTGGGACGACATTTGAAGCGACCAGTACGGTCAGTATCGTGGCCGATCCACGTCTTAACGCCCTGGTCGTCCAGGCCGTGGAAGAGGACGTGGCAATGATCGAGGACCTGCTGGGGGTGATCGACAAGGAGGGGAGTATCACGGACGTGGAGACGGCGGGAAAACCGCGCCTGATCCCCGTGATTTACACCTCTGCCGAGAGTATTGCCAACACGATCAAGGAAGTTTACGCCGACCGCTTAAACAGTGGCGGTAGCTCGCGTGGCCAGCCCCAGCGAGGTGGCAACGATGACATAATGAAGATGCTGCAGTCCATGCGAGGTGGCGGTGGTGGTGGTGGCCGTGGTGGCAGTAGCGCCGCAAAGAGCGAGCCTCCCAAGATGTCGATTGGCGTGGACACGGAGAGCAACTCGATCGTGGTTGCTGCACCGGAACCTCTTTTCCGGGAAGTCCAGGAACTGGTCCACCAGCTCGACAGTGCCAATATCCAGTCCCAGGATTCGCTGGAAGTTCGCACGCTCAGGCTTACCAACCCCGAAGTGGTCCAGCAGGCGTTGCAGTCGATCCTGGGTGACCGGGTACAGACGACAACCAGTTCCGGATCCAGTAGTTCCCGTCCCTCCGGAACCAGTGGTGGCTCCGGCCAGCCGACCGCGGACCAGATTCGCCAGCGGATGGAGTTTTTCAACCAGCTTCGTGGCGGCTCCAGTGGCGGTCGACCAAGTGGTGGCAGCTCCACAGGGGGACGACCTGGCGGTGGCAGTGGATTCCCCGGCGGCAGTCGGCCCGGTGGAAGTTCGGGTGGTCGACCTGGTGGTGGAAGTCCTGGCGGTGGCCGCCCCCAGTAACCCGGGAATTTCGAAACATTTGTATATTTGCAGGGTTTAATGAATAGTGACTGGCGCTCGGTATCGGGCCAGGCGAGTATCACTGAAACGACATGTGTCTCACCTTTCCGCCGGTGCGGAACCTACCTGGGGCGAGATTTATACCACTGGGGATCAATCAACAAAACCGATAGTTTGACGAGAGAAAAGTGCCATGGATGCAGGTGAAATTCTTTTGAAACAGGGGCTTCTGGACAGTGATCAGCTGTCCCAGCTTCGTGAAAAAGATGCCGAGGGCGTGGCCCTGGTGGAAGCTGCCGTGACACTTGGCTTTGTCAAGGAAGAACCGGCGCTCCGCGCCCTGGCCAGCGAGAGCGGGCTGGACTTTGTTGACCTGCGGGAAGCGGAGGTGGACTTGAGCCTGCTGGAGGGTTTTCCCACCCGGCTGATCCATCGCGAGCTGCTTTTCCCTCTTTCCCGGGACAACGGCACCCTGTTCGTGGCGACCAGTAACCCCTTTGACCTTTACCCGATCGACGAGGCAGGTGCAGCGACCGGCCTGGCGGTCGTCCCGGTGCTGGCTGCCAGGCGTGAAATCGACGTGCTGGTAAAGAAGCACCTGGGGGTTGGTAGCGAGACGATTGACAACCTGATCGAGCAGCGCAGCGACGGTGACGAGATCGAGTTGCTTGGGGATATTGAGACCGACGGTTCGGAATTATCCGAAATGGCCCAGGAGGCCTCGGTCATTCGCCTCGTCAACGAGATCCTGCTCGAGGCAGTCGAGGTACGGGCCAGTGACGTTCACATTGAATCCCAGTCAACGGGCATCGTGATTCGTTACCGTATTGACGGTTTGCTTCACCCCCAACCGGTACCACCGGAAATCAGTCAGTTCCAGGCGGCGATTATCAGCCGTATGAAGATCATGGCCCGCCTGAATATCGCCGAGAAACGATTGCCCCAGGATGGCCGCATCAAGCTCAAGGTCAAGGGCCGAGAGGTGGACGTGCGTGTGTCGGTGATCCCGATGATTCATGGTGAGAGCATGGTTCTTCGTCTGCTCGACAAGTCTTCGATGAAGTTCGACTTACAGCACCTCGGAATGGAACCGGAGACGTATGCGACCTTTAGTGAGCTGATCAAGATTCCCCACGGAATCGTCCTTGTCTGTGGGCCGACCGGAAGTGGAAAGACGACCACGCTTTACAGCTCGCTGCTGGAAATCAAGAGCCCGGAGAACAAGATCATCACGACCGAGGATCCGGTTGAATACCAGCTTGACGGGATCAACCAGATCCAGGTGCATGCACGCATTGGGCTGACTTTTGGCCATACGCTTCGCAGCATCCTTCGTCATGACCCGGATATTGTCCTGGTGGGTGAGATTCGTGACCTGGAGACTGCCGAGAATGCCATCCAGGCCTCGCTCACCGGTCACCTTGTCTTCAGTACGCTGCATACCAATGACGCGGCCGGGGCTTACCCTCGAATGACAGATATGGGTACCGAACCTTTCCTGGTTGCCAGCACGGTGGAAGCGGTCATGGCACAGCGGTTGGTCCGGCGACTCTGTCACCATTGCCGAAACGAAGTGAAGGCCTCTTCGCTGGACCTGCCAGACGACTTCCCCATGGCAGCACTCGACGGCAGACCAGTTTACGAGCCGGTGGGCTGCCGCGAATGTCGCCAGGTGGGTTACCTCGGACGAATGGGTATTTACGAGCTGATGGTCACGACCGAGGAAGTTCGGCAGCTGGCACATGACCGGGCCAGTACCTGGCAACTGAAAAAAGCAGCCCTGGCCAACGGCATGGCAACCCTGCGAGATGATGGCTGGAAAAAAGTAATGGCCGGCCATACAAGCGTCGACGAGGTGCTTCGAATAACCAAGGGAGACCGCATGCTTCATGCGGAACGGTCCCTGCAGACTGCCGGTAGCTAGTTCACCCCTGACCTCCAATAGCCAACAAGCCGATGCCTGAATTCTCCTATACCGCCAGGGACCTTGACGGCGAGAAAGTCAACGGTCAGATCAGCGCGGCCAGCCAGCGAGAGGCACTGAACCTGCTCTCGGGGCGTTCGCTCTTCCCGCTTTCGGTCACGGCCGGCTCGATTTCCGCATCCGAGCTTACCCGCAAGCGTGTCAAGGGCCAGGTCATGGCGATGACCTACAGCCAGCTTTCGTCCCTGCTCAAGAGTGGCGTCCCGCTGCTGCGCAGCCTGCGGATTATCCAGGAACAGACTTCGGATAACACGCTCAAGGCGATCCTGGAGGAGGTCCACATGAAGGTGGAAGACGGCCAGGGGCTCGCCGAGGCGATGACCGGATACCCGAGGGCTTTTAGCGACATGGCAGTCAATATGGCGCGGGCTGGCAGCGAGGGGGGATTCCTGGAAGAAGCTCTCGAGCGGGTTGCCAAGTTTACCGAACAACAGGAAGACCTCAAGAGCGAGACGGTCGGTGCGCTGGCTTACCCGCTCTTCCTTGGAACCATTGGGTCGCTGATCGTGATGGTGCTGATCATCTTTTTCGTTCCCCGTTTCGGCGAGATGTTCGACAGCCTGAGGGATCGAGGGGAATTGCCGGTCCTCACCGACTGGCTGCTGGCATTTAGTAACACGCTGCGGTCGTGGTGGCTGGTAATCCTGATGGTCTTCACATTCCTGCTTCTCTTCCTGCGTTATCAGTTGCAGACTGAGGCCGGACGGCGGATGAGCGACCATTTGAAACTGCGGATCCCGATCGCCGGGACGATCTTCCAGAACCTGGCGGTGGCCCGCTTCTGCCGTGTGCTTGGAACCTTGCTGCGAAACGGCGTGCCGATCCTGAAATCCCTGGAAATCAGTCGTGAGGCGGCGGGTAACCGGGTCCTTTCGGATGCCATTAGCCAGGCCTCGGAGAACATCACGGCAGGTGAGTCGCTGGCCAAGCCGCTTGCTGCCAGTGGTCACTTTCCACGTACCGTGGTGGAGATGATCTCGGTGGCGGAAGAATCAAACACGCTTGATGAGATCCTTGTGGATATTGCTGACGGACTGGAGAATCGGACCAGTCGCCGCCTGACGCTCCTTGTCCGCCTGCTGGAACCGATCATGCTCCTGATCCTGGCCGGTGCGGTGCTGTTTGTCGTCATCGCACTACTTTTGCCGGTGATCAAGATGAGTAGCACGATATAAGAACTGAGCCAACGAGACATTCCTTTTGTACTGAATGGAGAATTGAAGCGATGACGAAACGAAATAGAAAATACAATCGTCGCCAGCGGAGGCACGGTTTTACACTGATGGAAGTTTTGCTGGTGATGGCCATCCTGGTAATCATGGGTACTTTCGTGGTAGCCAACTTCTCGGGCATTTTCAGCAAGGCGAAGGTCAACGCCACCAAGACGCAGTTGAACCTGGTTGCCCAGCAATTGCAGTATTACGAGCAGGACATGGGGACCTTTCCTGCGACCGAGTTGGGTCTTTCAGCACTTCGCGTTCAGCCCACCGATCCTGTTGGATCGGGACGCTGGGCCGGACCGTATGCCCAGAAAGAGATTCCACCTGATCCCTGGGGGAACGCCTACCAGTACGTGCTGGAGACCGACCCGATTAACGGGGCGGGAGGATTCAAGATCTGGTCCAATGGAAAATCGGGTCAGTCCAACGGCACGGAGGACGAGGGTGGTGATGACATCGCGGTCTATTCCTACAAGTAGGGTGCCGTTGATTGAAATATCCTGACTGGCGAGAGAGGGTGCGCTATGTATCGGCCGGTGGAGAAAATGAAACGCGGCCCTGGTCGAAAACGATCCAGGGGCTTCACGCTCTTCGAGGTCCTGCTGGTGCTGGCCCTGATCATCCTGATCGGTGCCCTGGCGATGCCGGGTTTCAGCCGAACGTTCGAGAACCAGCGACTGCGGGAGTCCGGGGACATCATCCGGACCGCCTGGGCCAAGGGCCGGATCGAGGCGATGAAGTCGGGTCGAACGATGCTCTTTCGTCACGAGATGGGTAGCAACCGGTACCTTCTTGAACCCTGGCATGGGAATGATGAGTATCTCGAGCTGGGGGATGCCGCGGCCTCGACCATGATGCTGGTGGATGAGCAACTCGGCTTGGACCAGTCGAAAACCTCCAGCGAGGACGACCGCTTCAGCCTGGTGACGTTCGGGCGAATTCACACACTTCCGGAGGGGATCAAGTTCTTCGACTCGGCCCAGGAAGTGGATGCTCGTAACCTGTACCTGATCCAGCAGATGGGGATGGATACCACGCTCAATGCCTCCTACGAGTGGTCGCCACCGATCCTGTTTTACCCCGACGGAAGTGCCTCGCAGGCCCAGCTGCGGCTGACCAACTCAACCACACAGCGTTTCGTGCAGCTGCGGCTGCGCGGCCTGACCGGTATTGCCTATGTTTCTGACATCCTTGTGGCAGCTGAATTGCAAGCGGTGTCGCAATAGGAGCCCAGCAACGATGATTCGCCAGTGTTCCAGATCGAATTCCTGCCAGCGGCAAGGCCTGTCGCTGCTGGAAGTAATCCTTGCGCTGGCGATCCTTGGTATCTCACTGGCAGCGATCGGTGAGCTGATTCGCGTCGGCGCACGCAATGCCGAGGTGTCGAGAAAACGTACCACTGCCCAGTTGCTCTGTGAGAACAAGCTCGCCGAGATCAAGGCTGGCTGGCTGGGGCAGTCGGTCGTGATTACCACGGGCCAGAAGATGCGACCACAGCCGGTGGGGCCGGTCGAGTTTGAGCCGCATGAAACAGACCAGCCCTGGGTGTATACCGTGACCGTGGAGATGGGAGAAACGGACGGCCTGCTGGTGGTGGAGGTGATCGTGGAGGAGGTCACCGAGGCTTATCGGCCATTGAGATACTCGCTGGCGATGTGGATGATTGACCCCGAACTGGAATGGCTTCAGGAACAGGCTGTCGAGGCGGCCGAGGGGGGGACAGGTGGCTAGTATTTCTTCCTTGCGCAATAGAAAAATCACCGATCGGCGTGGGCTGACGCTGATGGAGCTGTTGATCTCGCTGGTCCTGACCGGTGTTACCCTGGTGTTGATCAGCACGGCCATGGACCTTCACCTGCGTGCCCTTGAGAAGCGGCGATCGCGGGCCGAGGAGGGCCAGTTGGCACGAGCACTGCTGCAGCGGATCGGTAATGACCTGCGCAGTGCGGTCCAGTTCAGCACGATTGACATGGAAGAGGGGCTGGGAGGACTGGACAGCGGGGCGCTGATGGACCTTGCCGGGAGCGCCATTGCCTCGGGCGATATCGAGTTGGGGGATGTCAACATGGGGGCATTGCTCGGTGGCGGTGAGACGGAGGAGCTGACCAGCAGTTACACGCCGGATCTGGTCAGTAACCTGGAGCCACCGGTCTACCCGGGTCTCTATGGCAACCAGTACGAGATGCAGATTGATATCAGCCGGCTACCACGGGTGGAAGAATACCAAGCACTTTTCCTCCAGGAGGATGCCTACTCGCTGGTGGATATTCCCAGTGACGTGAAGACCATTACTTATTATGTCCGCCCACTTACCCAGACGCTGGGGCAGGGGACGAACGAGATATTCCAGGATGAGTCGGGGGCTGCCGGCCTGGTGCGTCGCTACCTGGATCGTGCCGTGACGAATTTTGCCTACGTGAGCGGTAATATTGACGGACTGATACGGGAAGAGAAGCTGCTCGCCCCGGAAGTGATAGGCATCCAGTTCCAGTATTTTGATGGCCAGCAGTGGCTTCCCGAATGGGACACGGAGATCATGCAGGGNCTGCCCGTGGCTGTCGAGGTGNTGCTGNTGATGANATCCAGTTCACCCCACNACAGCGGTGGCATCATGACGAACCTCTCGGTTGTTGATCTGGGGGGGGANCTGGATCCGAATNCCTCGGTGGTTTCGTACCGGCTTGTTGTTCGGCTCCCGGTCGGNATTGTGCCGGAAGTGAATGAGGAGGATGGCATGGAGTCACTCGGCCTATGAAAAACTCACATCGCTATTCTCGAAACGGTAAATCTTCGCGGCGGGGAGTCGTGTTGTTGATCGTGCTGGTGGTGCTCGTCGTGCTGACCTTCAGTGCTTTCACCTTCACGGACCTGATGCGGACGCATAACGCGGCAAGCGACCTGGCCGGCCAGCAGGTGCAGGCACGTATACTGGCCGAGTCCGGAGTCGAGGCGGTTCGCCTGTTCCTGATGCAGACGCCGTCAATGCAGGCCGAGGCGGGAGGACATTATTACAACACGCTCTACTTCCAGGCGCGGAACGTGCTTCCCGACATGGACCCGGAACGGGTGGGGAATTTCACCGTGCTTGCCCCGATGGTCGATGAAATGGGCAACCTGGCGGCGGTCCGCTACGGACTTGAAGATGAATCCGCACGCCTCAACATGAATATCCTGCCGCTTGCCGACGAACTTATTAGCGAGGGGGGACGGACGCTGCTTACCGCCTTGCCAGCAATGACGGATGACATTGCCGATGCCATCCTGGACTGGATTGACGAGGATGATGAAACACGGCCTTTTGGTGCCGAGCGTGATTACTACGAGCAACTTGATCCCCCCTATACCTGCAAGAACGGTCCGCTCGACACCGTTGAGGAACTGCTGTTGATTCGTGGTGTCACGCCGCAAATGCTGTTCGGCAAGGATAGCAATCGTAACGGCATGCTCGATGCACATGAATTCAGTCCCCAGACGACGGCCACGGTGATGGACCCGACGGCGATGGCCGCACTCACCGATGAGACATTTGATCCGCTCACCGAGGGGTCGCTGGATCGTGGCTGGAGCGGCTACCTGACACTCCATAGCCAGGAGTTGAACACAAATATGAACGGTGAGAAACGTATCTTTCTGAATACCGATGACCTGCAGTTGCTCCACGAGGACTTGAATGCAACCTTCGGTATCGAGGTCGCTAATTTTGTCATTGCCTACCGTCAGGCGGATGGCGATTACAGTGGTGAGGAAGAGGGGGTCCAGGCGAACACCATCACGGTGGACAAGCTGGCACCGGCAACCCGCACCCTCAGCCAGGTACTGGACCTGGTGGATGCTCGGGTGGAATTTCCCTCCCCCGACGGTGAGGGAATTCTGATACTCAATTCTCCCTTTCCCCTTTTGGGGATGGGGGGGTTTATCGACAAGATGATGGACAATATGTCTATCAGTGAAGGCAGAACGATCCCGGGCCGTTTGAACATCAACCAGGCCCCCCGGTCGCTGTTGATGGGGATCCCGGGGATGACCGAGGAGATCGTGGAGGGGATCCTGTCAAACCGGGTCCTGGATCCGAATTCCAGTGGCTTGACGCCGCAGGATCACGAGACCTGGCTGATGACGGCGTTGGTCGTCGATATTGAGAAAATGAAGCTACTACAGCCCTTTATCTGTGCCGGGGGCGATGTCTACCGTGCCCAGGTGATTGGCTATTTTGAGGGGGGTGCGGCCGCTTCACGTGTTGAAGTCGTTATTGACCGTACAAACCCTACACCCCGTATTGTTTTCTGGCGNGACCTGAGTCATTTAGGCCGTGGATATCCCCTGGACGTGCTAGGTTACACCTATAGGGAGGGTAGTCTCGGTGGAACGATGGGAGGAGCTTCCATGGGGGCTCCTGTCATGCCCACGGTGACTCCCTAGAACGGTTCGATAAAGGACACACTCCGATGGCACAATTAATTGCTCTTGAATGGGATGCCAGCGAGGTTCGACTGGCCGTGGCCAAGACCTACGGTTCGTCAATCCACGTCGAGCGACTCGATTCGGTGGCTCTTGGGTCCGCGGAGGATCCCACTGAGCGTTTGCAGGAAGCAATTGCCAGCCTGGTTGGAGACCTGGGCAGCACTGGCGAGGTGCTGGTCAATATTCACCGGGGGGATGCGGAACTTCGACTGATGGAGTTGCCCTCTATCCCGGCAGATGAGCTGGCAGAGGTCGTCCACATGCAGGCAGTNCGTCACTTCACTGCCNTGACCGATGAATGGACAATCGACTTCTTGCCGCTTGNTGGNAAAGATGAGAATGAGACGACCCAGAGGGTGCTGGCAGCTGCCCTGGATCCGGGGGTCCTGCGGGGCATCAACGAAAACTGTCATCCTGCTGGCGTCTCTCCGAGNCGCATGGCGATTCGCAGCTTCAGTGGTGCCTCAGCCTGGGNTCGCAGGGACAGGATGTCACCCACCAGCCTGTTGGTAGACCTGCTGGACCAGGAAGTGGATCTTACGGTCGTTCATCAAAGGCAGGCGGTGCTCTCTCGAAACGCACGTCTTCCCCGGCTCAGTCCACCTGGCAGCCAGGCGGGTGAAGCGACGGACAATCCAGNCATTGCTGACGATGAAATGGTGATGGGAGGGGACTCCCAGTCGCCNCCAGGCACGATCAATGTTTCGCTNCTCCAGGGAGAAATTCGTCGTACCATCGTGGCAGCGAATAACCAGCTCTCAGGAGGCCATGTTGAGAAGGTCGTGCTTCTTGGATCCGACAGCCAGCTTGCCGAGCAACTGGCAGACGGTCTGGATCTTTCGGTGGAGCTTTACGACTGTCTCGACCAGTTTGACTACAGTGGAACAGCACCGGACCATCCTGAACGTTTTACAGCACTCCTGGGGTTGCTGGCCGATGAGGCGGCCGGCCAGCCACCGGCGTTGGATTTCCTGAATCCCCGGCAGCCTCCACGTGTGGCGACACGTGGTGAAAAGACCGTGCGTTATGGTCTTCTCTCGTTTGTCGGCCTCGCGGTCGTGACAGTCCTGGTTGGCTCTCTCTACTACGTCAAGTCAGGCGCAGTGAGTGAGATAGTGGCAGAGTCCGTTGAGCTGGACAAGCAAATCACTGACGCGGCGACGATTGGTGCCAAACGCAAGTTGATCGAGACCTTTGTCGATACGAATGTCGTCTGGCTGGACGAGATCTCGCTTCTGTCGGACCATTTTCCCTCATCAGATGATGCGATTGTTCGAAACATGCACCTCTCAAACCCGACGGGTGCCGGTGGGCGAATCAGTATGGATGTCAACGTCAGTGCTGCGGAAAAAGTGGGGCCGATGGAGAACGAGTTGCGGCGTTACTTCGCTGCGGTCCGCAGTGATGGAATCAAGCCGGACGAGGATGATCCGAATTACAAGACCCGTTTCAAGCAGACCGTTGATGTCCTGCCGCGGAAATTCAAACCGAAGCCGGAAAGTGAAACAGATGACGCCGGCTGCTGAGGAAGCGGNGGANGAGGCTGTTGGATCGGATGCTTCGGCACAGACCGGGACAGCACAGGGGAGGGAATTGAACTGATGTCAGNACGTGAACGATTTCTCTTNACGATTACGGCGGCCTGCTTTGGCCTGATGCTCCTGTACGCCGTGGGNAGTTCNNTTTNCAGCNTCTTTGGNAACCTGGCAACCGATTTAACGACAGCCCAGGATGCTGTTGACCAGAAGGGGCGAACGCTCAGGCGNATGAACCTCGACGGGAGNTTTCTCCGTGANAAGATGCAACGGTCCTTGTCCAGTGACCCGGATCGCGCCCAGACACAGTACAAGTCCTGGTTGATTCAGCTTGCCAGGGATACCGACCTGGAAGACTTCGTTATCCTTTCCGGATCTGCTGCATCGGTCGGCAAGACGTACTTTCGGCACAGTTTTCGTATTACCGGAAAAACGGACCTGAAAAAGGGAGTCGGGTTTCTTCATGCCTTTTATTCGGCACCGATCCTGCACCGAGTGCAGGAGTTGAACCTGACGCCTGGCAAGAGTAACGAAATGATGTTGACTGCCACGATCGAGGCGATTGGCATGGTCGATGCCCCGGCAACGACCGAAAACTGGCCAGGAAAGGAACCCGTGGAGGATGTCCTGGAGAAGTCGGACCTGGAATCCTATGTCGCGTCCATCGTGCGGCGGAACCTGTTTGGGCCTCCAAACAAGAAGCCGACGTTCAGTGGAAGTAGTATCGTCCCGCTCGAGGTAGGCAAGAATGAGCGGTTCACGATCAATGCCAATGCCCAGGAGCGGGAACAGAGAATTGCCAGTTACGAGCTGGTCAAGACCGACCTGGATCCGGCTCCGGTGATTAGCCGGAGCGGGAGTGTGAGTCTGCGAAGTGATGAGGAGAAGTCCTACCAGTTGACGGTACTCGTGACGGATAGTGGATTCCCGGCCAAGACGGCTGAACGGACATACACGCTTCGCTTTCGACCGGAACGAGAGCCAGTTGCCCGCCCCAAGGCTCCCCCACGCTTCGATAATGCCCAGCTCGCTTTCTTTACTGGTACCGTGCAGATCGGTAACACGGTGGAGGCCTGGATCCTGCGACGTGAGGCTGGCGAGGTACTCAAGCTGCATATCGGTGACGAGGTGCAGGTTGGTACGGTTATCGGAGTCGTCAAGGAAATCACTTTCAAGACCCTCCAGATTGATACGGAGGAAGGTTCTTCCCTGGTTATCAAGCGTGGTCAGAATCTGTCGGAAGCAACCAGGCTGACAAGCGTGGGCAGCAGGACGACAACCGGGAACGACGATTCTCGCTAGTCCCTGTTGCGTCTCTCATCTCCTCGTTTCATGGGGACCGGAATCTCTTTATCCGGGTGCACATTCCCGAGATTTTCGGAGAAAAGGGCATACTTTATTCCCCCTCTTTCTTGCTACCTCTTGTTCATCGAAGGGGCCGGTTATGCCGATGGTAATGAAAGTACTAGATATTGCGCCCATGCGATGCTGCAAACCTGGGTACTCCGGGGAAGCAGGGGCGTTCACCTAAGATCAGGGGATACGTCGTGTTGAGATACCAAAGAGTGGCTGAGTCTCACCCAAATCCAATTATCTCACTGGGAGTGGTATGTGCCCTGGTGATTTCCAGTCATCTCATGGCGCAGCAATCTGCGCCGACAACGGGGTTGCGCGCTTATAGCCTGCAGCACGTGGATGCCACGGCGGCGGCCAACCAGATCCAGAAGATGATCACGCCTGGCACGGCAGAGGTTTACATTGACCCTGTAAAGAATCAGATCATCGTCAAGGGGGACGAACGTGCCCAGCAAATTACATCCCAGATGCTGACGGCAATCGACCGACCCGCATCGTCCGCAGTAACTCCGAAAACCCCCGCCACTGAAAACCGTGTGAAGGGCTACCGGGTTGACCCGGCGCAGGTGGAAGCAATTGCAGCGGAACTGGCACGCCGTTTCCCCGCCGCCATGGGAGTTCGAGTTGTCCCCGATACGCGTACAAGCCAGGTGGTTGTTGTCGGTCCGGCTGCAGTTCACCAGCAGGTCGACAAGCTCATGGGTGTGGCTACACCGGCTCCTGCCCCGGTCGTGACGGGGGCGCCTGAAGTCAACGAGATGATGTTGCAGAACCTCACCTGGCGGCAGTTTGAAACCGCCCTGCGCGGGATGCTTGGAGGTCAAATGGGAGTAGGCACCGATCCAAGTGGGGCGATTGCCACGATCGAGCTTCCCGCGGTTGGTGGCCAACCACGACAGATGCAGCTTGACCGTCGTACTGGGCGACTGCAGGTCTCCGGCACGGATGACCTCACACGATCCTGGCTACAGGTTGCCCGCAGCCTGGACAAGCCAGCGAGGCGTTCTGGTGATGCGACACAGGTGGTGCCGGTCAAGAAAGCAGATCCGGACGTCGTGGAAAATGCGATTGCCAAGGTCCGCCGGGCAGAGGAAGCGGCCGGGGACATGGCCCGGGCGGTACCGGTAAG
>PANG01000024.1 GCA_002708345.1 Planctomycetaceae bacterium | reverse complement strand
GGTGAGAAAACACGCTCGGGATTTAACCTGGCTACGCGTGAGCTGCTACTCCGGGGTGGTGAGAACTACGATTCACCGGTCGTCGTTGGTTCCGGGAGCGAGAGTTCGCTGGTCCAGCTGCTGATGCACGAGCAGGAACCTCATATGCCGCTGCAGCAGCCCCGCATCGGGGACGAGATGATCGAACTGGTGAGTCGCTGGATTGACCTGGGAGCAGCCTATGACCGTCCGCTGNTCGAGGAACTGGAGAAGCAGGGTGATGANCTCCTGGTCACGTCCGAGGATCGTCAGTACTGGGCTTTCCAGCCACTCGGGCAGCCAGCACTTCCCCGCGTGCGAAAAAAGGGCTGGGCGCACACGCCTATCGACCTCTTCCTGCAGCGAGAGATGGAACAACATCGCGTGCTTCCTGCCCCCGAGGCAGATCGCCACGTGCTGATTCGCCGTGTCTACTTTGACCTGGTCGGTTTGCCGCCGACTCCCCAGGAAGTGGAGGCCTTTGTTGCTGAAGATGACAGGGGGNCAGCCTATGAAGCCGTCGTTGACCGGTTGCTTGAGAGTGAGCATTTCGGAGAGCGATGGGGACGTCACTGGCTNGATACTGCCCGCTTTGCCGAGAGCCACGGATTTGAACACGACACCGACAGAAATCACGCCTACCACTTCCGGGATTTCGTTATCAGGGCTTTCAACGAGGATCTGCCGTATGACCAGTTCCTTCGCTGGCAGCTGGCTGGAGATGAACTTGCACCCAACGATGCNATGGCCCTGGCNGCCACCGGTTTTTTAGGTGCCGGCGTTTTTCCCACGCAGATCACGATCAGCGAGGCNGAAAGAGTTCGCTATGATGCCCTCGATGACATGCTGGCGACGACCGGTACAAGCATGCTCGGCCTGACCATCGGCTGTGCCCGCTGCCATGACCACAAGTATGACCCCATCCCCACGGCCGACTATTACCGGCTGCTCTCGGCTTTTTCCACCACGGTGCGGAGCGAGATCGAGGTNTGCACAGGGCCGGTCTCCGGAACCGACCAGGCCCTGGTGGTGCTCGAAGAGATCAAGGCCCTTCGCCAGCAGGTGAGTGCCCGTGAGCAGGGCTGGCAGGAAGCACTCGCGACCTGGGCCCGGATAGAACAGGAGAGCGGAGAATCGCTTCCGGAGATCAAGGACGAGAAAGAAAGGCAGGCGATCACGGCACTGGTGATGGAGAAAAAGTCACCTGGTGAACTGGAGAAAGAACTCCAGGAGGCAGCCAGGCGCTGGTTCCTGAGAGAGGACCTCCAGTTGAAGGAGCAGAAGGCGACGATCCAGAAAATGATGATGGACAACCAGGTCGAGACGATGCAGGTTACCAGCGAGGGTTTTAAGCCGATGCGGCTGCACACATCAGATGGTTCGATTCCGGATTTCTATGAACAAGTTCATTTCCTGGCCCGTGGAGATGTTTCCCAGAAAAAGGGAGAGGCATCCCAGGGGTTCCTGGATATTCTCACCCGCTCACCGGACGGCGCGGAATCGTGGATCGTACCCCGGCCGGAGTCGGGAGCCTCGGCCCGGACCTCGCACCGTCGTAGCGGACTGGCCCACTGGATGACCGATATCGAGAAAGGGGCAGGGGCCCTGGCGGCACGGGTNATCGTGAACCGCATCTGGCACTATCACATGGGACAGGGGATTGTCGGCACGATCAATGACTTTGGTGTCCAGGGGGATACTCCAACCCACCCGGAGTTACTGGAATGGCTGGCGNCAGACCTGGTCGAGCATGGCTGGAGTTTAAAACGGCTTCATAAGATGATCCTCTTGAGCAAGGCCTACCAGCTGTCTCACCAGGCATCTGCCTCGAGCGAGAAACGAGATCCGACGAACCAGCTGCTGGGCCATTTTAACCGTCGCCGCATGGAAGCGGAGGTCATTCGCGACAACCTGCTGGCAGTAGGAGGGATTCTCGACACGACGATGTATGGTCCTGGCACGCTCGATGCTTCCATGCGCCGCAGGAGTATCTATTTCAAGGTCAAACGCAGCCAGCTNGTNCCNTTCCTGCGAGTTTTTGACTGGCCCGACGCACTTAGNAGTCTTGGTGCNCGGCCAACCACCACGGTCTCTCCCCAGGCCCTGGTNTTCATGAANAGTCCCCAGGTGCATGCCTGTGCCGAGGGACTTGCCCTGGCCGTTCGCCCCCGTCTGAAGGAGTCGTACCAGGAAGCAATCCAGGATGCCTATATGCGAGCTTACGGACGCGTGCCGTCGGCGGAGGATCTTGAGGATGGTATCGGATACCTGGAGGACCACGCCGACGAGCTGGACCAGGCACTGGTTGATTATTGCCTGGTCCTGTTGAGTACCAACGAGTTCATTTACATCCCCTGATCAAGAACGACAAGTGAAACGNTTAACAATGTACGATCCAGCGTCTTCATTTTCCCGCCGGCAGCTGCTCAACCAGTGCGGTGCAGGACTGGGAATGACAGCACTCAGTTGCCTGTTACAGGAGCAGGGATTGCTGGGAGCCGACCCGGATGTCGATTCCAAGGATTCACTCTCCCCACGCCAGCCGCATTTTCCTTCCAGGGCGACCTCGGTGATCTGGATTTTTGTGAACGGGGGGCACAGCCAGGTGGATACCTGGGATTACAAGCCGGAACTGGCCCGTCGGGACGGCAGTGAGCTGAAGGGTTTTGACAAGACCACCGGGTTTTTCAGCAACCAGGTTGGACCCCTGATGAAGTCGCCTTTTGAGTTCAAGCAGTANGGGGAAAGTGGCAAGTGGGTGTCGAGCATTTTTCCACAGCTCAGCAGGCATGTCGACAAGATGGCTTTCCTTCACTCACTCTACTCCGAGTCAAACAANCANAGNCCGGCGCTGTTNATGATGAACAGCGGTTTGCCTCGAATGGGTTTTCCCTCGGTAGGGTCCTGGGTCACTTATGGCCTGGGGTCGGAAAACCGGGACCTGCCTGGTTTTGTCGTGATGTCGGATCCCAAGGGCCGGGGCCTTCCCAAGGGGCACTCGCTTAACTGGAGCTCCGGGTTCCTGCCCGGTTCCTTCCAGGGGACATGGCTCAACTCGCAGGGGGAACCGATCCAGAACCTCACGCCACGAAAGAGTGTGACGACCGAGCAGCAACAGCGGCAGCTGGAGTTGCTGGCTCGCTTGAATCGTCGGCACCTGCAGCAGACCGGAAGCAGCCAGGAACTCGAGGCGCGGATCAAGAGCTTCGAGCTGGCATACCGGATGCAGTCTGCGGCTCCCGAGGCGCTGGATATCGGGCGGGAGCCCCAGCATATCCAGGACCTCTATGGAATTGGCCGTCCGGAATGTGATCACTTTGCCCGGCAATGCCTGGTGGCACGGCGGATGGTCGAGCGCGGAGTCCGTTTCGTCCAGCTCTATTCCGGCGGTAACGAGAATGCTCGTAGCTGGGATGGGCATGTCGATATCAAGGGGAACCACACGCAGTTCGCGGGTGAGACGGATCGCCCGGTTGCCGGTCTGCTTGAGGATCTCCAGCAACAGGGCCTGCTCAAGAACACGCTGGTGGTCTGGGGTGGTGAATTCGGACGGTTACCGATTTCCCAGCCTGGTGCCAAGCCCGGCCGGGACCATAATCCTCATGCCAACACGGTCTGGATGGCAGGGGGGGGTATCAAGGGGGGAGTCTCCTACGGGGAGACAGACGAGATTGGACACAAGGCGGCAGTCAACCGGTTGCAGGTGCATGACCTGCACGCCACGATCCTCCACCTGATGGGCCTGGACCATGAGAGGCTNACCTATTTCTACAATGGCCGNGATTTTCGCCTCACCGATGTTGCCGGTAANGTGATCAGGGATGTCCTGGCTTAAACCGATAAACGGATANGCGATGAGGATCTGGAACATGAACAGCGAGCCAGATACGACAGATACTGCATCTGCTGAGCCAGCAGGACGTCGCCGACTGGGAAAAAGAGCCAAGCTCGGTATCGTCCTGGTTGTCCTTTCCTTCCTGATATTTTTTGCGATTCCTGCAGTCGCGTTTCTTCCCCTTGCCAAAGGGGCCAAGTGGTANGTCGGTGTGGGGGTGCTGGTTTTNTGCTATGGCATCCAGTACGCCGGACTCTACCTGGCCGGGCGGGAAGTCGCCGGGCCGATCATNGCCTGGTTCTGGAACTGGCTGCCCTGGACGAAGCGCATGAAGGAAGATGACGAGGGCGGGTAAAGTGGCCTTCGGCGANAATGGAATCCTGACGACCTATAATGAGAACATCCCTTGTCTCTGTCCTGTGGTGGTAACTATGAACCGTTCTGCGTGGATCCTGTCGATCATGATCCTGGCAAGCTGCCTTTCCACCATCATGGCTGCCCCCCCCAAGCTGGCTACGGTGCTGGATGATGAAAATGGCCTGGGATCAGAATTCTGGATGTATAACGATATCCAGGCGGCGATGAAGGAAGCTCGACAGCAGAACAAGCCNCTGTTTGTTACCTTTCGCTGCGTCCCCTGCGAGGATTGCATGGCCTTCGATGCAGAGGTTGCCAAGGGAAGTGACATCATCCGCGAGCTGGCAGTCAAGCACTTTATCCCGGTCCGGCAGGTCGAGATGAAGGGAGTGGACCTCTCGTTGTTCCAGTTTGATCACGACCTTAACTGGGCGGCCATGTTNATTAATGCCGATGGTGTNGTCTATGCCCGCTATGGCACGCAGAGTGCCGCCGGGGCAGATGCCTATAACTCGGTCGAGGGGCTCAAGCAGACGATGCTGCGAGTTCTCGAACTTCACAAGGGTTACCCGGGGAACCAGGCCGAGCTGCGCGACAAGCGAGGCCCCCGCCTGCCATACAAGACTGCCCTGGAAATGCCCGGCCTGGAGAACAAGCAGCGTTTTGTNGGGGAGACAACTCGCAAGAACTGTATNCACTGCCACAACATNCACGATGCCCAGAACAACCAGTACAGCAAGGCGGGCACGCTTCTTTCGAAAAAGATCTGGCGTTATCCCCTGCCGGAGAATATTGGCCTGGTCGTGGATGGAAATGACGGCCGCCGGATCAAGAAGGTCCTGGCCGGTACCTCGGCAGCAGCCAGTGGCCTGGCAACCGGGGAATCGATCACGCATGTGAATGGACAGGCAATCACCTCGATCGCTGATATCCAGTGGGTGCTGCACCAGCTGCCTTACGATACTCGAAGCGTGCAGGTTACCGGGAGCCAGGCCGGGATCAAGACCCTGGTGCTGGGGACAGGCTGGAAGAAGACAGATATTTCCTGGCGAGGATCGATCTGGTCTGTTAGCCCGAAGTTGAGAGTCTGGGCGCCCCAGGCGACGGCGGCCGAGATCAAGAAACTGGGACTCGACGGGAAAACGGCGGCCCTCAAGGTGAAGTGGATCAACCGTAATTCGCCGGGGGGACGTTCCGCCTACGAATCCGGGCTGCGAGAGGGGGACTTTGTTGTCCGCCTCGACGGCAAGGCGATCGAGATGACGCCAGGCCAGTTTAGTGTCNACCTCAAGCTGAACTACAAGGTGGGAGAGCGACTCCCCCTTACGGTGGTNCGTGGTGATCGGCAATTGAAACTGGAACTGAAGCTGGTCGAGTAAACCAGGCCGGTACTAGAGGATCCCCGAAATGCCAAAGAAGACCCCCGACCATCTGCCGCTTTATAGCGAGGAGCGGTTTCGTGTCGTTCCCTGGACGATGGAACAGCTGAAACCATTGATCGAGTCGACCCGGCAGTACCAGTATCCNAACTAGTGCCCGCTGGCTTACTCTTCTTCCGCTGCCAGCCTGCCGAAGCCGAACTGGTCACCGGCCTTCATCGGCTGGTTGCCACGAAAGTCGATCTCCAGCATCTTTTCACTTTGCACCGGACGNCCCTTCTCGTCCTGNAGGCGAGCGATAATCGTGCGAGTCTCGCGATCGATCACNTCGCCGGTGGAAGGATAGGCCAGGGTGCCATCGATGCTGAAGGTGACCCAGCCGGGCTGGTACCGAAGCTTGATGCTGGCGACCTGGCTGGGAGGNTCGCNGGTGACATCNAAAACATGCACNTGNGAATTTGCCCCGTCACTGACCCAGATCTCCTTGTCGTCCGGTGTCAGTCCAATGCCGTGGCTGGGGCANCCGTGCCGNTTGATCGCTCCNNTCTCGAAACCCTNGACCTCAACCCGGTGCAGCATCTTACCGGTGGTCAGGTCGCCAATTTCAAATCCCAGCAGCTTGTTGATGTTCACGTAACAACGGGTCTGCGCGCTGTTGACCGTGAAGGGACGGATGTTCTCGCTAAAAGGACCAACCTGCCCACGTGCCGTGTGCCCCTTGGTCTCCGCGACGGCCAGAAGTGGTGAGCGAAGTCCAGCCAGGTAAACGCTCTTGCCGTCCTGGCCGTAGACCGTGTTATGGGCACCCGAGCGGGGTGTGACCCGGCCAATCTCGTTGCCACTGATCGAATCGATCACTTTCCAGTGATCTTTTTCCAGCGAGGGAAGATAGATATTCGTGCCATCGGGTGAGATCGACATGCGATCGCAACCGGCCTCGAAGGTCTTTTCCCAGATCACCTTGTCCGTCACCAGGTCCAGGCAGATCAGGTGCCGGAGCGTGCTGACAAACAGTCGCCCGACATGCTCGCTGGCACAGACACCCTTGATGTTGAGTGGCTTGCCCTCTTCATTCAGACCGCCAATGGGAATCCGCCTGACGAACTTGTGGTCCTGGTCCATGTCGAAGACCAGCACACCATGTCCACCAAACTCAAGGTAGTTACGGATACCGGGAGAGGCGACGTAGAGTAGTCGCTGAAGCTCTGCCTCGGGAGGGGCACGAATAGCTTTTACTACCGGGCTCTCGCCTTCCTTCAGTGTGGCATAATGCCCCCCGGTTGCCTTGTAGGCCAGCAGCGCCCGTTCTTTAAGAAGTTTCAAGGCGCTTGGGAAATCGTTGTCCTGCACATCCTCGTTACAGAACTTGCAGCAGCTTTCCCACTGCAGGCCCAGTCGTTTCCACAACAGGCCACCTCCCGGGTTCACCTCGTCGGTGACCGGGCACCAGATCATGCTCATGGAGCTCGCGAAGTTGTTTTCCCATCGCTTGTAGCGAGCCAGCTCGGCATACTTCTCCGGGGCCTTCATGAAGGTTGCCTGCGCATCTGCCTTGTGTCCCCGATAGGTGAGCCCCTTGTAGGTCCAGCTCGGGAGCTTGGGATCCGACGGTTTCAGGTGTACCGGACAGAGGTCCACCGACTTCTGCTTCTCCGGGATCTTCAGCTTGTAGAGCATCACGCAGTCGCGTGGCAACTGGGCGGTAAGGGGCGAGGCGACAAGACAGAGGAACAGCGCGCTGAGCGAGGTCCGGTTGAAGAGGGAATTGCAGTGATGGTAACCCATGGTGACAGGCTCCCTTCGTAATTCTCACGATGGTGAAATCAATCCGGCAGTGCCAGCGTCAGTAGCCCGGAACCGAGCTGTCCTCCGACCGGGATGGAAATGTACTGCTTCTGCCCGGACATGTACGTCATTAAGGCACCACTGGGAGTCGCCGCAAGATCCTTCCTCGCGATTTCCTTGCCGGAGGACTTGTCAAAGGCATAGAGCCGAGGAGGCCTGGCAGCCTGGGCAACCAGCAACAGCGAACGGGTGGTCAACACGAAGGCGCGACCGCTGTCTCCCATGGGTGGCAGGTTCATCTCCTTGAGCAACGGGTGGTCGTGAGGGCCATCTCCGAGAGGGATCTTCCAGCGCATCTCACCGGTGTTCAGATCAATGGCAGTGATGCTGCCATAGGGTGGCTTGAAGAGGGGCAGTCCCTTGGGGCCTGGGACACCATGGCTGATCCTGCCGATATAGTCGAAATTGGAGCGGGCAGCATCCGGCTTGGCCAGTTGCAGGGCAATCGGGCTCCGCATGCTGGGGATGTAGACCATGCTGGTCTCCGGATCCACGGTGCAGCCCATCCAGTTCCCCCCGCCACCCCAGCCAGGCATGTAGACAGTGGGTTTGTCTACCGCGGGTGGTGTGTAGAGTGGACCAACATTGTACGCCTCAAGAATCTTCTTGGCCGTTGCTCGCAGTTCCGGGGTGAAATCAATCAGGTCGTCTTCATGGACTCCCTGGACCTCGAACGGAGGTGGCTTGGTAGGAAAGGGCTGGGTTGCGGCTGTCTTTTCACCGGCCACTGTTGACTGGGGAACCGGCCTCTCCTCAATCGGCCAGACTGGCTTGCCCGTGCTGCGGTCGAGTACCCAGCAGAAGCCCTGCTTGGTGACCTGGGCCAGTGCCGGAATCTTCTTGCCGTCGACGGTGATATCCACCAGTGCCGGGGCGGCAGGGAAATCGTAATCCCAGACGCCGTGGTGTACGTGCTGGAAATGCCAGACCCGCTTGCCGGTTTCCGCATTGACACAGACCAGGCTCTCTCCGAAAAGCCCGTCCCCGTGCCTGTGGCCGCCGTACCAGTCATTGGTCGGGGTACCGAGTGGCAGGTAGACATATCCCAGTTCCTGGTCGGCGCTCATCAGCGTCCAGCAGTTGGCATTCCCGGTGTACTTCCAGGAGTCCTTTTCCCAGGTCTCCACACCAAATTCTCCTGCCTCCGGGATGGTCTTGAAAACCCATTTCTGTTCGCCGGTGCGGACATCAAATCCCCGCACGTCTCCCGGTGGCATTTCCTTGTGCGTGGGACCGTCACTGATCGATGAACCGACGACAATCGATCCGCGGCATACGATCGGGGGTGAGGTGACGGCATAAAGTCGCCGGGAAACGGTCCGCCGGAGCCCCTTGGTCAGGTCGACGCGCCCCTTCTCACCAAACTCCAGGATCGGTTCCCCGGTGCTGGCCGCCAGGGCGACCAGGTGCGCATCACCGGTGGCAATGTAAACACGCTTGTCGTCACCGTCTGCCCAGTAAGCCACCCCACGATGTACAAAACCCATGTTCGTGGGCCGACCTGCTTTCCAGCTTCCCGTGTCATGGCTCCAGATTTCCTTCCCGGTGACCGGGTTGATGGCAATCACGTCACAGTGAGAGCTGGAGACATAGAGCACGTTGTCGATCAAGAGCGGTGTTGGTTCATAGGCAAAGCTGCCAAGCCGCCGGTTTTCCTTGATCCTGGCGTTTTCGGGAGAACTCCAGAACCACTGGGTTTTCAGCGTCGAAACATTTTCTGCCGTGATCTGGTCAAGTGCAGAGTACTTGGTGCTCCCCGCGTCTCCCCCGTAATAGGGCCACTGGCCGTCGGCGGGTCCCTGCTGGGCAGTGAGTGATGCTGAACCGACCAGGAGAACGGTCATTGCCACAGCAGCAATTCGAGATGTCCAGCTTCTGCTCATGATCTTTATCACATAGACGTTTCAATCACTTGCCGTTAGAGGGAGAGTGTCATCGTAAACCACTCCCCTGGAGTCGCCAAATAACCGCCGGGAAAAATCGGGTTTGGCTCGATTCTTCTCTTCTCCCGGCATTGTCCTGACGTACTCCATGTGTGACAGCCTGCAGCGGCGCGGCTTAGCGTGAGGAGACGCTGGTGATCTCCCGGCGCGTGCGGCGGAGCTTCTGGTCCATGCGAAGCGTGTAAGCGACACCGTTGAGCAGGCGAGTCTCTCCCGAGTAGACGTAATGGCTCTCGCTCTCGTCCTTTTCAGCCTGGATAACGCTCACACACTGAACGCTGGCGAACCAGCTTCCCGCGGAAAGTGATTTACGGAGCGTCTTGCGGTGCCCCTCTGAGGCATCAGCAAAATCAGCCTGGCCCTGGAAAGCAGGTGACCCTTTTCGGAGGAACAGCGAGTAGTCAATTCCCGCCTCTCCTTCCAGCGTGATGGATACGCGCGTCCCGCTGGCAGCGACTTCAAACCGGAAGTGATGATACTGGCGATCTCCGATCCGGGTGTGCGCGGGATCATCGTCGCTGGTCTCTCGATCCATCACACGAGTTTCTCCCGCAAGCAGCGTCCCCTTGATGGTCGGTGTGCCGACGCCATCGAGTGCATAGAGGAAACAGGCCTCGGTCAATTCGAGCCTTTCCCCCTCGGCGATTCCCTCCGGGTGGGAACCAATATTGATAATCCGACCCTCCTGGGGTTTTGTCTTGTAGGCCCAGATGGCAGCTCCCTCGTGTGGCCGCTTCCCCGGTGTGTCGTAGGTGGCCAGGATCTCGGTGTCCGCCAGGTGCGGGCCCTCCTTGAGCGAGAGCCAGTTTCCGTTGTTGTGGTAGATATCCGCCACGTACTGGTCACCGCCAAAATCACGGTACCTGGTAAGCGGCGATTTTTCAGGGATCGCGTGCCCGACCCGTTCTTTCTTGAGACCGGTGTTACTGGTGTTGTACGGGAAGATGTGGAGGTAGCCGAGCCGCCGGTCCTCGCGAGCATCCACGTTGCGGCCGCTAAGGAAGGAGCCTGCGCAGCTGCCACAGTAACTTCCACCAGCCCGGTAAAACTGGCGCAGCACCTGGCGGCCGGAGAGCTCGAGTGACTTGCCATGCAGTGTTGCTCCACCGCCGTTGACGTATAGCATGCGAAACCTGGGTGCTCCGTCCGGGTAAAGCAAAACCCCGTTGGTATCCTGCTCGCTACCGCTGTAGAGTCTCGTCTGGATCTCGGTATCCTTCCCGGCGTAGTACTCGTACGACAGTCCCAGCGACTCGGCAGCGGGTAGTGTCTTGCGGCTACTCAGGTTCACTCCACTGCTCATGAAGAGATCCTTGTAGAACCCGGGCGTGGTCGTTTCCTGGGCAGCGGCAAAAGGGGCTGCCGCGAGTAGCAGGCAGCCGAGTAGAAGTGAATTCAGGAATTTCTTCATCATTCTGGATCTTTCAGGCAGTGGTTAGATCTCTCCATGATAGGCAGTTACCACAGTTGTTGGGAAGCAATTCGTGCTCCCTCGGCAAGCGCAGCAAACTTGGTCCAGACAATCGAGGGGTGAATCTCCGGCTCGGTATTGGCAAAGGATGAGAATCCGCAGTCGCTCCCGCCAATCACGTTTTCCCTGCCTACCACGCTGGCAAAGCGAACAAGCCGCTGGGCAACCAGTTCCGGGTGCTCTACCAGGGGGGTGGAGTGTGAGATCACACCGGGCACCAGGATCTTTCCTTCGGGAGCCTCGATATCCTCCCAGACCTTCCACTCGTGCTCGTGACGAGGGTTGCCGGCCTCGAAGGAATAGGCCCCGGCGTTCACCCGCAGCATGATGTCCACAATGTCCGCAAGGTTCATCTCGTGCACGCGCGGGCCGATGTTGATCCCATAGCAGGTATGGAAGCGAACTCGTTCGGGAGGAATATCGCGCAGGGCATGGTTCAGTACCTCGACGCGCTGCTCGGCCCAGCGGCGACAGCCTGCCACGTCGATGTCGGGCCGGGAAATGTAGTAAGTCAGCAGACGCGGGTCGTCGACCTGCAGGAGTAGTCCCGCATCCACGATCGCCTTGTATTCCTCGTGCATCGCGTCGGCAATGGCCTCGAGGTACTCTTCCTCGCTGGCGTAGTACTCGTTTGCCTGCTGGCCTTCAATGTCCGATGGCGAGATGGCGGTCATGAAAACTTCTTCCGCTGCCACTTCCGCCGCTGCCGCCTTGATCGTGGCAATGTCCCTCTGGAGCGCCTCCTGCCCGGTATAGGTGAGCGGGCCAGTGCAGACCAGCTGCACCGGGCTGGCGACGATTCCCTCGCGGTACCGCTTGTGCGCCTCGTAGAATTCCGGAAAGGCAAGGGTCTCACGGGACTCTTTCCAGAGATCCTCCCCTTCCTCGTCACGAGCCTCGAAACCACTTAACCGCTCGGAGACGTAAGTCAGGAAACTTGCCTTGCCCTGTTCCCCGTCACAGATCACATCGATCCCCGCCTCGCTCTGGCGGCGAACGACGTCCCCCACGGCCTCCTGGACCAGGGCCTGGAATTGCTGCTCGTCATGCTCCTCACCCCGCTGCCTGGAGAGCATGGACTCGAGCAGTTCCTGGGGACGCGCCAGGCTGCCCACATGCGTTGTCAGAAAACGGTCGTTACTTCTTTGCATCGGTTATATCCTGGCAGTTACAGGCGGTCGGCGGGTTTTCGCTGGAATGGATTCTCGTCTGCCTCGAGCTTGTAGCCCATGCAGGGAGGGATCGGGGCATCGGGGTCGTTGGAGAAGAGATTCCAGCGGCGATGGAATTCCCGCACGATCTCCTGGTTGAAAATCGCGGGAGCCACGAATCCGCCACCCCCGCTGCGGTTGAGGTTGAAGTGAATATGGGACTTCTCGGCCAGCTTCACGTTGTTAGGCAGGTACATCCTGGCGATCACATCCCCTTTCTTGACGCGGTCGCCCGGCTTGACCATCAGGAAGGGGCGGTAAAAGTCCTTGTTGTCCGGATTAATGAAGGGCTCGATGCTGTAATGGAAGGTAATGGCGGTATTTCCCTCGCGAGCGAATGCGAGGCCGATCCCGTATCGCTCGTTGGCGACCCGCTCCTTGAGCGCCGGTTCAAACATCTCACGGAGCCGGAAGGAGTAGTCGATCCGTGTCACCACGCCGTCCGCCACGGCATAGATCGGCGGGTAGGAATTCACCTTTTCTGCCTGCAGTGGCAGCCTGTCAAGTGTGAAATAGACGTGCCCTCCCGTGTGGGGACGTTCGGCCCGCCGGCCGCGATAGGGATGTCCCCGGCGGACGCTGGCCAGGTCGACAAGGAAGCGGTCGGATGGGCTGGCCTGGAAAGTGGTGATCGCCGGCAGCGTGGCAATCACGCGGGCTATCTGGTTGCCAGGCAGCGAGGCGGAGATGTTTTCCTTTTGTCCGGGAGCCTGCTGGGCGGCTGCCGGGAGCGTGAGGGATACAGCCACCAGGAAACAGCAGGAGCATGACCATCTCATCAGAATAGTTCCCAGAAAAAAATGGACTCCAGGTTGTCAGCCGGCCAGTTGTGCGCGGATGCAGTCTTGGTGGCAAGTCCAATCCGGTTGTCAGAAACGGGACATTAATAGGACATTAAACTGACGCACGTGAAAAACAGGACAACGATGAAGACCAGGTAAGTGATAATTCGCCAGGTCTGCGCCCGATTTGCATACTGCTGTGCTTTCGACATTTTTTCGTGCATGAAGGTAATCTCAGCAATAGACGAGTAAAGGACGGCCATGAGCCCCGTGGGGAAAAACAGCAGTAATGCAAACACGGACCATCCCAGGGAAGATCCGGTCGATACTTTTTCCACGGTTGGCTGAATATGGATGTCCTCTAATTCCATGTCGGCTGCTTGATCAACGGAGTCATTTTCCGGATCCAGGGAAGTACCACAATTCCAGCAGTGATTGAATTGCGATTCTGATTCCTCCGAACACTGGGGACAGATCTTCATTTCTGTCATTTTCGGTATGTCCTTGTCTTGGGAGAAGTTGGTTGAACTATCTTAACAGGATAGTCAGCCGATCTTTGCCCAGTGGATACTCATCGCCTTTGGAGTACCGGCATAGTAAGCAAGCAGCCACTCCCCGTTCTCAAGTGGGATCATGGTCGGGTGGCCGAAGCTCCACTTGCCCATGTCCTCCCAGTACTCTGCAAAGTCAATGTCCTCCGTGCCCTGGCTGATCGCTGCCTGTTCATCGTGAACATGGACCACCAGGCAGGCCTCTTTCGGCCAGCTGCTGCCATCGTCGTCTGATTGCCAGAGGGTCATCGTGCCAGGATTTCCCCGGTCCACGATAAAGGCCAGCAGGCGACCGTCAGTGGTGATGCCTGCCGAGGCAATCTGGCCCGGGATGCCGGTAGGCCGGGGCTTTGCGGCAGCCTGGCTGCCATCGGCCAGCGAGGCCTGGAGCTGGTGAAGATCAAGGTCTTTTTGGCCCGCCCGGTCATGGGTCCAGAAAAGTGCCAGGAACTCTCCTGCTTCTTCACCGGCAAAGAGTCGCTGGTCCCAGTAGTAAACCTGGTCCGCCGGATCCCGGGCAATCAGCCAGGGTGCCCCAAAGCTGCGGCCGCCATCGCTGGTTGTGACAAGCCAGGCACCAAGGACTGCCGGTTCGGGGTCATCGAATTCCTTGAAACTCTCGAAGGCATGAGCGATTGTCCCGTCGGGCCACTTGATGGGAGGCCCGGTTGTTGCGCAGCCGGTCAATCCCGGGGTCGGAATCACCTGCCAGGGGCCCCAGCTGTTTCCCTCGTCGGTGGAGATCGCGAGTATCTGTTGGGAACGAAGTATGCCCTCGGTCTCGGGGTTGAACAGTGGCCTGTCTGGATCAGATCGATCGAACCAGGTGCTAAAGAGCAGCAGTCGCCCTGGTTCCGCCTCGATCATTTCCGCTGCTGCCAGGGACCCGGGGATTCCATCCAGCGAGGTTTCGAATTCCCAGGGAATCCCCTGCCAGCTCTCTGCCTGGTCTGTCGAGCGGGCAATGCGGATCGTGTTGGTTGGTGAGTGCTTGGTCAGGCCCGTTTGCCAGCCAGCGAGCACGGTTCCCGAGTCGAGTTGGGCCAGGCTGGTGAAGTAGCATGCCTGCCGATCCGCAGGGGCGGTGCTGGCATCGAAGACTAGTCCCTGGTTGATGATCTTGAAGGGTTGCATGGCATCTCCATCTGGGTCAATTCCTGTCGCACCGATCTTACACCAGTAGCCAGGGCGGATCATGCCGCTGGAGAGAAAAACCGCGATGGCGGATCAATTGCCTGGAGCGAGGTGGCCAGAAGAGAGACTCGCGTGCAGGGAGTACGTTTACTGCTCACCCTGCTGGGTCTCGCAGTGATCACAGAAGAGGACCTGGGACTCGGGATGCTCTTTGCTCCAGACGTCCCAGCGGACATTCAGCGTTCGCTTGGTTTCGTCGAGCTCGGTCAAGCGTGCGCCTTTCTGTTCTCCCGTGAGAGCTTCACCGGTTTCCTGGAGCCACTCGGAATCGGTCGCCTTGTCGTACATGATCAGGTTGCCATCCTGAACTTTTCCGGAGACTCTCATCTCCATCACGTCGTTCGCATTCTTTAGCTTTCGCTCATGGACCATGAGCGTTTGTTCGCTCGATCAGTAACTGCAGGCGATCGCACTGTTACCGATCTTGTCGTTGATCACCTGGTGATACTGCAGGACATAGAGAGGGTAAAAGCGACTCTCGCCATCGATCGAGACACCGATTCCCTTGGTGCCTCCGGCGATCAGGAGTTCACCGGCGGCAACGAATTCCGGTTCGGTGATGGCGTCGCGTGAGTCTTTATTGCGGTACTGAATCGGGTGATGATGGGCCTCGCCACCCGTTGCGGTGTGCTCGCTGCCATGCTGGTTCGCATCCTGAAGACGCGGATAGAAAAAGACTCCAGCGGCAAGCAGTGCCGCAAGTGGCACGCCGATGAGCAGGGCTTTGTTCATTATGATGACCTTTTCAGACCCGATCTTTTTCGTCATCCAGGGGACAATAATTTATCTTACAGGAAATATCGGCCAGCAATTATCGTGGACTAACCTATTTCTCCTGAATCGTAATTCGCTGGTTCAGTTTCACACTTTTTTGCTCAGTTGCCCCGCCGGCTGGCCAGCTGACGGTCACGCTTTCGGCGATTTCTGCATCTCCCAGCCCGAAATGCCAGACCATGCTGTTGCTGCTCAGGTAACTCGAACTCAGTACGCACTGGCGGGTATAAGTGTTCGAGCGGGTGGTGACCTGGATACGGGCCCCGATACCGAAGCGGTTGCTGTCGCTCCCTTCCAGCTTGACCTGGAGCCAGTTACCGGTGCCCTTGGATGTGTTTCGCAGCAGCGTCCCCTCGCCACTATGGAGCACGATGGCGACATCCATCCGGCCGTCCTGGTCATAGTCGGCAGCGGAGAGACCACGGGTAACCAGTTCGCGCTGAAAAAAACTGCCCCCTCCTCTGCTGATGTCGAGGAAGTTGGCCTTGCCATCATTTCGCAGCACACGACATCGCTGGGGAAGCAGCTTTGGATCCTCGAGCACTTCCAGCGTGAGTTCATCCTCGATGGTGCTTCCATTGGCAAGCATGATGTCGAGGTGCCCATCGTTGTCGTAATCGATCAGCTCGATACCCCAGCCGACGTCGGCGGTCGACTTGATATCAAGGATGCCGGTTGTCGGACCGACGTCCTCGAGCAGGATGGATTTGTCCGGCGTGGTAGCACTCTGGTTCCGCCAGAGTGCATGGTCCTCGTTGACCCAGTGGGTTGTGAACAGGTCCATCATGCCGGTATGCCAGACATCTCCGACAGCCACACCCATGCTGGCCCGTCGGTCGAAAGTACCGGAGAGTGTTGAGACATCGTCAAAAGTCCCATCCCCGTTATTCTGGAACATCGCATCGGCAGTTCCCACGTCATTGGCGACGTAGAGATCCGGCCATCCATCGTTGTTGAAGTCACAGAACAGGGCCTGCATGCTCTTGCCGGCCGGGTTGGCGACTCCTGCGTCCTCGGTGACATCCTCGAAAACGCCCTCGCCGTTATTGCGCATGAGGACACTCGGAAGTGGTTTGTACGAGACCGGGTTGGTCCAGACCGCCGGACGCCCGGCGACCATTGGCCGGTTACGGGCCTTTTCGCGGTCAAAAAGAACATAGCCGCAGAAGAACAGGTCCAGGTCGCCATCGTGGTCGTAATCGCCAGCGGTCATGCCGAGCAGGAACTGGTGGATGCTGCCCAGTCCGGATGCTTCTGTCTGATCCTCGAAAGTCCCATCGCCACGGTTCCGGTAGAGAATGGCACCGCTGTAGTGGGTCACCGCCAGGTCCAGGTAGCCGTCGTTGTCCACGTCCAGCCAGAGACAACCGTAATCCCAGCCGACATGTCCAACACCCGCCTCGCTGGTGACATCGGTGAATTTCCCGTTGCCGTCGTTGCGG
>PANG01000023.1 GCA_002708345.1 Planctomycetaceae bacterium | reverse complement strand
TGGGTCCGAATCTGTTCCTGTAGGTTCCCGGGGAAAGCATCGATTATTCGGCTGATTGTTCCCTGGGCACTATTCGTATGAAGCGTTCCGAAAACAACGTGTCCTGTCTCCGCTGCCGTGATGGCAGCCTCGATCGTCTCCAGATCACGCATTTCACCCACCAGGATCACGTCTGGGTCCTGTCTCAGTGCACGACGGATGGCCTCGGAAAAGGACGGCACATCGACACCAATTTCCCGCTGGTTGATGGTCGAATTGATATGGTCGTGGTAGAACTCGATTGGATCCTCGATCGTAATAATGTGGTGATCACGAACCTCGTTGATGAAGTTCACCAGGCTCGCTAGCGTGGTACTCTTACCCGACCCGGTTGGTCCAGTGACAAGAAAGAGACCCCGGGGACGAAGAACAAGTTTCTTGACGACCTCGGTCAAACCTAGCTGTTCGGGTGTGAGCTTATCGTTAGGAATCTGTCGCAGCACCATGTAGATACTGCCACGTTGCTTGCCAACCGAGACCCGGAAACGAGCCTTGTCGCTAAAGGCAAAGCCAAAGTCGGTGGTCCCCTGCTCCTGTAATTCCCGCTGGCAACGATCCGGGGTGATACTCTTCATCAGTGCCACCGTGTCGTCACCGTCCAGGACCTTGGTCTCCAGCTTCCTCATCCGACCATGGAGCCGAAAAACGGGTGGTTGGCCCACAGTAATGTGAATATCACTGGCACCCTGTTTCACACAGGCTTCCAACAGCTTGTCGATAAGTACTGCCATGGTTTCNTTCTCCTGATCAACTCGAGCAGTCGCCTGGACGGCCTGGCACCACACGCGTCTCTGAAATTATTCGCAATGACCCTGCATGACTCAAACCTGACTGTTCACTAATCGCTCGTCTCCACTTCAAACACCCGCCTCNGCTGGATCGTTTCACACCCATCTCTCGTGTACTTAAACATCAACAGGGACGGGACTTGCAACATATCCTTCGATCCTCCTGCAGGCTAATTCACCACCGCCTCGCCTTCCACGTCCTGTTGAGTTTTCTTGGCAATCCGGAAAACCTCTTCGAGCGATGTAANTCCTTTGANAACCTTGNTGAGTCCATCCTGATAAAGTGTGCTCATCCCTTCCTCGATCGCCCTTTCTCGGATCTCCACCGAGGAACTGTTCTGGAAAATCAACTCCCGAATTCCGGATGTGATCTTCATGATCTCAAAGATTGCAAGGCGGCCACGGTAACCCGTCTTGTTACAGTAATTACAGCCAACACCNCGAGAAAACTCGGCATTTTTNGCCATTTCCGGTGTAATNCCTGCCTGGTCGAGGATTGCCTGNGTCGGCTGCCAGGGCTTCTTGCAGCGGTTGCAGATAACCCGCACCAGTCGCTGGGCAAGGACGGCAATCACGCTGCTTGCCACCAGGTAGTTCGGTACCCCCATGTCCACCATTCGTGTCACAGCACTCGGCGCATCNTTCGTATGCAGCGTACTGAAGACCAAGTGTCCAGTTAAAGAGGCCTGGATACCCATCGATGCTGTCTCNGAATCACGCATTTCACCCACCAGGATGATATTCGGAGCCTGTCGCAGCATGGAACGGATAATGCGAGCAAAGTCGAGTCCAATCGAGTGTCTTACCTCGACCTGGTTGATACCTGGCAGGTAATATTCCACCGGATCCTCGGCAGTAATGATCTTNCGATCAGGGCGATTCAGCGTATTGAGTGCGGCATAGAGCGTGGTGGTTTTTCCTGACCCGGTAGGACCCGTTACCAGGACAATCCCGTTGGGGCGTTTAATCAAGTCGCTGAAGATACTGTAATCCGCTTCCGAGAGACCCAGCTGGCGCACTCCAACCCGGATATTGTCCTGGTCAAGCAACCGCATCACGACCGACTGGCCGTTACTACTGGGAATCACACTGACTCGCAGATCGAGTGTTTTCCCACCTGCGCTGATCTTGATTCGACCATCCTGTGGACGTCGTCGTTCGGCAATATCCATACGCGCGAGGATNTTGATACGCGAGAGAATCGCGCCGAGCAATCTCCGTGGAGGGCTATCTCGCTCTACCAGCCGACCATCGATCCGGTAGCGGATACGAATCCGATCCTCGAAGGGTTCCACGTGAATATCTGACGCACGCAGCTGCACCGCCTCGTTGATCATCAACTGGACAAGCCGCACGATCGGCCCGCTCGCACTATCCTCGTCCCCCAGTTCATCGGTGCCATCATCGGTCTCGGTAAAGTCAATGGCGGTATCGGTGAATTCCTGCAGCATCGAGTCAGCACTTTCACCGTCAATCTGCCCGTAGTAGCGATTGATTGCCTCGAGAATATTCTCCCTCGGNGCAAGTGCNATCTGGACCTGTCGATTGAGAATAAATCGCAGCTTCTCGATGGTCTCAATATCCAGCGGGTTGCTCAGAAGTACCTTGAGAATATCATCATCTTCTGCAAGGGGGAGCGTGGCATTTTCACGGGCAATCGTCTCCGGCACCAGTTCAATCACCCGCTCGGGAATCCGNACGTCATCCAGGTTGANATATTCCAGGCCATGGAATTGTGCCATCGCCTGGGTAACTTGCTCACCCGTGGAATAACCGAGGCGTACGAGTGCATCCCCAACCGACATGGTGCCACTGGCAGCCATTGTCCTGGCCTCGCTCACCTGCTCCTGGCTCACCAACTGGTGTTTCAGAAGAATATCGATGAATCCTGAATTCTGGTCGACCTGTGACATCAGTGCCTCTTTTTATCTTGCAACTGCTGGGAGTGGGGCAAATCGTCCCTACATCCATACAACGATCGGTTCACTTATTAATCAAACTATATTCACCGGCTCTTTATAGAAGCACAATCGGCTATTCAGGCTCTATAAAAGGTCTCCGAATTGGCCGCTCTCACCCAGACGGCATGATCAGCAGCCGATCGGATGAAATTGCTTGTTTATCAAGGATATGCGCCCTGTCTATCTTGGTCCAATTAATCCGTNTTTGTCAATGAATTCGGCATATTCCGTCGGCCAGAACGATCATCCTGCCTCNATCGCTGGATGCGCCGGGGTACGACTCCTAGAATGACAATTGACACTCCTGAACTTTCCTTCAAATCCTCGGTGGTGACAAGCATGCGGATCGTTCTTTTCCTGCTTTTGATTCTCCCTGGCAGCTGCCAGCTCCTTGCAGACGAGGAACCAGCCAGNGAGCAGNGACAGGAGCAGGTTCTCCAGCTCATCAAACTGCTTGACAGCAACCAGCTGTCGCAGCGGCAGCGAGCCGAAAAGGAACTTCTTCACCTCGGCCCATCCATTCTCTCCTTCCTGCCAGNCGATTCACGCTTGCCTTCTGACGAGGTCCGCCAACGGGTGAGCCGGATCCGGGGACAGCTGGAGAAGGAACTGGCAATCAGTGNTTCAGCGGCAACGCTCGTCGACCTGGCCGGCACAATGACAGTCAACGAGGCACTCGAGNAACTCGCCCGTCAATCTGGCAACCCGNTGATCTCCTCGCTGGAAAACAANACGCCCGTGNAACTTGATTTATTNCAGACGATCTACTGGCAGGCCCTGGACCAGGTCCTGGATGCCGGCCAACTTGACCTTGCCCAGGTCCGTTCGGCTAACGGCAGCGTGATCGCCCGTGCCCGTCCTGCNGAACAGCGAGCTCGCAGCAAGGCCGCCACCTACAGCAGCCTGTTTCGCCTTGAGCCTGTCCGCATCACGGCTGTCCGGGATCTNCGCAATCCTGCCATCACCGCAACCCAGCTGCTGCTGGACATCAGCTGGGAATCTCGTCTGCAACCGATTTACCTGGCAATNCCTCTTTCCTCGATCAAGGTCCGAACAGACAGCGGGGAAACCCTGCACGCGGACGATCCCGAGGGAGTACGCACAGCCAANATGGAAGGAAACGTNTCAGCCGCCACNCTCCAGGTNCCACTGGAATCNATTTCCCGTAAGGCAACCNTCGTGCGATCACTCAGNGGGAAAATCGATGCCGTGATTCCCGGGCNCACAGGCCAGTTNCTTTTCGANNATCTCTCGCANAAAAATCAGCGNCAATTNCAGGCNGGTGTCGAGGTGATCTTGAAAAACGTGAANGTAACCGGAAGCGACTGCCAGGTCGATTTCACTGTTTTTTACCGCGAAGCTGCCAACGCTTTCGAATCCCACCGGGGCTGGATTCGAAATAACCCGGCCTGGCTGGTAGACCAGCAGGGAAATCGTCTCAAACCAGAACAACGGCTGACAACCGGACAGGGAGATCGAAANCTGGACTTCCGATTCCATTTTCCGGTCGGGAAATCAATTGAATCCTACCGCTTTGTTTACCAGACCCCGGTATTACTTCTCAGGCAATCGATTCCCTTTGAGTTACGTGAAATCCCCTTGCCATGATATCTCCCTCACACCAATCGATCGCTAGACTGCTACTCATCCCCTGTGCGATCNTCTCCATTCTCCTGCCGGCACATCTGCCGGGCCAGGACTCTGCCCCGGTGGCCGCCCTGGTTGACGGCAAGCCGATCCTGGTATCCCAGCTTCGCCGGGAATACCAATCGGCAACTGGCAAGCTGAAGCTCTCAATGGAGGCACGCACGCGAGTCCAGCAGGAATTTCTCCAGAAGGTCATTCAGCGTCGCCTCGCACTTGCATACCTGCAGCGCANCGGCCAGGCAGCCAGCCAGCAGGATATCGCCCTGGCACGGGAAAAACTGGAGCTGCGACTTGGTCTTGANCAGCAAACACTGNAACAGTATCTCCAGGAAAGAGAGCTCACCGAACAGCAACTCGAACTCCAGCTGGCCTGGCAACTGAGCTGGCCTCGCTACCAGGAGAAATACCTTACCGACAAGAACCTGCAGCGTTACTTCAAACAGCACCCTGAAGAATTCGACGGGACCCGTCGCCATGTTGCCCACATCCTTCTCAAGGCCGGCAGGCAAGAAAAGATCGAGCAGCTTCATGCACGGCAGGAGAGTCTTCGGCAGCAGATCACCAGGGGAGACCTGACTTTCGCCGAAGCNGCACGCGCTCATTCCGAATCTCCCACGGCGGAAAAGGGAGGCGATATTGGCTGGATCGACTGGAACGGTCCCATGCCCCGNGCCTTCACCAGNGCCGCTTTNAACACCCCTCCTGGAAAGGTCAGCAANCCGGTCGAAAGCCGTTTTGGTNTNCACCTGGTCCAGTGCCTGGAAATCAAGAAGGGAACTCGCAGCTGGCAGGATGCACGCGANCCGCTGCGAAATGCCATTGTTCGCTANCTTTTTTCATGGGCAGCGGATCAACAGCGAGAGCACTCGGAGATTAAACAGACAGGCTTGTGGCCCGAAGAATCGCGAGGGCAAGAGTGAGCCAGTACGTGATGGANCGCCCCTGAACCGACATGGATGCTGAATTCAAGAGACGATTTCGGCGACAGTTACGTCGCTGGTACAAGCAGCATGCTCGAGTGTTGCCGTGGCGAAGCTCNCCCACTCCNTACCGGGTCTGGATCAGCGAGATCATGCTCCAGCAGACCCAGGTCTCCAAGGTGATNCCCTATTTCGAGCATTTTGTTGAACGTTTCCCCGACGTGCAATCACTGGCAGCCGCCTCGGAACAGGACGTGCTTCGCTGCTGGGAGGGACTGGGGTATTACCGCAGGGCCCGGCAACTGCACCGGGCGGCACACCAGATCTGCGATCAGCATGGGGGGGTTATCCCAGGGAACCCCGCTGCGCTACGAGATTTGCCCGGCATCGGCCGCTACTCGTCTGGCGCCATTCTCTCGATTGCCTTTGAAAAGCGTCTGCCCATCCTGGAGGCAAACACCATACGGCTGCTCAGTCGCCTGTTTGCTATTGACCAGGATATCCATCTCTCTTCAACCCAGGGGCAGCTCTGGGAACTGGCCGAGGAGCTCCTGCCACGCAAGCATATTGGTGACTTCAACCAGGCCNTGATGGAACTTGGCGGCCAGGTCTGTTCTCCTCGCCAACCGGCCTGCAACGAGTGCCCCCTGCGACTTTCCTGCCAGGCTCGCCAGCAGGGCCTGGAGCAGCTACTCCCTTTTAACCCTCGCAAGGTCAACTACGAATCCGTCCACGAGGCGGCGGTGATCATCAAGGATACCAACGGCAAGGTCCTCCTGCGTCACTGTGGAGATGATGAACGATGGGCGGGCATGTGGGACTACCCCCGCTTTTCTCTTGACGTGNCCTCGTCCCCGGACAGGATCCAGGAGCAGCTGGAGAAAGGTGTTCAGACCCTGACCGACGTCCAGATTGGCAGGGCAGAGCCGCTGGTCATGCTCGAGCATAGCGTCACCCGATTCCGCATCACGCTCCATTGCTATCGAACCAGCGAGCTCACCCCGTCATCTCACCAGTCGGAATACCGACAGGATCTCTGCTGGCTCTCTCCCNAGGAGCTGGAGAGTTACCCTCTTAGCAGCATGGGGCGGACAATTAGCGAGCAGTTATTGTGAGGTTTTCACGTCCTGTCCAACCCGCGGGAGGTCTGTTACCATGCTGGTTTCACCGGTCCACAGGGCCGAGAACCGACAGCGGAGAGGACCGATGGCGATTGAATCAAGCGATCCATGTCCATGTGGAAGCAACAAGAAGATCAAGTTCTGTTGTGGGAACCCGATTGCACCAGAACTGGACAAGCTCTCTCGATCACTTGAGGGAGAGCAGTATATCGCCGCGCTTGAGCGTCTCAATTCGCTCATCGGCGAACATGGACCCTTGCCCTGCCTGCTGGCACTCAAGGGACTGACGCTGATCTCGTCACGGCAGGTCGACGAAGCTGCTTCGAACGCTGAGCAGTTCTGCCAGGTCGACCCGGAAAACCCCACGGCCTGGGCCCAGAGAGCCCTGTCAGCGGGCAACGAGGTCGATCCGGAACAGACGATGCAGTACCTGCAAAAGTCACTGGAGTTTGCAGATCCCTCGCAACTCGCCCCGATCACCCTGCCAGCCCTGCAGGTTGTCACTGATCGCCTGCTTCAATCGGGNAATGCCTTTGCCGGCTACTGGCACCTCACCCTGCAGATGGCCTTTCAACGCGATGATCAATCTGGCTTGATGCAGATACTCCCGTTCACACAAAACCAGTCCATTCCCCTGCTGCTCAAGCAGCAGTTACGGATTCCCCAGCCGCCNGCAGATGCGTCCTGGCAGCCGGAGTACGAGAAAGCAATCGAATTTGCAGGTCGCGGAGCCTGGGCAGCAAGCCTTGAAGTACTGCTGGCGATTGAATTGGACGACCCGCTGCTCCAGCAGGCGATCGCCTGCCTGTCGACATTCCTGGGTGACNCGCAACAGGGACCGGCACGNTGGCGACAGTATTCCGAGACCTGCTCCCCCGAGAGTGACGATGCCATCGAAGCAGAGGCATACGCCCAGTTGCTGGAAAACCAGTCCGAGCCTGACATGGTCGACCTGGCGATGCTGACGTACCCGGTTCCTGATACGGAATCGCTCCAGGAACACCTGGTCTCCAGTCCTCACGTCCGCTTCGTGCCTGAATTCCAGTGGCCATCGAGTGATCCGGAAAACCCACCGCCACGAGCGGCCTTCATCCTGCTTGACCGGGAAATGCCCGACTCCGGCGAGGAGATCACGATGGATGAGGTCCCGCAGGCCATTGCCACCGCTTACCTGTTTGGCAAGCAGACAGACCGGGAGGCGCGGATTGAATGCGCACTGGTCTCCACCAAGAAACCGGACCAGGATCAGCAGCAGATCGAGCACGTGCTGGGAGACCTGGCCGGCTCCCTCCAATCAAGCGAATCAAGCGGGCGTGTGGGAACGGCGACCGATGCACTGAGCTGGCACCCGGTCTGGCCCACCAAGACCCCTCCCGAAACGATCCAGCAATTGAACATCGAGCAGCGTGATCATGCCTTCGAACACAACTGGCCCACGATTCCCCTGGCAACCTTTGGTGGCTCATCCGCACAGGAACTCCTCGATGGTGGAGAAGGCCAGGTTCGGGTAGCAGCCGCCCTTTTGCTGATGGAATCCAATATGCAGGCAGCGGATCACCGGCTTGACCTGGATTCCCTTCGCCAGAAACTGGGGCTCTCCCTTCCGGAACCGATTGATCCGACCAGCATCGACATTAGTGTTTTTCCGGACATTCGCTTCAGCAGGCTGATCGTGGAAAAGATGTCCCTGGAGCAACTTGCAACGGTCTATTCCCGGAGTGCATTCCTTGGGAATGCCCGTGGAATCATCATGACAGCCCAGGAGATTACCTCACGAGAAGAAAAACCGGAGGGGATCAACCTGGCCGAGGTTTACGGAGCACTGGTGGAATCAGCGGCCTCCAACACGGAGCGGCTTGAGTTACTCAAGCAGGCCCGACAAGCGGCTGCCGACCAGGGCCAGTCCCCGGCAATCTGGCTCCTGAGGGAACTCCCCCTGCAGCTTACTGAGGGGAATAGCACGAGGGCCGGTGAGATCATCCAGGTGATCCAGGCACAGCACATGCAGGAACCGGGAATCGCAGACCAGTTCTTCAGCCTTCTCGTCCAGCTTGGAATAATCAACCCGGATGGAACTCCTGCCTCCCCGGCAGCTTCCGGTGATGGAATCTGGACGCCCGGTGCAGCCGCCAGCGACAGCGGACAGGATCCAGCGGGCGATGAGGGATCGAAGCTCTGGGTTCCCGGGATGGATTAACTCCTCTCACGCCACATGCCCCATGGCCCTTACTGACCAGGATCGATGCTGGCTGCAAAAGGCAATCGAACTTGCCATGCGCGGTGAGGGACAGGTGGAACCCAACCCGATGGTTGGCTGCGTGATCGCCCGGGGTGACCAGCTGATCTCGGAGGGCTGGCATGCCATTTTCGGAGGTCCCCATGCGGAGGCGATAGCCCTCCAGGAAGCAACCGCACCGCTCCTGGACGCAACTCTTTACGTGACACTGGAACCCTGCTGCCACCACGGGAAAACAGCTCCCTGCAGTGATGCCATTATTGCCTCGGGAATTCGCCGTGTAGTGATCGCCGATATGGACCCTTCCCCCCAGGTCAACGGGGCCGGTTGTCGACAGCTTCAAGCAGCCGGCATTGAAGTTCACCAGGGCCTGTTGCAGGAACAGGCACGGTCCCAGCTGGCCCCCTTCCGCAAGGGAATCCGGTGTGGGATTCCCTGGGTCATCGCCAAGTGGGCCATGACACTCGATGGTCGCATCGCCACGCGAACAGGAAGCAGCCAGTGGATCTCCAGCGAGGCCTCCCGGCAGGTCGTCCACCAGTTGCGAGGGCGAGTGGATGCCATCATCGTGGGCCGGGGAACCGTCATTGCCGACGACCCGCTGCTTACAGCCCGCCCCCCCGGACCACGAACACCGCTGCGCGTTGTGGTCAGCAACCAGGGCACGATACCAGCCGACTCGCGGTTGCTGCAGACCGCCCGTGAATTTCCCCTGCTGGTCACATGTGGCCCTCAAGCGGACCTGGCCGAACGAACCAGGCTGGAAAATGCTGGCTGTGAAGTGCTCCAGGTCGATGCCCCGGGCAACACGATTCAAGAGTTACTCCAGCACCTCGGTTCGCAGCAGATGACAAACGTGCTTGTCGAGGGCGGCTCCGGGTTGCTCGGCAGTTTCCGGGATGGTAACCACGTGGATGAAGTCCATGTCTTCATGGCACCCAAGCTGGTCGGGGGCGAGCGTGCTCCCGGACCACTGGGAGGCATCGGTAGCGAGGACATGGCCGAGGCCCTCTCACTCGAAAACTCCCAGGTCACCACGCTGGAAAATGACATCTACCTGCATGGCCGCCTGGCTGGCCGAAGCCAGCTCTAGCCGTGTCACGTCACGTGGACAATCGAATCTGCTTGTGCAATACTTCCACAGTTCGGTTGATCTAACCAATCATCCGTGCGCCCGTGGCGCAACTGGATAGCGCATCGGTCTTCGGAACCGAGGGTTGTAGGTTCGAATCCTACCGGGCGTGCTTTGGCATCAGAAAATAGGGATCCTGGCCCCCTGCGAGCTCGATTCTTCCCCTTGTCGGCACCTGTTAGCAGGGCTAGGATGGCAGCTTCCCCTGAAACCAGTCCTTCCTACTGGTAAACCCTGTTTTTTTGCCATGCGATACGTTCTTTCCGCCATTGTACACAACGTCCCCGGAGTGCTCTCGCACATCTCCGGCATGCTCGCCTCGCGCGGTTACAACATCGATTCGCTCGCCGTGGGTGAAACCGAGGATCCCCAGCTGTCCCGCATGACCTTCGTCGTGGTGGGAGATGAACATGTACTGGAACAGGTCCGCAAGCAACTGGAGAAAATCGTCAGCGTGGTCAAGGTGATCGATATCAGCTCCACCAACTTCGTGGAACGAGACCTGATGCTGGTCAAGGTGAAGGCTCCCAAGGGGACTGAGCGAAGTGAAATACGCGAGCTGGTAGAGATCTTTCGTGCCAAGATTGTCGACGTCGGAGCGGAAGAGATCATGATTGAAATCTCCGGACGGGAACAGAAAATCCAGGCCTTTGTTGAACGTATGCGACCCTACGGAATCACCGAACTTGTACGAACCGGCCGGATCGCCATGGTCCGAAGTGAGACCATGAACGAAGAAACCGATCTCCCGGCCAAAGAGGAGTAAAAAGAACAATGACCGCAACTATTTACTACGACAACGATGCCGATCTCCAGCTGCTCAAGGACAAGACGATTGCCATCCTTGGTTATGGATCCCAGGGCCATGCCCAGGCGCAGAACCTCAAGGACAGTGGCTGTCATGTTATCGTTGGCCAGCGACCCGGGGGTGCCAATTATGACCTTGCCGTGAGCCACGGCTTTGAGCCGCTCCCGCTGGAAGAGGCGACCCGCCAGGGTGACCTGGTCAACATCCTGCTACCGGATGAAGTCCAGGCGGACCTCTACCGCAACCAGATCCGGGAGAACCTGGAACCAGGTAATATCCTGATGTGCTCACACGGCTTCAATATCCACTTCGGCCAGATTGCACCACCGGAGGGAGTGGACGCCCTGCTGGTCGCCCCCAAGGGCCCGGGGCACCTTGTTCGCAGCGAGTACGAAAAGGGGGGTGGCGTGCCGGCCCTGATCGCGATGAGCGAAGGTGCCAGCGAAGAGACAAAACAGCTCGGGCTGGCCTATGCCAAGGGCATTGGTGGCACCCGTGGTGGCGTGATTGAAACGACCTTTGAGGAAGAAACCGAAACCGATCTCTTCGGAGAACAGGTGGTGCTCTGCGGCGGCGTCAGTGCCCTGGTGGAATCGGCCTTCAATGTCCTGGTCGAGGCAGGATATCAGCCGGAAATGGCTTACTTTGAATGCCTGCACGAGTTGAAGCTGATCGTCGACCTGTTCTACGAGGGTGGTCTCAGTTACATGCGATACAGCGTCAGCAACACGGCCGAGTACGGGGATTACAGTAGCGGGCCCCGGATCGTGAATGACGAGACCCGCAAGGAAATGAAGAAGATTCTCGCCGAAATTCAAAATGGCGAGTTCGCTCGGAACTGGATCCTGGAGAACAAGGCCGGGGCACCGTCGTTCAAGGCCCACCGCCGGCGTGGGGCGGACAGCCAGGTAGAAGAAGTCGGCCGTCGCCTGCGGCGGCTGATGACGTGGATCGACAGCAAGGAGGTATAATCAGCCGGACATCCCGGTTGAATACCTTTCGAGTGCGCGCGATGAAAACTCATCCGCTTCACCAGCAACACGACCGACACTTCGATCAGAACCGGTTCGTCTACCCTGTTCTGAGCCGACGAAGCGGTGGGATCTCGGTGGGAATCAACCTCAATCCCGACAAGGTCTGCAACTTCGACTGCATCTATTGCCAGGTCGAACGGACCAGCCAGTCCGAGACTCGTTTCGTGGAATCCAGCCAGCTGTTCGAGGAACTGGACCAGATGCTCTCGCTCGTCAGCAGTGGCGAGTTATTTACCGACAGTCGCTTCTCCAGCACCCCCCCGCTGCTACGCAGGCTCAACGATATCGCCTTTTCCGGAGATGGGGAGCCCACCACCTACCGCAACTTCGACTCACTGGTGGAATCCTGTAGCCAGATCAAGCGGAGGCACGGCCTGGAGGACGTAAAAATGGTCCTGATCACCAATGCCAGCATGTTCCACCGCCCTCACGTAAAGCGCGGGCTGGAGATCCTGGATGCCAACCAGGGAGAGATCTGGGCCAAGCTGGAGGCCGGGACAGAAGAGTATTACCAGCGAGTGGAACGTACATCGATTCCCTTTCAGCAGGTACTGGATAATATCCTCTCCGCGGCACAACGACGACCGATTGTGATCCAGGCACTCTTTATGAGAATCGATGGCGAACCACCAGGCACCGCTGAGCAGAAGGCATTTTGTGACCGTTTGCGGGATATCATCGATCAGGGCGGGCAGGTTTCCCTGGTCCAGATATACACGGTGGCGCGCCCACCGGCAGAATCGATAGTCACCCCGCTCACGAACATCGAGGTGGACCGGCTGGTGGAACTTGTAAGGCAACAAACCGGGCTGGCAGTCAACGGGTTTTATGGATCTCTCGCTGGAACGATGGAGGCAGGGCAGTGAACATGGCAGGGGAACAAGCGAACACTTCGAAACATGTTTTCCGGGGACCGATCCTGTTGATCATACTGGGCCTGCTGGCTTGGGCGGCATGGATTGTGACTGGCGTCGTGCTGGGAGAATATGGTCGGCAGGACACGAGCCCCAGTGACCGGATCGCCCTCTACAAGGGAGCGCTGGTGGCCGTTTCCATCCTCCTTTTTGTCCTCTTCTGGAGCCTGGCACTTGTTTTTCGATCCCGGCGATTAAAACGCCTGCAGGCAGATCCGCCGAATTCCGACCCCGGCGCTATCCAGTAGCAATCGGGCGACTGGCGACGTCAGCGAGAGTCTCCTAGAATATGGCGGACGCAGGCAAGCAGGGGATGCTTCTTTAGCCTGGCAGGTGCGTAGATTCGGAGGATCCATGCCGTCGTCGGACATTACCATCAAGGGTGCGAGGGAGCACAACCTTCGATCGGTGAATCTCACCCTTCCGCGCCACCAGTTGATCTGCCTGACAGGGGTAAGTGGTTCCGGAAAGAGCTCGCTCGCTTTTGACACGCTCTATGCCGAGGGCCAGCGGCGCTACGTGGAGTCGCTCTCCAGCTTTGCCCGGCACTTTCTCGGCCAGATGCCCAAGCCCGACCTGGATGCGATCAGTGGCCTGACTCCCTGTATCTCGATCTCCCAGAAGACAGCGGGCCGAAATCCACGTAGCACGGTCGGGACGATCACCGAGATTTACGATTTCCTGCGTGTCCTTTATGCCCGTGTCGGCCAGGGTACCTGCCCCACCTGTGACCTCCCGGTCACCGCCCAGACACGTGAGCATATTCTCTCCCGTATCAAGCAACTCCCCACCGGCACTCAATTCTCGGTGCTGGCCCCTGTCATCCGTGGACAGAAGGGAGAGTACCGCGACCTGTTCAGTGACCTCTCTCGACAGGGCTTTGCCCGGGCGAGAGTGAACGGTGAGGTTTTTCCGCTGGGTGACGTACCAGGGCTGGACCGCCGCATGCGGCATGACATCGAGGTCGTGATTGATCGGCTCACGATGGCAACTGAAATCCGCTCCCGGCTTGCCGAGGCAGTGGAACTGGCCCTGAAAATCGGTGATGGCACGATGATTATCGCTCCTGCCACGGCCACGACGAGCACCCCGGCAGGAAAATCCTCCACCGCCAGGAAACGCCGCCGCACACTTTTCCAGGAAAACGACCAGGTCTTCTCCAACCAGTATGCCTGCACCCGTTGCGGTCTCAGCTTTCCCCCTCCCTCGCCCCAGCTGTTCAGTTTCAACGGTCCGCAGGGGATGTGCCTGGAGTGTGATGGGCTGGGCCACATCTACTCGTTCGATCCCGACCTGCTGATCCCCGACGGCGACCTTTCCTTCAAACAGGGTTGTTTCGAATTGCTTGGGAACTGGAAAAAACTGGGGCGCTGGCGGCGGCATATTTACCAGGGCGTAAGTGACACGACCGGGCGCACCGAGAGCTGGCCGGAAGAGATGATGCTGGAGACCGCCTGGAAGGATCTTCCCGGGAAAGCACAGCAGTGCTGGCTCTGGGGAACGGGTGACCAGCACATCACCTTCACATGGCGGGGTGGCCAATCGCCAATGAAATACGGGGGGACATTCGAAGGTATTATTCCGGAGTTGCTGTCAAAGTACCGTAACAGTCGCAGCAGGATCCAGCTTCGCCGCCTGGAAAAGTACATGAACACGATTCTCTGCCCCGAGTGCGAGGGAGACCGGTTGAACTCCCAGGCACGCTCGGTGCGGATTCTCAGTGGGCACGAGCGTTTCCAGCAGACCGGTTCGCTCTCCCTGCCCGACGTCTGCCGACTGAGTGTCAGCCAGGCGGCAGAATTCTTTGAACAGCTAGTACTGGACGAGACTGGCAACCTGGTGGCAGAGGAAGTGCTCAAGGAAATCCGCACCCGTCTCGGTTTCCTGATCAACGTGGGACTCGAATACCTGGCACTGGATCGCACCGCTCCCACTTTAAGCGGTGGTGAGTCGCAGCGAATTCGCCTGGCGGCCCAGATCGGATCGGGATTGGTGGGAGTCACTTATATCCTCGATGAACCATCGATCGGGCTGCATCCCCGTGACAACGAGCAGCTACTCGACACGCTCTGCCGCCTCCGCGACATGGGGAACACGGTGGTGGTGGTGGAGCATGACGAGGAGACAATGCGGAGCGCGGATCACGTGATCGACTTCGGCCCGGGAGCCGGGCTGCGGGGTGGAAAAATTATTGCCAGTGGCCCGGTCGAGGCAATCATCGAAGAACCCGCCAGCATTACCGGCCAGTTCCTCAGCGGAAAGCGGACAATCTCCATCCCCTCCCGGTGCCGGAACCTGAACGGAAAAGAGCTGGTGGTGCGGGGTGCCGAGCATAACAACCTCAAGCAGGTCAACATGGCCATCCCCCTGGGAAGCTTCACCTGTATCACCGGTGTCTCCGGTTCCGGCAAGAGTTCCCTGGTAAACGACATCCTTGCCGAGGCTTTGCGGCGCGATCTTAATCACGGCCAGGGGACCCCAGGCAAACACGAGGCTATCGAGGGACTTGAACACCTGGACAAGATGATCGCGATTGACCAGTCACCCATCGGTCGAACGCCTCGCTCCAACCCGGCCACCTACATCAAGGTGTTTGACGATATCCGCAAGCTCTTCTCACAACTTCCCGACGCCAAGCGGCGAGGATACAAGCCAGGCCGTTTCAGTTTTAACGTCAAGGCCGGCCGATGTGATGCATGCGAGGGGAATGGCACCAATCGCCTGGAGATGGACTTCCTTGCCGATGTCTGGGTCACCTGCCCGATCTGCGAGGGGAAACGGTTTAACCGTGAGACGCTGCAGGTCCAGTTCAAGGGAAAGTCGATTGCCGATGTGCTGGAGATGGACATCCAGCAGGCTTTCGAGCTTTTCGAGAACATCCCTGCCATCCGCCACAAGCTACAGACATTGCACGATGTGGGACTCGATTACCTCAAGCTGGGACAATCCTCGCCAACTCTCTCCGGCGGCGAGGCCCAGAGAATCAAGCTGGCCCGTGAACTGGTCAAGAAGAGCACCGGCAGCACGCTTTACCTGTTGGATGAACCAACCACCGGCCTGCATTTCGCCGACATCGAGATGTTACTCCAGGTCCTTCACCGTTTTGTCGACAATGGGAACACGGTGGTGGTGGTGGAGCACAACCTGGAAGTCATCAAGACTGCCGACTGGATCATTGACCTGGGGCCCGAGGGGGGTGAGCGAGGTGGGGAGATCGTGGTGGCCGGGACTCCCGAGACCGTGATCAAGTGCACAAGGTCGGCAACCGGGATCGCGATGCAACAGGCCGCCAGTGGCAAGAGGACATCTCGTCGTAGAAAAACACCGACGAGCGGCAAGGATGCTGACAAGAGCTGGATTCGTATCCAGGGTGCCCGGCAACACAACCTCAAGGAGATTGACGTCGAGATCGCCCGGGACAAGATCACGGTCTTTTCCGGCCCCAGCGGAAGTGGCAAGACATCGCTGGCCATGGACACGATCTATGCCGAGGGCCAGAGACGGTACGTCGAGAGCCTGAGTTCCTATGCCCGGCAGTTTATCAGCCAGATGCAGAAGCCCCTGGTGGAGCAGATCGAGGGTCTCTCACCCTCGATTGCGATTGAACAGAAGAACCTCGGCCATACACCTCGCTCAACCGTGGGCACGGTCACCGAGATCTATGATTATTTCCGGGTCTTGATGGCACGACTGGGAGATTCTTTCTGTCCCGATTGCGAGTCTGCCGTGATCACCCAGACTTCCGACCAGGTGGTCGACAAGCTGCTCGCCATCGATGACCAGACCCGGCTCTACCTGATGTCTCCGATCCGGCTTGAGGATGGCAGCCAGTACGATGCGCTCTGGGATGAAATCCGCTCCCAGGGCTACCAGCGGATCCGCGTGGACGGCGAGGTCTTCACGCTTGATGATCCTCCCTCGCTGGACCGGCGCAGCCGCCACCAGGTGGAGGTGATCGTGGACCGGGTTATTGTTCGCCAGTCTGCCCGTTCGCGGATCGCCGAGAGTGTTGAAATTGCTCTTGGGCTGGGGCAGGGCGTTCTGCATGTGGCAATGGAAGATCCAGAGCGTGACGAGAAACACTGGGAGGTGATGATCCACAGCCTGCACCGGGTCTGTGGCGAGTGTGGCCGCAGCTTTGAAGCCCTGACCCCACACAACTTCTCCTTCAATAGCTTCCTTGGCTGGTGCAAATCATGCGAGGGCCTGGGAACTCAGACCGGTGCCAATCCCGCGGCGCTGCTGGATCGTCCCGACCAGACGTTGCGCCAGGGAGTCCTCACACTCTGGCCCGACCTTGAGCAGCCGGTCGCCCTGGCGATGCTGGAAGCGACCTGCCATTCACTGGGAATCCCACCCGACGTTCCCTACGCAGGGCTCTCTCCCAAGCACCGCAGGACGCTTTTGCACGGCAGTGATGATCGCTGGATCGAGGTGCCGGCAACGAACACGAAGGAGGGTTCGGTGGCGGCTTTCCAGTTCCAGTTCAAGGGACTTTACCCGGCCCTGGAAGAAGCCTCGCGACTCTCCCCGTCCCTCAGGACCCGACTGGAACACCTGGTTGACGAGGTCGAATGCTCCAGGTGTGCCGGCAGTCGCCTTCGAGATGATTCAAGTGCAGTTCAATTTCGCGACAAGACAATCGCCCACTACTGCCAGCTTCCACTTGCCGAGCTCCTGGCAGACCTGAAAGGCTGGAAACTTGACCGGAGGGAGAAACGGATTGCTGGTGAACTGTACCGGGAGATTCGTGATCGACTGCGTTTTCTTAACGAGATCGGGCTCCATTACCTGACACTCCAGCGGACATCAGCCTCCCTTTCCAACGGGGAAGCGCAGCGGATTCGCCTGGCCAGCCAGCTGGGAAGTGGACTCTGCGGCGTCCTTTACGTGCTGGATGAACCGACCATCGGCCTGCATCCTCGTGACAACCAGCGGCTGCTCAAGGCACTCGAGCGATTACGTGACCTGGGTAATACGCTGATCGTAGTCGAGCATGATCGGGCAATCATCGAGGGTGCGGACCAGATGTGTGATTTCGGTCCGGGCTCGGGACGGCATGGCGGCCGGATCATTGCCCACGGAACAGCTGCCCAGATTGCCCGCAATGCAGATTCTCTCACCGGCCCATACCTGAGTGGCAAGAAATCCATCCCGGTGCCATCCAACCGTCGCCCGGTCGATCCAGAACAGGGACAATGGCTGGAAGTGATCGGGGCCCGGCACCACAACCTCGATAACGTCGATCTGAAGATACCACTTGGGACACTGACCGCCGTAACAGGACCCAGTGGGAGTGGCAAGAGCTCACTGATCGATGGGACACTGCATGCCGAGTTGGCCCGCCGCCTGCACCGGGCCGGCAGGGTCTCCGGGCCACACGAACGGATTGTCGGGCTGGAGCACATCAACAAGGTAATCCGTGTTGACCAGAACGCGCTGGGGAATTCACCCTCTTCCAACCCGGCCACCTACACCGGCGTGATGGACCTGATCCGGTCCTTGTTCGCACAGCTCCCGGAAGCCAAGCTGCGAGGTTACTCACTTCGCCGCTTCAGCTTCAATGTCCCGGGTGGGCGATGCGACGATTGCGAAGGAAACGGGCGGAAGTGCGTGGAGATGCACTTCCTTCCGGATGTCTGGGTGGAATGCAAGACCTGCCTGGGGAAGCGATATAACCCGGAAACCCTGCTGGTTACCTACCGCGGGCACTCGATCAGCGATGTCCTCCAGATGACCTGCAGCGAGGCGGTCGAGCTCTTCCAGAACATTCCCAAGATCCGCCGTATCCTGCAGACGCTCTGTGATGTCGGCCTCGAGTACCTGACCCTTGGCCAGCCTGCTCCGACACTCTCTGGCGGCGAGGCCCAGCGAGTCAAGCTGTCGGCAGAACTTGCCCGCCCGGATACCGGACAGACCCTTTACCTGCTGGATGAACCAACAACCGGCCTGCACTTCGAGGACCTGGTGAAGTTACTGGAGGTCCTGCATCGACTGGTCGACCTGGGAAACACGGTGGTTGTCATCGAGCACAACCTTGACCTGATCAAGACTGCCGACTGGGTCATTGACATGGGACCGGAAGCGGGCCTGGAAGGAGGCCAGATCGTGGCGGCGGGGACTCCCGAACAGGTCGCCAGGCAAGGGGGGGGCCGGGGCCGGAAACGAGTCAGTCACACGGGACGGTCCCTGCAACCGGTCCTCAAGAAGGATCATTACCAGGAACGGCCACACTACTCACCACTCAAAGAAGCCCAGCACCAGGAAGGGGATCTCGATATCAAGGATGTTGGCAAGGAGGCCAGCATGCCCTGGGAAATTAATGGCCGCCAGTGGCATACCGCTGATCGTGTCGACCGCAAGGGAGGCGAGGTGCACTGGGATGGCCGCATCCTGGCATCGGTGATCGATCGTATTCATGAAATGGGAGAATTCAGCGAGACTGATTTCAGCTCCCGCAGCGTGGTAGAAATCGCAGCAAACAAGAAGAGCCTGGGCTGGTTCTTTCATGCCATCACTGCCGAAACATGGCTGCTGAAGATGAAGTTCCGTGTTGCCCGGGGGACCTTTCGCCGCGAGGAACTTGTCCCACGACTCGGACTGGCCACCCTGAACCAGATGGACCATCTCCCGGTCTATGGCAACCAGCCACGAACCAAGGTTCGCTCGGCGCGGGGTCCCTGGCAGGAAGTGGAAATCAGGGCCCACAGTTGGCAGGAAATCGACACACCCGGGTTCTGGCACTTCCTGGAGGAGGCAGTTGCCGGATTCCAGAAGGTCGTCAACCAGTCCAGCAAGACACTGGAAGAACTTACTCCCTGGAAGCAGCTTGGCCAGAAATGGCATTTCATGCGCAAGGGCTTCAGCCCGGGACGAACAATCGAGTGGCCCATGGAATTGCTCGAAGAACTTCACCAGATGCTGATGGAAAGCCTGCCGGAAGGCAACTTCCTCTGGAACAACAAGCAGCTGGTTCACCTCTATGACCAGGACGGGCGTTATCCCTGGGTCTCGCTACAGACCAAGAAGACAGAATCGCTGGTGCTCTACCTTTCCGGCCCCCGCGGCTGTACCACGATGGGCCGGATCGCCGAACTGGGGTACCAGCCGACACTCGACAGCACCAACCCCAGCAGGGAGGTCGTGCAAATCCACTTTCGTTCCCAGGAAGATCTTTACCGTGGTGACCTGGCAACTTTCCTGGCCCAGCACCTGGAGGCGTGTCGCCAAATCACCCGCCAAGAAACATCCCTCGCCAGCAAGTAGGCGTTTTCCATGAATACCGATACACAACTAATCGACCCAACCATGCTCTTCCGCTTCGCCGTGGACTGCCACCAGCGAAAGAGTCTCTGGAACGACGGGCACCTGGGGCTGGCCAGGAAGTACCAGCTTCCTGGCTTTGGTCACCTCTCCGGCCAACCGGTGTTTGCCGACCTGCGGGCCGCCTGGAACCAGGAAGGGCTGGTCTTCACCCTTCGAGTCAGCGGCAAGAAACAGGTCCCCTGGTGCCGCGAACAGCGGATCGAGGATAGTGACGGTCTGCGCATCTGGATTGACACCCGGGACACCAGGTCCATTCACCGGGCAAGTCGCTTCTGCCACCAGTTCGCCTTTCTCCCCAGCGGTGGAGATGCCGGCTTCGTGCAGCCGGTTGCGACCGCGATGGGGATTGCACGAGCCCGCGAAGAACCCCAGCCGGTCCCCTTTGGCGGACTGAAGATCTACAGCGAGAAACGGATCGACGGTTACCTGATGACGGCCCTGGTCCGGTCCGAGGCGCTCACCGGCTTCGACCCCGGGGAACATCCTCGCCTCGGCTTCAGTTATGCAGTCATCGACCGGGAACTTGGCTGGCAAACTTTCAGCCTTGGCCCGGAATACCCTTTCCAGGAAGATCCCAGCCTCTGGGGAACGATGCAGCTGAAATCCTCCTGACCGGTCACGGCAGCAGGATCAAGAGGCCTCGGCCATCTCACGAGCATGGTAGCTGCTGCGGACAAAGGGACCGCTGGCGACCTGGGAAAACCCCAGCTGCCTGGCCATCTCTCCAAGCCGGTCAAATTCAGCCGGGGGAACAAATCGCTCGACTGGCAGGTAACCCGGGCCGGGCTGAAGGTACTGCCCCAGCGTGAGAAAATCACAGCCATACTCCCGCAGGTCAACAAGCACATCGAGCAGTTCCTGCCAGGTTTCTCCCAGTCCCAGCATCAAGCCGCTCTTGGTCTTGATCGACGCATCCTGTTGCTTGACATACCTGAGCAACTCGAGCGTCCAGCGGTAATCGGAACGGGGCCCACGCACGTGACGATAGAGCCGGGGAACCGTTTCTGTATTGTGATTAAAAACCTCCGGCCGTGCCGCGATGACACGATCCAGGGCTGGCCGGTTATGGACAAAATCGGGGGTCAACACCTCGATGGCAGCATCCGTTCGTTGCCGGACTGCCTGGACACACTTGTAAAAATGCTCGGCACCTCCGTCGGGCAAGTCATCCCGTGTCACGGAGGTAATAACCACATGCTTCAGTCCCAGTCGAACAACCGCCTCGGCCAGGCGGGTGGGTTCATCCGCAGCCGGTGGCTGGGGATGACCACGATCCACGCTACAGAACCCACAGGGCCGCGTGCAGGTATTCCCAAGGATCATGAAAGTTGCTGTCCGCTGGGAGTAACATTCCATCCGGTTCGGACAGCGAGCATTATCACAGACGGTTTCCAGGCCAAGTTCTTCCAGCAGGCGGGCGGTGAAATGATCCTCATTTCCACGCGGCAATTCCCGCCGCAGCCAGTCCGGCAGCCGCCGGGAGGGTCGGGGTGCGTCAAGAATCGGCAGTTCAATCGTCATCAGATTCCAAGGTGTGGATGACCGGTGTAAAGGTGATAGTCGTCCGATCCAAGCTGCCGGGCAAGATGCTCGATGACCACAGAACGAACCGTTGACATTTTAACAGGACGCTGCTGTTCAGCCAGCAGGCAACTCATTGCTCCAGATCGAGCGCCTGGTGGGGGCCGCCGAGTTGTTTCAAGGTAACGGCCATCCTTCATCCTGGGATGAACGTTCAGGTAGGCCCCAAAACGGCTCGCCCGCTCCAGGCTGTCCACGCCGCTGGCAACCAGCTGACCGCTACGGCCCCAGATACCGTGATGCCCGGCAGATGCCTGGCAGGGAAAACCCATCTGCTCAAGGGCCGTGGCAATTCCTTTCAGCAACCGGCTTTCCAGTTCCTCCTCGCTCCAGCCAAACCAGTCAAGTGGCACCACCGGGTAGACTGCAAGCTGGCCAGGACCATGGAGCACCGACCCTCCTCCCCGACTGACCCACTGAACGGCCAGGTTCCGGCGCTGCAGCTCAGCGACCGTCAAGCCGATATCCCCCCAGGATCCCTGTCGCCCGACCGTGATCAACGGGGCATGTTCACAGAGCAGGATCGTTGCCCTGCCAAGTAGGGATGCCTGCTCGGCAAGCTCTCGCTCCAGCTCCCGGCAGGCACGGTAACCAGGCGTGCCCAGCAAGTGAAAAGCGACCGTGGTCTCGGTCGGCCGGGTCAGGACAGGTTCGTCATGAAGGTCCATGGAAAGCAATCCGGGGCAAGCGAGTGATCACTCTAGCAAGCCCTTTCCTGACTGGCTAGGTGAGATCATCAGGGGACCATGATTAGGGTATAGTGGGAGAATTCAACCGCGGAACACGGCGCCGTGAGATCAACGGATGGCTGGCAAGAAAAAGAAAAAAGATCCCAAGCAGACGCCAAACCAGCGCACGATCTCCCAGAACCGCAAGGCACGTCATCGGTTCAACGTGCTGGAGACGCTCGAATGCGGTATCCAGCTGGTCGGGAGCGAGGTCAAGAGCCTGCGGGATGGCAAGATCTCACTGGAGGAAGCCTATGGCCGGGTCGGTGAGGGCGAGGTCTGGCTGGTTGGATGTGATATCCCCGAATACACGCAGGCAAGCCAGTGGAACCACGAACCACGACGTCCTCGGAAGCTGCTGCTGCACCGGAACGAGATACGCAAGTTCGCTAACCAGGCCCATGAAAAAGGACTTACCCTGGTGCCGTTGAAAATCTATTTCAACGCCCGGGGACTGGTCAAGGTTCAGCTCGGACTCTGCAAGGGCCGCCAGCTTCACGACAAACGTGAAAAAATAAAAAGGGCGCAGATGGAACGGGACGTCCAGCGTGCCATTCGACGACAACGATAGTGGAACCCCGCGGTGAATGAACCGGGGTGGGACGACTCACGAATACCTATTANAGTTGATNAAACTGCCGGAAGCGGGAACATGCGCCAGCGAGTTTTTTAGAAATGCTTGAACTTGTCGATATCAAGAAATCGTACCAGCAGCCTAACGGGGATGCTCTTCCGATCCTTTCCATTCCCCGCTTCGACGTTGCCGCGGNAGANCAGGTGGTACTGGTTGGCAGAAGTGGTGGCGGCAAGACAACGCTTCTGCACGTGATCGCCGGGATCACCCGGCCTGACTCTGGGAAAATCCTCTTCGAGGGCAGGTCGATTGAAGGGCTTTCTGAAGCCGCCAGCGATCGTTTTCGGGCGACCTGGATGGGATACGTCTTCCAGACTTTCAACCTGCTGCCGGCATTCACGGCCCTGGAAAACGTGCTTCTGGGGATGACTTTTTCCCGCAAGCCGGTGGAGAGTGGACGTGCCAGCCAGTTGCTTGACCGCGTCGGGCTCGGCGATCGAATGCAGCACAAGCCAACAGCCATGTCGGTGGGAGAACAGCAGCGGGTGGCAGTCGCCCGGGCACTTGCCAACAAGCCGCGACTGCTGCTGGCCGATGAGCCAACCGCCAACATCGATACGGCAAACCAGCAGAACATCATTGACCTGATCCGGGAAACAGCGGAGGAAGAACAGATCTCACTGGTCCTGGTCACCCACGCGATGGAAGTCGCAGACCAGTTTGACCGGGTTGTGCACCTGGAGGAAATAAACGAACTGGCAACGNNAACCAGTACAGCAGNAACTACAGCGGATGATCTTTAAACAACGTTTTCCTGACAACACACCATGAACCTGTTTTCCATTGCCGCACGCAGTATCAGGCAGCGGGGCCTGGCCTCGATGTTGACCTGCTTCTCCATGGCGCTGGGNGTGACACTGATGGTCGCAGTGATTGCCATTCACGGGGTCGTCAACGAGTCCTTCAAGGTAGGCCAGTACCTCGGTTACAACATCCTGGTGGGACCCAAGGGGGGCAAGTTACAGCTCACTCTTAACTCGGTTTATTATCTCGACGAACCGATCGAGAATATTCCCTATGACTATTACCTGGAGTTCGCCCCACAGGGCCAGCGCGAGGCCGACTTCGAGCATTCCCTCCAGCAGCACGCGCACGATATTCACTGGGAGCTCACGCGCGGCATGCAACAGGCCATGGGGACCAGCCTTTCCAGTGGGACAGCCGGACTCGTCACGCAACTGGCAACGACCGCGGTCAGGCTGGATGCCGAGCAGTCACTGCCGGGGAAACGTGTCGGTCAATTTGCCGGACCGTTCACCTNCCTGGCAATTCCCCTGCTGCTGGGTGACTACTACGAGTCGTTCCGGGTCGTCGGNACCACTCCTGACATGTTNGGCACGATGAAGTANGGCCCCTCGGCCGATCGCCAGTACGAGTTTTCCTCGGGACGTAATTTCAAGACACACTCGAAAGAACATGGTTTNTTTGAGGCGGTCGTGGGCTCGGTGGTTGCCAGGCAAACCAATCTCCANGTCGGGGACAAGATCAACCCGAGACACGGTGCCGTCGATGGACACGCACATAACCAGCCCTTTACCGTCGTGGGCATCCTGGATTCCACCGGCACTCCAAATGACAGGGCCGTGTTTGTGAACATGGAGGGTTTCTACCTGATGGCAGACCATGCCAAGCCGGTTGAGGAAACGGAAAGTGAGGAAGACGCGGAGGAGGACGCCGAAGACGATCATGAGGAGGCATTTGACACGATCACACCGCTTCCGATTGAGCAGCGAGAGGTGACTGCCGTGCTGCTTCAAGTCGACCCCATATTTTCCGTCGGTCTGCCAAACCAGATCAACGAGGGACCTGTCGCCCAGGCAGTCTACCCCATTCGTGAAATCAGCAAGTTCTTCGGGACCTTTATCGGCCCCGTGCTGGGATTGCTGGTAGTCATCACGTTGATGATCTGTGTCGTCTCNGGNGTNGGAATCCTGGTCAGCATCTATAACTCGATGAGTGACCGGCGTCACGAGATCGCGGTGCTGCGGGCACTCGGTGCCGAGCGTTCCACGGTCCTCTGGATCATCCTGTTTGAGTCATTAATTCTCTCGATCAGCGGCGGACTGATCGGCTGGACCCTNGGCCATGGCCTGGTGGCATGTGCCAGCCCGATCGTGGAAGCAAAGACGGGAGTNGCGGTAGGGTTCTTTGACCTGGCCCCGGCGTTGCCACCTTACCTCCCAATTTCGCCAGAATTGCTGCTTGTCCCCCTGCTGGCGATCCTGGCGATTGCGGTTGGACTGATTCCGGCGATTGCCGCCTACCGTACTGATGTCTCCCAATCGCTGGGAAAATAGCTNTTTTNCATGTCGAATACAGTCATTCNCANGATCTNCGTTGCATTCCCNAAATTCAATCGTTTAAATTAGCTGTNNCGGGTTTGGAAAAAGAGCTAATTGCTGACTGGCCACCCTGTAACTTGTCGATAACAATGGGGCGTTAGAGTTATTCTATCCCCTGGGATCGGACACCTNCAGATCGTGAATATCGTACGAAAAACCATCTCCCTGGCAGTTGCTGTTCTGGTTTGCCTGGCGGCGATGCCGTCGACAATTGCCAACGGGTGCCCCTTCTGCGCAGCNGTGACGCAAACGTTCAACGAAGAGATCTCCTCGATGGACACGGTCGTCTATGCCCGCCTGGTAAAATTGCCTCCGCCGCTCAAACCCGGGGACAAGGCCCGAGTTGCAGATGAAGTCCCCAAGGCAACCTTTGAGGTTTCGGAGATTATCAAGGGTGCCGAGCATCTCAAGAGCACAAAGCTGATCGAAACGATTTACTTTGGTGAGGGNAAGATCGGTTCAACCTTCCTGGTGATGGGTGTCGACCCTCCCCAGGTGATGTGGTCCACACCGCTGCAGTTATCCGAGCGGGCCCAGGGTTACATCAAGCGTATTATCTCATTGCCCCGGAACCCCACCGAGAGACTTACCTTCTTCCAGAATTACCTGGAGGACAATGACGAGATGCTGGCCGCGGACGCGTACGATGAATTCGCCAATGCTCCCTATACCGTGGTCAAGTCACTCAAGGCACAAATGGACCATGGCAAGATTACCAGCTGGATCCGTGACCCGGACATTCCTGCCAGTCGNCGGCGTCTCTACCTGACCCTGCTCGGTGTCTGCGGNACNAGCAACGACNTGCCAATGCTCGAAACAATGATGAAGTCCAAGGACCGGCGGATGCGGGCCGGCCTCGATGCCCTTATCGCCTGTTACCTGACGTTGAAGGGCCCCGANGGTATGCCGCTGGTCGAGAACCTCTTTATCAAGAACAAGAAATCCGAATACGCAGACACCTACGCTGCGATCATGGCACTCCGTTTCCACGGGACCGAGACCGACATTATTCCGCGAGACCGGATCCTCAAGGCGATGCGGCACATGCTGGAACGTCCCCAGCTTGCAGACCTGGTAATCCCGGANCTGGCTCGCTGGGAAGACTGGAGCCAGGTTGATCGACTGACAAAACTCTTCAAGGACGCCGACGAGAAAACCAGCTGGGTACGTGTCCCTGTCATCAATTACCTCCGACAGTGCCCCCTGCCCCTGGCCAAGGAGCGGATCAAGGAACTGGAAAAAGTCGACCCGGCGGCGGTGAAACGAGCGAACACGTTTTTCCCGTTCGGACCTGCCGGAGGAACTCCAGNCAAGAAGCCAGCGACTTCGCCCAAGACCTCGTCGGNCGAGTCAAATCCTTCCGNGTTTTTTGTAACGACCAGGCCCCAGACAAAACTCCCCGCCGATGATGGTGGNCGGGTTGTATTTCTGTCNAAACCGGAGACTGGGGANCAGGCCGCCNGGCAACCGACGTTGCAGATCCCCCTGAACTCTTCCCGCGCTTTCATCGTACCGTGGTTAGTCGCTGCAGGATTACTGCTGATGCAGTGGATGGTCCTGATTGGCCCAAGCCACCATGAATGATCATCGCCCCTCATCGAGCGATATCACGATGTAACGAATCAAGGCATGCTGTTTCAGCTGCCGATATTTTCCCTGGGTGATTGAATCACCGCGGACCCGTCAGCTTTGTACAGGCACCCTCACCATGCCCGACAATCCTCAAAACCCTGACTCGCTGGGTGACGACCGCACATTTACCGGAGAGCAGGACGCACCGCCTGAGGAGCAGCAGAGCCTGGGCGACCAGGCCACGACCGGTGATACACTCTCGTCCATCTCGGACCTGGAGCTTGACGGCCAGGCATCGGATTCCGACCTGCCACTGATCGACCTGGCCCGCTTCGGGATCGAGGGGGAACTGGGCAAGGGGGGCATGGGCGCGGTGCTGCTGGCCACCGACCGGCAGCTCAAACGCAAGGTCGCCATCAAACGCATCCTTGCCAGTAACCCTGCGGCACTGAGACGCTTTGTTACCGAGGCGCGATCGATTGCGGCTCTCAATCACTTCAATATTGTCCAGGTCTATGAGTTTGAACGCGATGAGGA
>PANG01000022.1 GCA_002708345.1 Planctomycetaceae bacterium | reverse complement strand
GTAACCGTGGTTGATAGAGTAGAGCAGCTGGAGTTTTTCCACGTCCCAGACCTGGATCTCACCAAACCTCCCGGGGGATCCACCACAGGCGACGAGTTTCTTTCCATCCGGAGAAAAGCGGGCAGATTCAATTCGCGCGGACATGCCAATCAGGCGGCCGTGAAGGCCTGATCCGTCGGCACGGTGCAAGAGGACCTCGTGGTAACCAGAGACAGCCAGCAGCGTGCCGTCCGGGGAATAGTTGACAGAGGTGATCACGGGGGAAGCCTGGTACGTCGGTGGATGCTCTGCATCGAATACCACGCGGGCGGACGCCGGAGTATCATCCTTGGCTCCTTCAGAAATCCAGCGGCTGATTAACTCGATTTCAACCGCAGTCAGCGGATCTTTCCCCTTGGGCATCTCCGCCTCGCCGTCGCTCGGAGTGATCTGGCTGATCAGGTAACTCTCGGCCGGCTTGCCAGGGACGATTGCCGCTTCCCCCGATTCCCCCTCGGAAAGAAGTAAATCGAAAGCGGTCATCACGTACTCTCCACCCTGCTTGGCCGGCTGGTGACAGCCCTGGCAATTGGCCTGGAAGATGGGGCGGATATCCTTGAAGTAACTCAGCGGCTGGTCTTCTGCTGGCTTTTCATCGGCAAGGACCGGAATCGAGACAAGCAGTGCCAGGATCGCCGCCGGGAAGAAAAAACGATGTGTCATGGTAATGGAACCCGTTGTGCACATGTGGTGTTGGAACAGGTATGGCAGCCGGATGACGATTGCCCTGAGGCGAGACTGTCTGCAGCAGTTAATGGAGCTTCTGAATCTGTCGATACCGTACTATAACCTTCCCNCCNGCGAACCACAAANGACAAATAAAGGCGCTNGGAATGCTGGCACCGNGGTGCCAGCAAAGGTCTTCCGAAAATGACCATTTAGTGGTTGTTTTCCCACCTTCGCAGTACGCTGNCGATGATGGAAATGACTCTCGATGTCCCTCGGAAGGAGCCGGACCATGGACCAGCAGGACAGCGTATTCAGGCAACTGTTACTGAAAGTAAGATCGGGCTGTGAATTTTCGACGAGCGAACTGGTGGAATCCATGTCAGGGCATATCTGCCGGGTTATTGATCGCCGACTGGATTATCGCCTGCGGCGAAAGTATGACGTCGATGACCTGCAACAGATGGTCTGGGCCTCTTTCTTTCGCCAGCGGTGGAGGGTGACGGATTTCGAGGATTCGAAACAGCTTTCGAGGTACCTTGTTGCCATGGCTCGNAACAAGGTGATCCAGGTGATTCGCAGCCAGCTGCAGACGNTCAANCGGGATGTGCGTCGAGANTGGAGAGGAGAAGTCGAACAGCAGGTGGATGGTACCACAGCATATCACTGCCAGACTCCCAGCCAGGTTGCCATCAGGAACGAACAACTGCAGCGTTGGCTTGATGGGGAAAGCTCGCGAGCCACCAGGATCGTTCAGATGCGGCTTGCTGGTGCTCGCTATGTTGAAATTGCCAGCGACCTGGGAATTCACCAGCGCACGGTCCGCAGGATCATGCAGCGTCTGGTAAAACAACTCGAGGAAAACTAGCTTCAGCTTTATCAAGTCCAAGGCCTGTCCCAGCGGGAGTCCTGATAGCGGTGAAAATCCACTTCCTCGGTGCCAACCGGCAGGTTACCGGTTCACGATATTGTCTGGAGGCTGGGGGTAGCAAGATCCTCATCGATTGCGGCTTGTTCCAGGAGCGATCTTACAGGGAACGGAACTGGGCTCACTTCCCTGTTGCTGTGGACCAGCTGGATGCTGTCCTGCTGACCCATGTTCACATTGATCACTGTGGACTACTGCCACGTCTTGCCGCNGCCGGTTACCGGGGGCCGATCTACATGACCGAGCCCTCGAAGGATCTGCTTGGCATGATGTTGCGGGACACGGCCCGGATCCAGCAGGAGGATGCGGCATACAAGAAACGGCGGCACCGCAAGGAATCGCGGACCCCACCGCGTCCGGTTCAGCCGCTCTATACCGAGGAAGATGTGGAAGCCACCCTGCCCCTGGCCCGGGGTGTTCCCTACGGGACTGCGCTGGAGGTGAGCGACCGTTTTTCTGTCACCTTTCATGATGCTGGACATATCCTGGGCAGCTCGATGCTGGAGATCGAAGCGCAGGGGCAGGAAGAGAATCGTACGCTCGTCTTTTCCGGGGATATTGGCCTGGAGAANAAGCCGATCGTACGAGACCCGACTTTTTTCAGCCGGGCCGATTACGTGGTCATGGAATCCACCTACGGTGACCGTGATCATGCAGCTTCCGGTGATGTCGAGGATCAACTCGCTGCGGTTATTAACCGGACGGTGGACAAGGGGGGCAAGCTGGTGATTCCCACCTTCGCCGTAGAGAGAGCCCAGGAGTTGATCTANCACCTGGCCCGCCTCCTCCTGGCAGATCGCATTCCCCAGCTTCCTGTCTACCTCGACAGTCCGATGGCAATCAATGCGACCGAGGTCTTCAAACGACACCAGGACTGTTACGACAGTCAGGCCTGGCAGCTGATCATGCAGGGCGAGGAGCCGTTCAATTTCCCGGGCNTGGTGATGGCACGCTCCAGCGACGAATCCCGCGCGATCAACCAGGTCCAGGGCCCNGCAANTATCATGTCNACCTCGGGCATGTGCACNGCGGGAAGAATCAAGCATCACCTGCGGCAGAATATCGAGCGTCCGGAATCGACGATCCTTTTTGTTGGTTACCAGGCACATGGATCGCTGGGCAGGCAGATTGTTGAAGGAAAGGAAGAGGTGCGAATCCACGGCCGGAACTACGACGTGAAGGCAGAGGTTATCCAGTTATCCGGCTTTTCAGGCCATGCTGACCAGTCCGGTCTGGTTCGCTGGATCTCCCACTTCCAGGATGCCCCTCGTCAGGTTTTCCTTACCCATGGAGATGCGGAGGCAGCTGAATGCCTGCGGGACAGGATTCGCAGTGAATCAGGATGGCCCGTTGCAATCCCGGAGTATGGAGAAATTGTGGATCTGGGATAAAATGAAAGCCGATGGATTATCTCTAGGCAATTGCAGTTAAAAGACGGCTGATTNCGATAAACGTACCAGTCGCTGGTGTCAGATCCATGGCAGAGTGGTTTTACAGGGTTGGTGAACAGTCCTTTGGGCCGGTTACCAATGCGCAGCTTCTGGACCTGGTACGTCTTGGAAAAGTGGATGGGGAAACGCAGATCCGCAAGGATNATTCCAACTGGGTGCTGGCCCAGGCTGTCGGAGGATTGCTGGATGCGGCCAACCGGGACGAGTTAGAGACGGTCTGTCCCTATTGTGGCAATTCGATTTCCCCGCCCCCAACGCGCTGNGAGAACTGTCACCGGGACGTGACGGTCGTCATGCGGGCCAACGAGAGTGCCACGATTCATCGGCAGTCCAGGACAATTTCGAATGCGCTGGATCCTTGCGAGGAAAGCATTCCCGAGGTAGAGGAGACGGCCCAGTCTCACTTCCTGATTGTCCTGGTTTCTGTCCTCGTGCTGCTTTCGATTCCACTGGTGATCTACCTCTGGTTTAATCGTAGCTCGATGCTGGTTATCCAGATGATTGGTGGATTNCTGGGTGCCTTCNTNGTGNTTGGCTGCTACTCGTACTACCTGGCGGTAAAGAGTAACAACAGGCGAGAAGATTGACGTGCTGCCAGNGGAACGAGCGGTGCGCGGTTTTCGATCATCGCCCTTTTTTCCTGTCCACCTGGAAAACNGGATCACGTTAGTACACGTAGCAGNCATACTNCAGATCCNGTCGTCCNCTAGAATGGACTACGCATGTTAGGTNANTCAATTCNNTAACCNCNTTTCCCNTGCTTCCCGTCCACTCCTNTCGCGGTGGTGAACGGGAAAGCGTGATGGATGTTCCATGGCTGAGAGTTCCGCTCCCACCGTGATCCAGCTCAATGGCTTGACCAAGCACTTTGGCAATGTCATCGCGCTGCAGGATGTCTCGCTGGAAGTGCCNCTGGGAATTACCGGCCTGCTGGGACCCAATGGTTCTGGCAAGAGCACGCTGATCAAGATCCTGCTGGGGCTGGTTCGNCCCACGTCAGGAAGTGGCATGGTGGAGGGGCGCGATGTACTGCGCGAGGGGAAAGCGATTCGAGCCTCTGTCGGTTTCATGCCGGAAGATGATTGNTATATCCCNGGTATCAGCGGNGTGGAGATGGTCCATTTCGCTGCCTGCCTGAACGGATTTCGATCACTGGAGGGATTAAGGAGGGCCCACGAGGTACTCGACTTTTGTGGGACAGAGGAAGACCGTTATCGGGAGGTGGATACCTACTCGACCGGCATGCGGCAGAAATTGAAGTTTGCCCAGGCGCTGGTGCACGATCCGTCGCTGCTGATCCTCGACGAACCGACATCTGGCCTGGATCCCGACGAACGGCAGGTCATGNTGGGACGGATCCAGTCNCTTTCCAGGAANTCNGGCATGTCGGTGCTGATTTCCACCCATATCCTGCCGGATGTCCAGCAGATCTGTGATTACGCGATCGTGCTGGTTGATGGCCAGGTTCGTCGTGTGGATTCGATCGAGAACCTCAACCGCCCCGCTTCTCCCTCCTTGCAGATGCGAATCGTGGGAGATGCCAGGGTGTATTGTCAGGCCCTCAAGGAGGCGGGTATCGAGGTGCTGGTCGATGAAACGGGAACACTGGTCGTTGAGGATCCGGATGGCGATCTGGCCGGGCAGCTCTGGAGCCTGGCCTTCCGCTGTGGTGTAGGCATCCGCTCACTCAAGCCTGCCACGACATCGCTCGACGACGTCTTTATCCAGGCGATGCAGGAAGGGGCCAGTCATGGCAATGCATGACCTGGGTTACCGTCACTGGGACGAGGACGCTCCCTACCGAAAATTCAGCTGGCTCTCCATTTCTCGTTACGGGGTCCGGCTTGCCTGGAAGAGCCAGTGGCTCAAGCGGATCGTGATCTTTGCCTTCATGCCTTTTTTTGGCTTGCTGGTGGCAGTTTTCTTTTACGAGCAGGCGAGTAACTGGCCGGTGCTTTACCCCGGCCTTGTTACTGCCGTGGAGGTCCTGGAAGCGAGTCAGGACGAAGTTCGCCAGTCCATGGATTCTCCTGGATACAGGGCCAACTCCACACAAGATTCAGCCGACACGGTGATTTGGAATGATCTGCCTGCTAATGTTGGAGATCCGGAAAAAGTGGTACAGGAATATATTGACAGCCACCGCTCCATGGTCTGGCGGACAGGTTTCTACTACTTTTTCCGTTTTGCCCAGGGTCCCCTGATGATCGTGCTGGTGGGGATGATCGCTCCCGGCTTGATCTCGCGTGACAACCAGTCACGTGCTTTCCTGCTTTATTTCTCCCGCCCCATCTCCGCCTTCCAGTACCTGCTTGGCAAGGCNGCGACGGTCTGGGCTTTNCAGATGGCGGTGNTCACGATACCTGCNTTGACGGTCTACCTGGGNGGCATTCTTTTCTCGCCNGGCCCNGGTGTCATNCTCAATACCTGGGATATTCCCCTGCGGATCNTANTCGCCANCGCTGTCCTTGTGATTCCTACCACGGCGTTTGTTCTTTGCCTTTCCTCGCTGGTCGAGGAGAGCCGTTATGCAGGGTTTGCCTGGTATGCCACCTGGATCGTGGGATTCCTGACATGGNNNATCCTGACGNNNAATGATGCGGTGGCNGTGGANGGTNTCTCNGGCTGGACNAGTTCCTGGGANTTNCTCTCNTTCTATCACGTGCTCGGTAACGTGGAACAGTGGGTGTTTGGCTTGACGAATCAGCCAGCAGACGTGATTCCCTACGTTGTTATCCTGTCCACGCTAACGCTTGTTTGTTTTTTAATCACGATGCGACGCATCACCGCCCCGATCCGAATCTAGCAGGAAACGATATCGTGATGATCCAGCTACAGCATGCCACCAAGCTCTACGGCACCGTGATCGGGGTGAATGACATCACCATCGATCTGGAAGAAGGCGCCTATGGTTTGCTGGGCCCGAATGGATCCGGGAAGACGACGCTGTTGAACCTGATTACCGGGCAGCTCTCGCCATCGATGGGTTCGGTTCGCTTGCTCGATGTCGAGATATCCCGAGACCAGAGAGCTCTCTCNCAGGTGGGTGTCTGCCCGGCAATGGACCTGCTGCCGATTGCGGTCAACGGGATTGACTGGGTGCAATANATGACCCGGCTGTACGGTTTTTCGGCAAGAGAAGCCGAAGAGCGAGCCAGTGCAGCCCTGGACCTGGTGGGACTCGNTGATGCACGTCANCGGNNGATNGCCGGNTATTCCCGTGGCATGAAGCAGCGTGTCAAGCTGGCCCAGGCGATTGCCCANGAACCCCAGTTGCTGATCCTGGATGAACCGTTTAGTGGCCTGGATCCTGTTGCCCGCCACGACATGACAACATTCCTGAGGGAGTGGGTTTCCCGTGGCAAGAGNGTGNTGATGGCCAGCCATATCCTGCATGAGGTGGAAGCGGTCGCCGAGCATTNCCTGTTGATTTACGGNGGTCGCCTGCTGGCCAGCGGAACGACCGATGAGATCTTCGGTATGCTCGATGATGTTCCCCGCGAGATCGAGATTGTCTGCGATAACGCGGCCCTGCTGGCCCTGCTCGTACAACAGCAGTCGTCNGTCGACTCCTTCCAGTTCCGCGAGGATGGAGAGGGCCTGACAATTATCACGCGGAACACGCGAGAGGTTTATCAACAGCTTCCCGCCTGGCTGGAAGACCAGCAGGTTACTATCCGGGAGGTAACATCCAGTGACGAATCCCTGCNGGCATTATTTGACACTTTGATGAAGATTCATCGAGGAGAGATNTGATGAATCCACGAGAATGGNTTGCAGTNTTTTCCCATGAGTGGCGCCGCAGCCTNGCTGCGAAAGGNTTATTCAGNTGGATTTTCCTGATCGGTTTTCCAGTCCTGATNGTNAGCCTGNTGCGNTATGTCCAGCATTNGCATGATCTTCCCATNCCGCTGTTGGTGACCTGGGGATCGATCGTTGCCGGGCTCATATGCGTTATCTGTTTGATNCTCTCGCTNCTTTTAACCGCGGCTCCGTTTATGCAGGCGGAGCTGGAAGGGCGGCGCTGGGTTTATCTCTCGGTGCGNCCAGGTGCCAAGGATGCCCTGCTTTNTGGNAAGCANCTCTATGCNGCNTCTCGGACCCTTCTGACNGCGACGGTANCCCTGTTTTTATGCCTTGCAATCGGGGGCTTCCTGGGAGAAACCCGTTACATCCTGGTGATGCTGGCCCTGATCACGCTCGGAAGCCTTGCCTATGGAGCCGTCTATATTTTCATTGGAGCCCTGATCCCCCGCAGGGCGATGGTGGTTGCCGTGGTTTACTCGATGGTCGAGTTCATGGTTTCGTGGATACCGGCATTGATCAACCGGTTGACCGTCCAGTACCGCTTGCGTTCCCTGCTTTTCAAGTGGATGGAGTGGGATAACGTTTCAACAACGGGCATTTCAACGGACTCGGGTTTTTTTAGCGAGGTGCCCTGGTGGCAGCACGTGGTGGTCCTGCTTGGCATGACGGTTGGCCTGCTGATCATCGCCAGCTTGATTTTCAACCGTCGGGAGTACATGGCGATCCGGGACGAGTAGAGGGCGCCGAGCTGCGTCAGGCCATCACGCTGCCCATCGTCACGCCCGGGGCAGCCAGGTTGCTGCTGCCCATCAGGAACTGGTCGATCGCCCGGGCGGATCCCCTGCCCTCGTTGATGGCCCAGACCACCAGCGACTGTCCGCGCCGGCAATCGCCGGCAGCAAAGACTCCCTCCACGCTTGTGGCAAACCGGCCGTGCTCGGCCTGGTAGTTTGATCGCGTGTCGGTGTCGATTCCCAGGAGTTCTGGAACATACTGTTCCGGCCCCAGGAATCCCATCGCCAGNAATACCAGTTCCGCCTNGATNACCTGCTCACTCCCCTCCACGCGGCTAAAAGGAGGGCCCCCCTCGAGAGGCTTGGACCAGTCGACCTGGGAGATCTTGAGGCCGGCAAGTTGGCCGTTGTCATCGCCGATAAACTCAAGTGTTTCGACTTCAAATTGCCTGGGGTCGGCACCGAATTTCTCAGCCACTTCAGCGTGACCATAGTCGGTCCGGAAGATCTGCGGCCATTGTGGCCAGGGATTGCTGTCGGCTCGCTCGGCCGGCGGCTGGGGCACGATCTCCAGGTTCACGAGACTCTTGCAGCCATGCCGTATCGAGGTACCGATGCAGTCACAACCGGTGTCTCCTCCCCCGATCACAACCACGTTCTTGTCACGGGCACTGATGAAATTGCCGTCCTGGTGATTGCTGTCCAGCAGGCTGCGNGTATTTGCCGTGAGAAAATCCATGGCGAAGTGAACCCCCTCCAGCTNGCGGCCCTCGATTGGAAGGTCNCGTGGCCGGGTCGCNCCTGTTGCAAGCAGCAGCGCATCGTTCTGCTGCANCAGTTCCGCCGGGTCCACGCCGCGGCCAACATCGGCNTTGGTAACGAAGGTCACCCCCTCCTGTTCCATCTGGTCGAGGCGCCGCTGGACAACCTGCTTGTCCAGTTTCATGTTGGGNATCCCGTACATCAACAGNCCGCCGATGCGGTCAGAACGCTCGTAAACGGTCACCTGGTGCCCGACCGAGTTGAGCTGGGCGGCCGCCGCCAGGCCCGCGGGCCCGGAACCCACGATTGCCACGGACTTGCCGGTCCGCGTTGCTGGTGGCTGGGGGNTGATCCATCCNTCTTCCCAGCCCCGGTCGACAATCGCGTTCTCGATATTCTTGATCGTGACAGCCGGATCGATGATCCCTAGCACACAGGCTCCCTCGCAGGGTGCCGGACAGGTGCGGCCGGTGAACTCGGGGAAGTTGTTGGTCTTGTGGAGTTGCTCCAGCGCCTCCTGCCATCGACCCTCGTAGACCAGGTCATTCCACTCGGGAATCAGGTTGTCGATTGGACAACCACTGCTACTCTGGCAAAAAGGAACCCCGCAGTCCATGCAGCGAGCTCCCTGGGTGCGCAGCTGNTGCTCGTCCGGATCGGTAAAGATCTCGGCAAAGTCGGTGATTCTTACCAGCGGTTCCCGGTAAGGTACCGNCTCTCGCTGGTAGTCCTTGAATCCTGTCGGTTTTCCCATCTGGGGTCCTGCCTTGTTTCGGGGAACCTAGGAACCTGCGGTTCCCACGTTCTGTTCTGTTTCACGCCGTCGCTGCTCGAGTACCCGCTTGTAGTCAATCGGCATCACCTTGATGAACTCCGAGAGCACATCGGGCCACTGCTCCAGCACCTGCTGGGCGACCGGGGAGTTGGTGTGGCGCTGGTGCCGCTCGATCATCTCCCGTAGTTCGGCCACGTCTTCTTCCTCTTCGACCTGTTCCAGCTGTACCATGCCAAGGTTGCAGTTCAGGTTGAAATCACCCGTCCGGTCCCAGACATAGGCAATGCCACCGGACATGCCGGCTGCAAAGTTCCGCCCGGTGGGGCCGAGAATCACGGTCCGGCCACCGGTCATGTACTCGCAGCAATGATCTCCCACGCCCTCGATGACNGCTCGTGCTCCGCTGTTTCGGACACAGAACCGTTCGGCGGCACGTCCCCGGAAATAAGCTTCGCCGGAGGTCGCCCCGTAGAGGACAACATTGCCAACAAGAATATTATCCTCGGCCGCGAAGGTGCTGTTCAGAGGCGGGAAGATTACCAGGTGTCCGCCCGAGAGTCCCTTGCCGACATAATCATTGGCGTCCCCTTCCAGTTGCATGCTGATGCCACTGGCCAGGAAAGCTCCGAAGCTNTGGCCTGCCGAACCAGTAAAACGGATCNGGATAGTGTTCTCAGCAAGTCCCTCCGGTCCGTGGGCTTTCACCAGGTGGTGGCTGAGGATCGTTCCCACCGTGCGGTTGGTGTTGACGATTGGCAATTCCAGTTCCACCGGCTCGCCCGATTCCAGTGCCGGGCGGGCAAGTTCCAGGAGCTGGTTATCGAGGGCATGCTCAAGCCCGTGGTCCTGTTTGATCGTGCAGTAAACTCCCACGTCGGGATGTGGTTTGCTGACGGGTTGAAGCAGATTGGTCAGGTCCAGGCCGTCGGACTTCCAGTGCCGGATGGCATCCTCGGTTTCAAGGCAGTCGGAGCGACCGATCATCTCGTTGACCGTGCGGAAGCCAAGCCTGGCCATAATCTGGCGGGCCTCCTCGGCGACCATGAAAAGGTAATTGACGACGTGATCCGGCTTGCCAGTGAACTTGGCTCGCAACTCGGGATCCTGCGTGGCGATGCCGACCGGGCAGGTATTGAGATGGCACTTGCGCATCATGATACAGCCCAGCGTGATCAGGGGTGCCGTGGAGAAACCCATCTCTTCTGCACCCAGCAGGGCGGCGATGACCACGTCGCGTCCTGTTTTCAAACCTCCATCGGTTTGCAGCACGGTGCGGCTGCGAAGGTCATTCAGGACGAGAGTCTGGTGTGTTTCGGCGATCCCCAGCTCCCATGGCAGGCCGGCATGCTTGATGCTTGTCAGCGGCGAGGCGCCGGTGCCGCCGGTATCTCCGGAAATGAGGATATGGTCGGCATGGGCCTTGGCAACCCCGGCCGCGATCGTGCCGACACCGACCTCGGAAACCAGCTTGACACTGATACGTGCCGACGGGTTGGCATTCTTGAGGTCATGGATCAGCTGGGCCAGGTCCTCGATGGAATAGATGTCATGATGTGGGGGGGGACTGATCAGGCCAACGCCCGGTGTGGAATAGCGGATGCGGGCGATGTTCTCATCGACCTTGCGACCTGGTAACTCGCCTCCCTCCCCGGGCTTTGCACCCTGCGAGATCTTGATCTGGAGCTCGTCCGCGTTGGCCAGGTACCAGGTGGTCACGCCGAAACGTCCCGAGGCTACCTGCTTGATTGCAGACCGCCTGGAATCACCGTTGGGAAGTGGCTCGAATCGGTCCGGGTCCTCTCCTCCTTCCCCGGTATTGCTCTTGCCGCCGATACGGTTCATGGCGATAGCGAGCGTCTCGTGGGATTCACTGGAGATCGACCCGAAACTCATTGCCCCCGTGCAGAATCGCTTGACGATCTCCTTTGCCGGTTCAACTTCCTCGATGCTGATCGGTCCCCCGTTGCCCCCTTCCTTGAATCGCAGCAGCCCCTTGAGGGCACAGCGAGTACGGGCGTCATGATTGGCATGCTCGGAGAACCTCCAGTAGGCATCCTCGTTGTTTTCCCTGGCGGCCTGCTGGATATCCGAGATTGCCTGGGGATCCCACATGTGGTTTTCTCCCTCTGCCCGCCAGTGGAATTCACCGGGATTCGGCAACAGAGAGACCTTGTCTTCTACCCGCTCGGGATAGCCCAGTTTGTGGCGACGCATCGCCTCCTCGGCCAGGACATCGAAGTTCACTCCCTGGATGCGACTNGCGGTTCCGGAGAAGCAGCGGTCGATAACCTCCTCGTTGAGTCCCAGGGCCTCGAAGATCTGGGCACCCTTGTAACTTTGCAGAGTGGAAATCCCCATCTTGGCCATGACCTTGAGCATCCCCTTGGCCACTGCCTTGCGGTAAGCAATGACCAGCTGGTGGTCATCAAACGTGTTGGCATCCAGCAGGCCGTCCAGGCGCGCCTGCCAGAGAGCCTCGAAGGCCAGGTAGGGATTGATGGCATCGGCACCATAGCCAATCAGGAGGCAATGCTGATGAACCTCGCGGGCCTCCCCGGTTTCGAGAACGATCCCGATCTGTGTCCGCTTGGCCTGCCGTACCAGGTGATGGTGGACAGCGCCGCAGGCCATGAGCGTGCTNACAGGCACCCGTTCGGCCGAGATGCCACGGTCAGAAAGCACGACCAGCTTCTGACCGTTGTCGATCGCCTCTTCTGCCTGGCGGCAGATCCGTTCCAGGGCCAGCTGCATGCCAGCTCCCCCCTCGCTGCGGGGAAACGTGATGTCGATGGTTCGCGTTGACCAACCCTGGTCTTCAATGTTCTTGATCGCGGCAAGTTCCTGGTTGGTGAGAATCGGGTGGGGCACGAGCAGGCGATGACAGTGCTGCTCATCCGTATCCAGCAGATTTCCTTCCGGACCGATGTAACACTCCAGCGACATGATCACCTCTTCCCGTATCGAATCGATGGCGGGATTGGTGACCTGGGCAAAAAGCTGCTTGAAATAGTCGTAGATCAATCTTGGCTTGTCACTCAGGCAGGCAATGGCNGCGTCGTTACCCATCGAGCCAACCGGGTCTCGCTTCTGCTGGATCATCGGGATCAGCATGAAGCGGAGCGTCTCGGCGGTGAAGCCAAAGGCCTGCATCCGCTCGAGCAGGGTCTCGGGATCAAAATCATCCGGATCACCAGCAGGCAGGTCTCCCAGTTGCACCCGCTGGTTCCGCAGCCACTCGGCATAGGGGCGTTGGTCGGAAAATTCCGCCTTCAGCTCCTCGTCGGGGATCAGCCGACCCTGCTGGAAGTCGACCAGGAACATGCGGCCTGGTTGCAGGCGNCCCTTCTGCTTGACAATNGCCGGATCGAGTTTCAGAACGCCCACCTCGCTGGCCATGATCACCCGGTCGTCATGTGTCAGGTAGTAACGGCTGGGTCGNAGGCCGTTGCGGTCCAGGACCGCACCGATGTAGTTTCCATCGGTAAAGGCGATCGAAGCGGGGCCATCCCAGGGTTCCATCAGGCAGCTGTGGTACTCGTAAAACGCTCGCTTGTTCTCCGGCATCGATTCGTGCTTCTGCCAGGCCTCCGGGATCATCATCATCAACGATTCCTGGAGCGACCGGCCNGCCATCAGNAGGAATTCCAGGGCATTGTCAAAGTTCCCCGAGTCCGAACAGTCAGGTTCCATGATTGGGAAGAGNTCGGAAAGCTGGNCNCCGAACAGGTCGCTTTTCATCATCCCCTCNCGNGCCGTCATCCAGTTGATGTTNCCNCGGAGGGTATTGATTTCCCCGTTGTGAGACATGAAGCGGTTTGGCTGGGCCCGATCCCAGCTGGGGAACGTGTTGGTGGAGAACCGGGAGTGAACCATTGCCAGGTGGGTGGTGTAGTCCGGTTCTGCAAGGTCCGGGAAATAGGGGAAAAGCTGGGAGGTGGTGAGCATTCCCTTGTAGATCATTACCTTGGTGGAGAGGCTGCAGATNTAGAACAACTTTGCCTGCCTGAGCGATCCTCCTGATCGAAGCAGGTGGCTTGCCCGCTTGCGAATGATGTANAGTTGCCTCTCCAGTTCCTCTCCCTCGCAGCCGTTGCTTCCGGCAACGATTAACTGCTCCATCACCGGNTCGGCATCCCGTGCTGCCGGNCCCACGTCCGCTTCNTCGGCCGNGGTGGGGACCGGTCGCCAGCCGATGAGCTGCTGGCCCTGTTCNTGAATGATCTTCTCGACCTGCCTCTTGCAGTGCTCGCGTTCCTCCTCGATCGTTGGCAGGAAGACAACCCCGGCCCCGTAATGGNCAGCAGAAGGGAGTTCGGCGGAGAGCTGCTCGGAAGCGATCCGCGAGAGAAACTCGTGGGGGAGTGCCGTAAGGATACCAGCACCATCTCCCGTGTTCGGCTCGCAACCGCAGGCCCCCCGGTGGTCCATCGCCAGCAGGACCTCGTAGGCATCAAGCATGATCTGGTGGCTGCGCTGGCCCTTGATGTGGGCCACGAAGCCAACNCCACAGCTCTCTTTCTCGTTGGCAGGATCGTACAGCCCCTGTTTCCCGGGCGGGCCGGTATAGGGGCTGCTCGTTGATTCTGGTTCTTGCTGGAATGTCATGCGCCGTGGCTACTTTCTATTTTGTGCACGTGGTTTCTTGCGGCCATTTCCATTGCCAGAAACTNCCTTGCCNTTGGTGGAACTCGTGTCCTCAAGCATCAACTCGACAAAACGGCTGGCCGTTCTTCCCAGGCGGCCAGATCGGCGGTGAATAATCGCCAGCGGACGGACCAGCGAGAGGTCACTGATGGATGCGGTATGAAGTGTTCCTGCCTCACGTTCTCTCAAAACGGTCCGTTCCGGAAGCAGGCTTATCCCGGAATTGATCTCGATGGCACGCTTGAGCATCTCGATATTGTCAAACTCGACCGCTACCGGGACCTCCAGTCCATGCAAGGAGAGGAGCTTGTCCAGTTCGCGCCGAATCGCCAGGCCATGGGAGAAAGCGACCATCTCCTGCTGGTCAAGTTGCCCGAGCTTGACCGTCGATTTTTCGGCCAGCTTATGGTCCGGGCTGCAGACCAGCACCATCGGCTCCTCCCTCCAGTCAATGATGTTCAGTGCCCGGCTGCTGCGGGCGTAACTGATCAAGCCGATGTCTGCGTCACCACTCTTGATTCGCTCGTAAACTTCTGCCGGGTGATGGTACTCGATGTGGATGCTGGCCCGGGGGAACCGTTCCTGG
>PANG01000021.1 GCA_002708345.1 Planctomycetaceae bacterium | reverse complement strand
CGTGTCTCCTCCCGCCAGGCAAAGATACTTATCGAGATGGCTGGCAGCGAAACGCACGTGGAAGTGCGTAGCCAGCTTGCCTGCTCGGCCCGCCGCCTGGCGGCAGAAACCGCACTCTCGATCACCAGGCAGCTTCTCGGTCACAGCGAGGATGCCGACGACCCTCACCTGCCCTTGCTGCTCTGGTGGGTGCTGGAAGAAAAAGCTGAATCCCATGAACGCATCCTGGCCATGTTCCAGGACTCCGAATTCTGGCTCCAGCCGCTGGTCCAGCAACACATCCTTGAGCGACTGATGCGTCGTTATGCCCTCTCCGGCACCCAGGAAGACCTGGCCACGGCCAGCGGGCTGCTGGAAACTGCCCCCGATGATGGCTCCCGCACCAAGCTGATGGATGGTTTTGAGCGGGCCTATGTTGGCCGTTCGCTGGCCGGACTGCCACCCCGCCTACTCGAGGCGATTGCTGCCAGTGGTGGCGGATCTCTCAAGCTCCAACTGCGTCTGAAGACCCCCGAGGCGATCAAATCGGCGCTGGCACAGGTCCAGGATTCAAAACTCAAGGCGGTGCAGCGACAAGAACTGGTCGAGGTTTTTGGGCAGATTGATACTCCCGAAGCGATCCCGGTTCTGCTCCAACTGGCTGCCAATGACCAGCAGGCGAGCATACGGAGTGCAGCCCTGGCGAGCCTACAGTCCTACCCGGAGGAACAGATTGGCCAGCAGGTCATCAGTTTCTATCCCACGCTTCCCCCGGATGCACGCCCTGCAGCGGATTCCCTGCTTGCCAGCCGGGCCAACTGGACACGTCTCTGGCTCACCTCCATCGAGAAAACCCCATCCCTCAAGGAGGCCATCCCGCTCTCCACGGTTCGACGCATGCTGTTGCATGATGACAAGCAGATTGCCGCATCGATCCAGCAGCTCTGGGGGAGTGTCCAGGGAGCGACCACCGAGCAGATGAAGGAGCGGATCGATGGATTTTCCCGGCTGATCAACAGCACCACCGGGAATCCCTACAACGGGCTGCAGATTTTCACGAAACAGTGTGGCAAATGTCACACCCTGTTTGACCAGGGGGGCGAGATCGGGCCCAACCTGACCACTTACAAGCGGGATGACCTGGGAAACATGCTGCTGAACATCGTCAATCCCAGTATCGAGATCCGCAAGGGTTACGAGAACTTCGTTGTTTTCACGAACGATGGCCGCACTCTCAACGGCTTCATCGAGGACCAGGACAACCGGGTGGTCGTGCTCAAGGGTCTCGATGGCCAGCGGATCGTTGTCCTCCGGGACGAGATTGATGAGATGTCGGCGATACGCCGATCGATCATGCCCGAGGGGATTCTCGAGACGTTGACCGAGCAGCAGGTGCGAGACCTGTTTGCCTTCCTCCGCGCCTCCCAGCCACTCCCCTAGCAACCGGCTACAGGACAGGTCCCAGCCCCTTGTTTTCCGGGCTCACCCGCCCCTCGCTTCCCAGATAACCGGTATAGCCCGACCGCTCCTTTCCTGCTTTACGAGAACCCCCACCCGCCAGGTGACAGAACACGTTTCCAGTTTCCGTGGTTGAGGTTAACTTGGAATCATGCGCCTGGTGCGCCACCGCTGGCAGTGAGAGTGACCATGTCTCGAACTGACATTCCACAAACGAACACCCCGTTCCCTGAACCGGAGGGCAAGGAACCGCTGCGCCGTGATACGATCGACGGTTCCCTGGCGGACAACCAGCCTTTTGAAATCCAGGTAGCAACACGGCTGAGCCGACTCCCTCCCTACATGTTCGGCCAGATCAACCAGCTGCTCTATGAGAAGCGGCGAGCGGGCAGCGACGTCATCGATCTGGGCATGGGAAACCCAAGTGATGCACCAGAACCACTGGTGGTGGAGAAACTGGCCGAGGCAGCCAGCGATACACGCAACCACGGTTACAGCCGATCCAACGGGATTCTCAACCTTCGGCGGGAAGTTGCCAGCAAGTACCTCAAGCGATACGGGGTTCGACTCGATCCGGAAAACGAGGCAATGGTCTGCCTCGGTTCGAAAGAGGGTTTCAGTCACATGTGCCTGGCCCTGATGGGGCCAGGCGATGCAGCCATCGTTCCGGCTCCCTATTTTCCGGTTCACATGTATGCAGTTGCCCTGGCAGCAGGAAACGTGATCGCCCTGGAGGTTGCCGAGAGCGACAGGTTCCTTGCCAATATTGCTTACACCTGTGAGCATCTCTATCCCAAGCCAAAGCTGGTGATCGTCAACTACCCTCACAATCCCTCCACGGTGACGGTCGAGCCCGAGTTTTACCGGGACCTGGTCAAGCTTGCCAAGCAACACGATTTCATGGTGATCAGCGACTTTGCCTATGCGGACCTGGGTTTTGACGGTTACCAGCCCCCCAGCTTCCTGGCCGCTCCCGGTGCCTCCGATGTCGGTGTCGAGTTCACGACGATGAGCAAGGGATACAACATGGCAGGCTGGCGCATCGGTTACTGCTGTGGAAACCAGGAAATGATCCGTGCCCTGGGAATCATCAAGGGATACTACGATTACGGGATGTTCCAGGCCATCCAGGTCGCAGCGATCATGGCCCTGCGCCACACCGACGCGGCAGTCGAACAACAGTCGGGCATCTACCAGCGACGGTCAGACGTGCTGGTAGATGGACTCCGCAGGATTGGCTGGCAGGTCGATGCTCCCCGGGCCGGCATGTTTCTCTGGGCCAAAGTCCCCGCGCCCTGGTCCGAGAAGATGTCGACGATGGAATTTGCAATGAAACTGCTTGAGGAGGCAGACGTGGCCGTTAGTCCAGGCAGTGGTTTCGGACCTGTCGGGGAAGGTCACGTGAGAATGGCACTGGTCGAAAATGAGAACCGCCTGCGACAGGCAGTACGACAGATAGGGAGGTGCCTTTCCAGTGAATAAGGTCTGCCTGTCCGGAGGCAAGGTTCTAGGACAAACGGCAGCGCCTGTTTATAATCGTCCACGGTTTCCGAAAGAGAAAGTCATAAAAAAAGCAGGCTCCTGTTCACCGTGACAGGAACCCGCCAACAGAAACTGGACGGGAAACAATACATTACCATTACCCGTTGACCCACAGCTTCCTTTCTTTGTATCGGACAATTTGAAGCACCGCCTTGAACGAGGCCGGTCACTGACAACGAAACNAGATGAGCAATTCGATGACACGAACAGCAAAGCTTGCGCTCGAGGATGGCACGGTCTTTACCGGGAGTTCCTTTGGAGCCAGCGGCGAAGTCGACGGGGAAGTCGTCTTTAACACGTCCATGACCGGTTACCAGGAGATCCTCACCGATCCGAGTTACCGTGGCCAGATTATCACGATGACCTACCCGTTAATCGGAAATTACGGTGTNAACGAGGAGGATGTGGAGAGTGCCCGTCCTCACCTGTCCGGATTTATCGTCCGGGAAAACAGCCGGCGAGCAAATAATTTCCGAGCCACCGGAAGCCTTGGCGACTACCTGGAAAAGCACGGTATTGTTGCCCTGGAAGGGATCGACACAAGGGCACTGGTTCGCCGNATACGCACCTCCGGAGCCATGAAGGGCATCCTCTCGACCGAGGACCTGGACGACAAGAGCCTGGTAGCCAAGGCCAAGTCAAGCCAGGGGCTGGTGGGACGAGACCTGGTCCAGGAAGTGATCCCGGAAAGTCCCATCGAATGGGACGAGCAACTCAGCAACTGGGCCAAGTTGCCGGGCGAGGTATCATCCGGCAGTAACGAGTCTTTCCACGTGGTGGCACTCGATTTTGGCATGAAGTGGAACATCGCCCGCCACCTGGCTGATCTGGGCTGCCGTGTGACGGTGCTGCCGGGTACCGCCACAGCAAGCGAAGTGCTGGAGTACCAGCCGGACGGACTTTTCCTCTCCAACGGCCCAGGGGATCCTGAACCAGTAACGTACGCGATCGAAACGATTGGCCAGTTAATGCCCCAGCTCCCGGTTTTCGGCATTTGCCTGGGCCACCAGTTGATGGCCCTTGCCTGTGGTGCCCAGACCTTCAAGCTGAAGTTTGGACACCGTGGTGCCAACCAGCCGGTACTGAACATGGAGACCGGGCAGGTAGAAATCACTGCCCAGAATCACGGCTTCGCAGTCGANGAGGAACAGCTTCCCGATCACCTGGTTGTCACCCACCGGAACCTCAACGACAACACGATNGCCGGACTGAGCCACCGNAAATTCNCGGCCTTTAGCGTGCAGTACCACCCCGAGGCGTCCTCCGGGCCCCANGATAGCCGCTACCTCTTTGANCAGTTCCTTGCCAACATGATGGCTGTCCGCACGCCAACGCCGGCTGGTCGATGAGCAAGAAATCACGATCTCGCAGGAAACAGAAAGGCTCTCTCCGGCGACCGGGAAACCCGGTGGTCAAGACAACGCAGGAGGCTCTTTCCAATCCGTTTCGGGATCATGAAACCCGTGGCTCCGACACCATCACCCTGATCTGGGTCCTCTGCGTGGCCGCCTCGGCAATGGCCCTGATCGCCAGCATGGGATTCCTGATCATCATCCGGTTTGTCCCCTGGAACTGGTCCGAGACTTTCCAGATGGTGCCCTCGCTGATACTCGTTGTAGGTGGTATGACCGGAATCCTGGGACTGCTGCTCACCCTGGTGGTTCACAAGATACGCCGCGTCCCGGCACCTTCCAGCATGACCTGGCTGGCNGTCCTGTTCTGCTCGCTGCCAATCATGATCTGGGNCTGGACCAACATNCAGCGTGCCGGCAGCTAGAACTCGGCATTNCCNGGGGTCCGCGGGAAGGGGATCACGTCCCGGATGTTCGCCATCCCGGTGACGAATTGCACGACCCGTTCCAGTCCCAGCCCAAAACCGGCATGCGGCACTGTGCCAAACCGCCGCAGGTCGAGATACCACCAGTANCTTTCTGGATCCAGATCCTGCTCCGCCATTCGCTGCTGGAGGACATCCAGGCGTTCCTCCCGCTGGCTGCCACCGATAATTTCCCCCACCTTGGGAACCAGCACGTCCATCGCACGCACGGTTTTCTCGTCATCGTTGACTCGCATGTAAAACGGCTTGATCGTGCGAGGGTAGTCGTGGAGGATCACCGGGCCGGAAAAATGCTTCTCGGTAAGGTATCGCTCGTGCTCGCTCTGCAGATCACTGCCCCACTCGACCGGGTAGTCGAACTGCTGGTCACTTTTCTCCAGGATCTCCACCGCCTCGGTATAGGTCAGTCGAACAAACTCGCAGCTGGCAATACTCTCAAGCGTTTCGATCACGGTTTCATCGATCCGCTCATTAAAGAAATTCATGTCCTCACCGCACTCCTTGAGCACCGTGGAAAAAATGTGCTTGAGGAACTTCTCGGCCAGGTCCATGTTGTCATCCAGGTCATGGAAAGCCATCTCCGGCTCCACCATCCAGAATTCCGCCAGGTGNCGNGAGGTATTGGAGTTCTCTGCCCGGAAGGTNGGGCCAAAGNTATANACCTTNCCCAGGGCCGTGGCAAAGATCTCNGCCTCCANCTGNCCGCTGACGGTGAGGAAACTGGGGCGGTCAAAGAAATCCTGGGAGTAGTCGACCTTCCCATCCGCCTGCGGAATGTTCTCCATCTCCAGCGTTGTCACGCGGAACATCTCGCCAGCTCCCTCGCAGTCACTGGCGGTGATAATCGGCGTGTTGATGTAGAGAAAACCCTCGTCCTGGTAAAAATCGTGGATCGAGCGGCTGATCACGTTCCGCACGCGGGCGACCGCACCAAAGGTATTGGATCGGGGGCGGAGGTGCGCCCACTCGCGCAACTTCTCAAACGAGTGTCTTTTTTTCTGCAGCGGATACGTTTCCGGATCCGACCAGCCATGCACGATCACCTCGGTCGCCTGGATTTCTGTCTCCTGCTTGCCGCCCGATTCCTTGACCTCTCCGCTGATCGAGACGCTGCAGCCGGCAGAGAGTTTCTGGACCTCCTGCTCGTAATTGGGCAGGTCCGCATCGGCAATCACCTGGATGTTCGCCATGCAGCTGCCATCGTTGACTTCCAGGAAGCTGAAACCTCCCTTGCTGTCACGGCGGGTACGAATCCAACCCTGGATACAAACGGACTCGCCAACCCGTTCTTTCTGACGTGCGGCAAGGACAGTTACTTTATCTGAGGCCACGACTATTTTTCCATAGAGTCTGGGGTCTCGAACAGTCTTCACTCTTCAGCATGCGGATTCTCGGCACCCTTCTCCGCTGGCTCATCCACAACGCTCTCCTTCAAACGGGGTTCGAAGAGGAATCCGGCAAGGATCAGCGTGACCAGGATCAAACCAATACCGATTACCACCGGGCCGGCGATTGGATGGCTGGCCTTGTCGATAACCGCGGTCAGGGCGGCGGCAAGAGCACCCAGCACCGAGACTCCCATCAGGATGTTCCAGCAGACCCTGCTGCCACCCCGGGGCTTGTCGTCCCCGAGGATCTTCGTGCTATTCATCATCAGCATGAAAGTCACGTAGGCAATCGGCAACAGCATCATGCCAAAGGCAGAGACGAGAATCGCCAGCCACATCTTGGCATCCCCGTCCCAGAAGAGCCACCAGCAGGCCCCCACCAGGCCGGCGATCAGGCAGCCCACGATGTGCGGCAACCCACCCTGCGGCTTGCCCAGCATCTCACAAAAAGCGTAACCGTTAATCAGCATCAGGATGATGATCGACGAGAAGCCCATTCCCAGCACGCCAATGCCAAAGATGGTATTTGCCGTGGCATCCCCCAGCAGTGGCGAGAGGGACTTGGAAAGCTGAAAAGCGTTTCGCTTGACGAGCGAGGCGGCGACCTCTTTTTCCTCCCTTGGCAGCGCAGCTATCAATGCGTCCTTCTGCACCTGGGTCAGTTCCGACACATTGGGGTTGAGTGTTTCCAGCCGCGCGAGCAGGTGCTTGCTGCCGTCGCCATAAAGCGAGCTCTGCTTCATCACGCTTATCTCGGTACTGCCAAACGACTCGTCCATATCCCCGTTAAACATCGCACCGGCAGCGATCACCACGCAGCTTGTCACCAGAACGTAGGGGATCGCCATACCGGTGGAGAGGTCAAAGCGTGCCAGGCCACGGAACGGCTTGTCCCAGCCACGTGCCAGCATGGAATAGGGAAGCAGGAAGGTCATGTTAATCCCCACCGCCGTGGCAGCCGCCCCGATCATCACGTCACGCTGGGTTTGCACGACCCGGGTACTCCAGAAGTCGGCAATTTCCTGAGTGAAGCCGCTGATTTTTTCCGCCGATGCCCCGGCCGGGGATGTCCACTGTGAGAAATCAGGAATAAATCCGGAGANGATTGCTCCCCACTCCAGCCTGTCTTTCATCGTCAGGGTAATAACGACGCCGAAAAAGGCGAGCACCACGATGGCCACCATGATCTTGAGCGTCCAGTCAAAGACCGTGGCAGCCCGGCCCTTTTTNCTACTGAGATAGACAAGGAATCCTGCCAGGGTAAGGAAAATAGCTGAGATGATAATCTTGTACGCATACATCTTGTCGCCACCGGCCACCGCCAGCTTGTATGCATCTGTATTCCCAAACCCGATCAGGTTTTTCTCCAGGGCCTCGAAACAGAGCCCGAACTGGGGCATGCACCAGATCATGTTGGCAGTGATCGTGGCCAGCAGCCAGGCCCATCCGAGGGCAGGGTTGATGTGTTGATTGATCATCCCGAAGGGACGCTTGCCGGTGGAGAGTGTGACGTGACTGATGGCACTGAGCATCACCACGCCCATGATGATGGCCATCATCTGCAGCCAGAGCATATCGCTGCCGCCAAGCACACCCAGAAACAACGCACCGGAAAGGGAACCGCCACCGAGCGTGATGGCACTTTGCAGCCAGCCCGGCCCGGAGAGCCGCGTGTAGACCCCCAGCTTGGCCATGCCCCCTTTGTCCTGCGTCTCCAGGATCAACTGCCGGTCCGCTTCAATTCGACTTGCCATGTCATACTCTCTCTTTGACTGTTGTCCGCAGCAGTTAAAGACCGCCCCTAGAGACCTTTTGCCGCCAGGTATCGTTCCACGTCCAGTGCCGCCATGCAACCGCTGGCGGCCGCTGTGATCGCCTGGCGGTAGTTATCATCCGAAACATCTCCGGCCGAAAAAACACCTTCGNCGCTGGTGTTGGTGCGGTGTGGCACGGTCCACTCGACATATCCCTTGTCATTCACTGCCAGTGCCCCNTCCAAAAATCCGGTATTGGGAGTGTGNCCGATTGCCAGGAAGAACCCGGATGCTTCCAGTTCTCGTGTTGAGTCATCCACGGTGCTCGCCAGCAGTACCCCAGTCACACCATCCTCGTCATTGCCCAGTACTTCCTGGCAGACATGGTTCCAGACCAGCTCGATCTTCTCGTTCNCGATCGCCCGTTGCGCCATGATCTTGGATGCTCGTAACTCATCCCGTCGGTGTACGATGAAGACGCGTGAGGAGAACTTGCTGAGGTAATCGGCCTCCTCCACTGCCGAGTCCCCGCCACCGATCACGATACAGGGCTGCTCGCGAAANCGTGGCAGCGCCCCGTCACAGACGGCACAGGCACTTACCCCGTTATTTTTGAACCGTTCTTCTGATTCCATCCCCAGGTAATTGGCGCTGGCACCGGTCGCCACGATCACGGCGTGCGCCTCGATCGTCTCACCGCCGAGCGAGGTAACCGTCATCGGCCGGGCATTGAAGTCAACCGANACAATATCGTCGGTCTTTACCCGCGTACCAAAGTTNACTGCCTGCTGCCGCATCAGCTCCATCAANTCNGGNCCNCTGACTCCCTCNTTCATGTGNGGCGGCATCATCATCATCCGCTNACTGTCGATGGAATCCTCGAGATANCCNTCCATGTTCCCNGCTGGAAAACCGGGATAGTTCTCCACCTCGGTGGTCAGCGCCAGCTGGCCCAGGGGGAGCGTGCCGCGCATGCGGTTTTCCTCGGTAATCGCCCCTTCAAAGACCAGCGGATTGAGGCTGGCCCGCGCGGCATAAATTGCAGCAGCCCATCCGGCCGGCCCGCTCCCAATGATCACGACATGTTCCACCACGAGGATGAGTCCTTTCTCGGTCTTTCTTCAATGCACCGCGGACCGCCATCCCGCGAATATAATTCAGCGGCCATTATAAGGCCCCGGCCGGTATCGTCCACTGTGCCAGCAGGCTCCGCTGTGATTGTTAGCCTGTCACTCGGCAAGCCGGTTACGTATAAAAGGAGAAATCACCTTATCTCCCGGCTGAGCATGATCTCATGACCACACTGCTGGTTGCCATCGGCGCGTTCGTTGGTTTTATTGTCGCCTACCACACCTATGGCCGCTGGCTGGCCCGGAAGATCTTTGGCCTGGATCCGAATGCCCCGGTACCGAGCCAGCAGCTGCGGGATGACGTGGATTTTATCCCCACCAAGAAGAGCGTGATCTTCGGGCACCATTTCACCAGCATTGCCGGCACCGGACCGATCGTGGGTCCTGCCATCGCGGTCTTCTGGGGATGGCTACCGGCGCTCATCTGGGTCATTTTCGGCTCGATTTTCATTGGTGCTGTCCACGACTTCGGGGCCCTCGTTGTCTCGCTCCGCAACCGCGGACAAACGGTCGGGGAAGTCGCCGGGCGGTTGATCACGCCTCGTGCCCGTCTGCTTTTTCTGCTGATCCTCTTCTTCTCACTGACAATCGTACTGGCCATCTTTGGCCTGGTAATCGCATCCATCTTCAAGCTCTACCCGGCATCGGTTCTCTCGGTCTGGGTTGCCATGCCGGTGGCCGTGGGAATTGGCATCTGGGTCTACAAAAAGGGGGGCGGCCTTTTGCTCCCCTCGGTACTGGGCCTGATTGCTCTTTACGGGGCCATCGTGCTGGGAGTTTACGTCTGGCCTGTCGAGCTGGCGGTTGAAAACCCAATCGTTGTCTGGACCATTGCCCTGATGATTTACTGTTTTATCGCCTCGGTGCTGCCAGTCTGGCTACTGCTGCAGCCGCGCGATTTCATCAATAGCCAGCAGTTGATCATTGCCCTCGGTCTTCTGGTAATTGGCCTTGCCGTGGCGGGAATCACCGGACAGGCCCAGCTGGCTGAAAGTGCGCCGATGGTGGCAACGGCGATGCCGGTCGGTGCGCCCCCGATCTTTCCCTTCCTGTTTATCACCATCGCCTGCGGGGCGATCAGTGGTTTCCACTGCCTTGTCAGCAGCGGCACGTCAAGCAAGCAACTGGAGAAGGAGACCGACGCCCAGTACGTCGCCTATGGCTCGATGTTACTAGAAGGAGCGTTGGCCGTGATCGTCATCCTGGCCTGCTGTGCCGGCGTGGGGATGGGCAAGTACACGGCGCAGGAGGACGGCACCTTTACGGCAGCAACGTCCGCCAGCGGAACGGTACTGACCGGGCGGGCAGCCTGGGACCAGCGATACGACACAACAGGTAACTGGAAAGACTTCAAGCTGGGCAACAAGGTCGGCGCCTTCGTCGAGGGGGGAGCGAATTTCCTCGCTGCGTTAGGACTGCCGCTGAAGCTTGCTATCGGTATCATTGCCGTGCTGGTAGCCAGCTTCGCCGCCACCACGCTCGACACGGCCACGCGCCTGCAGCGTTACGTGATCCAGGAACTTGGCAGCACGCTTCACATTGCGCCACTAAAGAACAAGTACACGGCCACCGCTGTGGCAGTTGTCCTTGGTGGAGCGATGGCCATGATTCCTGCCCCCGGGAGTGTTGCCGGAACGGGAGGCCTGATTCTCTGGCCGCTGTTTGGAGCGACCAACCAGCTCCTGGCCGGCCTCGCTTTCATGGTAATCGTGTTCTACCTCTGGCGACGCAACAAGCCGATCTGGTTTGCCTTTATCCCCATGGTGATCATGCTGATCATGCCTGCCTGGGCACTTACCTGGCAACTGTTCAACCCGGACATTGGCTGGGCAAGACCGCTGCTGCAGATGCTCAGCGGAGACCTGGCATGGCAATGGCAAAACTCTCACCTGCTGCTGTTGATCGGGCTGGCCACGCTCTGCCTGCAGGTCTGGATGGTGGTCGAGGGAGTACTACTCTGGCCACGTGCCCGCGGTGTGCTGGAAGAGGCACTTCCACCATTGGAGGGCCAGCCGGCAGCGGGCTAGGCTAATCAGCCGCTTTCTCGACGCTGGGGGGAGCCTCGTTCTCGGACAGCTCATCGTTGGCCAACCCCGGGTCGGCAGGTCCGGTGATCCGCACGGCAAGCTTGCCATCCACCTGTCCGGCCTCCGACTGGTACTGAGGGATCCCGTCGAGGTGTAATTCCAGCGGTCCATCGGCGGCGATCCCGGTATGAAGAATTTCGCCAACCAGCAGTTGCTCGATTTCCTGATGGCCAATCTCCACCGTCGGCAGATGCACGCTGAGCTGGACCTCGTCAGGTGACCTTGCCAGCTCGCTCTCCTGTTCGCTCTGCTGCTCCGGGGAAGCCTCTGCCGGGGGTTTCCAGTTCACAACCGCATCCGCGACTGCATCGAGCATCGTCGACGGCATGCAGAGCGTCATCAGTCCCTGGTGCTGCTGCAGCGACAGGGAAAATACCACCTGGTAAACCTCATCCTCTGCAGCCAGCCAGCGACTCGCTGCCGTCTCCTCCACCATTTCCAGTGGTCCGGGCAGGATGGCAGCCCATTGCTGCTGAAGCAAGCTCGCCAGGGGCCGTACAATACACCTCATCAGTCGCCGTTCCAGTGGAGTGAAGGATCGATCCGGCTTTAACTGGATACTGGTATTCCCACCCAGCAGGCGATGGGCAACTGGAAGCACCAGGCAGGGCCCCATGTCCACCATCCAGCTCTCCGTCGTCCCAGGCAGTTTCAACTGCATGCTGCAGCAGGGGGTGCTGGCGTGGACAATACTGTCGGAAAAACGTCGCCGATCGATGGAAAGCAGGGAGAGACGAAGGGGACAGCGAAGCAGTTCGGCAAGCACCAACTCCAACGGCTGGAGTATTTCCGTATGCATGCGGACGAGCGATTCGACAAGTTGCCCGTCAGATTTTTCTGGTTTTTCCACGATTCTCATCCCTCCCTGGATGATTCCAGTGTTTGCAGGTAACGCCACCTGTCTAGCCACGCACCTGTCCATCTCCCACACAGGTGTACTTGTACGTTGTCAGTTCCTTCAGTCCACATGGCCCGCGAGCGTGAAACTTGTCCGTACTGATCCCGATCTCCGCTCCCAGTCCAAACTCGCCACCATCGTTAAAGCGGGTACTCGCATTGACCATCACCGCCGCACTATCCACACGTGCAAGGAATTCCCTTGCTGCCGACACATCTCCACTGACAATGGCATCGGTATGTTGCGAACCATAGTGGTTGATATGCAGAATTGCCTGCTCGAGCGAATCAACAACCCGGACAGCGATAATCGGTCCCAGGTACTCGGTAAAATAATCATCCTCTTCAGCTTTTACTGCGGCGGGTACCAGCTGGCAGGTCCGTTCGTCACCCCGGATTTCAATCCCCTCTGCACCAAGCACTTCCGAAACAGCTGGCAGGAATGTGTCGGCAATTGCCTCGTGTACCAGCAGTGATTCACACGCGTTACAGACCCCCAGCCTCTGGCACTTGGAATTCACCGTGATCGACTTTGCCATTTCCAGGTCTGCTGCCTGGTCGACATAGACATGGCAGTTCCCGCTAAAGTGCTTGATGACCGGCATCGTCGCCTCCTCGGCGACACGTCGAATCAGGCTCTCACCACCCCGTGGAATGGCCACGTCAATCGATTCGCTCAATCCCAGGAAATACCCAACTGCATCGCGGTCACTGGTTCCCACCAGCTGGACCGCATCCGCGGGAATTCCAAGCGGAGCAGCAACCTCCGAGAGGATCTCCACGATCGCACGGCTGGAGTGGGCTGCTTCCTTGCCTCCCCGAAGAATCACGGCATTCCCACTCTTCAGGCAGATCGCCGCGGCATCGGCCGTCACGTTCGGGCGGGATTCATAGATAAAAAAGACGACTCCCAGCGGAACACGGATTCGCGAGATTTCCAGCCCGTTGGGGCGCACGCTGGTCTCGATCACCTCACCCACCGGGTCCGCCAAGCTGGCAATCTCCTCCATGCTGGCGGCAATCCCTTCAATCCGGTCGGCATCCAGTCGCAGGCGGTCAACCTGGGCATCGGTCAGCCCAAAACCGGGTGCCATGGCGATATCCTCGGCATTGGCTGCCATGATCTGGCTTGATCGCTCACGTAACTGGCAGGCGGATTCGATCAACCAGTGATTACGAATCTCGCCCGGAACCTGCTCCAGTTCGACCGCAGCGGCCCGCGCAGCAGCAGCCATCTGCTGGCAGTACTGCTCCAGGTTATGTTCCACGGCCGACATGAAAATCCTCACCCGGGTTCTCGTTAAAACAGGCAAAAACAGCTGTCCATGGCCATATTGACCGGCGGCGAAGTATCTTGCAATCACCGTGCTGGGTCAATGGCAGAAGAACGACAGGCGGGCCTGGTTCACAGCCTAGGCCGGGTCCAGGCCACCGCTTGCGGCAAACAGGAGCAGTGCCTGCTGCACTGCCGCCACGTCGTGGACGCGGATCACCTGGATCCCCTGTTGGGCAAGCCAGAGTGCAGTCCCCACGGTTCCCGCTGTCCGGTCCAGTTCCTTGTCTCCAAGCACCCTGCCGATAAATCCCTTTCGAGAATGGCCTACCAGAAGCGGACACCCCAGCTGGTGAAATTGTCCACACTCGCGTACCAGCTGCAAGTTGTGCTCGTGGGTCTTGCCAAATCCAATTCCCGGATCGAGGCAGATTCGTGACAGTTCAATTCCGGCCTCCAGCAGCGCATCGCGACGACCTGCAAGATAGCGAGAAATATCTGCCACCACATCGTCATAGCGTGGTTCGGCCTGCATCGTGAGCGGATTCCCCTGCATGTGCATCGCACAGATTCCCGCGCCACTCTGCAGGGCAACTTCCAGCATCCCGGGATCTCCCTCCAGCCCGGTCACGTCGTTAATGATCTCGGCTCCCAGCTCAACAGCCTGGCGAGCAACTTCTGCCTTGGAGGTGTCAATCGACAGCGGGATCTCCAGTTGCCGGCGCAGTTCCTCGACCACTGGCAGGACCCGGTCCAGTTCCTCTGCCAGTTCGACCGGTTCGGAACCCGGCCGTGTACTCTCGCCGCCAATATCCAGGATTGCTGCTCCCGCCTCTGCCAGCTGCAATCCCTGCCGGACCGCCTTGCGGGTATCGAAGAACTGTCCCCCGTCAGAAAAACTATCCGGGGTGACATTGATGATCCCCATCAGGCAGGGAAGCGAACTGAACTGAAGGCTGCGCGAACGCAACTGCCAACACGAGGAGAGAGAAGCAACCATGCCATGCAGCTTAGCACGCGCCGCTGGCAGCGAAAACGCTTCACCAGCGAAGTTCCATCTGGTCGACAATCTGCCGGGCCAGCTTCTGGGTTGCTTCCTGGTGAGCTGTCGCCAGTGATTGACCTGATTCGGGAACGAAGTTGACAGCCTGCCCAATGCGAAGAGGAACTGCTGGTTCGGAGGGTCCCGCGACACGTTGCATCAGGGCATCTCCCTGGCGGTCAATCCAGGAAACCTCCACCACGATCTCTGTCTCAAGGTCGCGGGGTTCATCGAAAGAGTTTTCTGCCAGCACACGCTTGCGCTGGTAGAGGATTTTCCCGTTGAGCTGGCTATCCGCGTCGGAACGGGAGACCACCTTGTAGGGCGTTCGTGACTCGATCTGCTTGACCACCGCCTCGGTAAGCTGTTCCCCCAGTCCTCGCCGGTAACTGTCCGACTGGAAGATCGGAACATGGACTGTCTTCACATCCGGCCGGTAAAGTGAATCGACTCCCAGCTGGTAACCCGCACAACCGGACATGGCCAGCAGAAACAGAAACAAGGCCGGGATTCGTAGCGCTCGATTCATGGTGCCAGGGTCAGGGTTCATAACTACCTGCATCATCATTATTGAGCAGCGGACGGGCGGGATCTTCCACCGGGAACAGGTCCACCAGCCAGGTCAGTCGCTGGGGCGGCTTGGCGGGCATATCCTCCACTTCCTTGAGTCGTCCGATTGCCCGCTCGGCGAACGGCGTGTCTGGATAGTCATGAAGAACGGCCGTGTAATAGAGCCGTGCTGCACCAATCTCATTACGTCGATCATAGAACTTAGCCACTGTCCATTCCCGCTCAGCCAGCCGGAAACGAACCTCGGCATGCATGCGGTTGATCTCCTGGCGGTAGTCTCTTTCCTCCGAGGGAAACTGGCGACGAAGCCGGTCGACCAGCTTTTCTGCTTCGTCAATCACGACCCCTGAATACTGGGGTCCCAGGTAACTCCGCAGCTTGACATGGATTCCCAGGTAATGTGCCATGAACTGGTGATCACTGCTGGGAAAGGTCTTGCGAAGGTCCGTGAGGAATTGATCCGCCCGCTCGTATTCCCCCCTCTTTACCAGTGCCAGGGCGGCGGCCATGGTCGCATCATCAGCGATCTTTCCGGAAGGATCCTCCAGGCGGATCTTGTCAAAGATCCGAATCGCCTCCTCCAGGTTGTCACGAAGCGGGAACTTCTTGTCGATGAAATTAAAGGCGAACACGGAGCGGGGATTAACTTCCGCATCCTTCAACCAGAAGTCCGCGATTGCGAACCGTCGCCGCTGGACAACATCCATGTACCTGGAGTTCGGGTAATCCTCCAGCAACTTCTCGTAGCTCTCATTCGCCTTGTCATAATAATCGATGAAGAAATAACTCTCCCCGGCCATGTAGCGGGCATCCTCCTGCAGGGCGGAATCGGTCCAGTTCTCTGCTGACTGCGTGTACAGGCCTGCCGCATCCAGGTACAGTTCCCCGGCCACTTCCAGCTTCTCCCTGGAGATAGCAGCACCACGTAAACGTGCGGCACGGTTGTAGTGCTGCTCCGCCTCACGGAACAGGCGACGAGCCAGGCCATGGTCCTCCTGGGGATCGGTAAGGGACTCGAGCGCCGAGGTCAGACGGTCTGACCAGTGAGGTTCCCCGAGCTCCTGATCTGCCACAGCCCCTTCTCGTGCTCTCTCCGCACTCTCCGCACTCTCTTGTTCCGGGGGCAGGACAAGCCCAAAGCCCTGTGGCGGATTTGCCAGCTTCTCTTGTCGTTCCAATGCGCGATCCGCTTGATAAGAAGAGAGGAAGCATCCTCCCAGCCACGGCAGCAGTACCAGCAGTGGCACGAGCCGGCAACCATAACGCACAATCTGTTCACTTCTGGAGGACATCCTTTTCCTCTTCTTCCAGCTCGTTCGTTCTTCTAACCGACCTGGCCTGCCGCATTCAAGAAACGCTGCATCCTTGGTCGGCGACCCATCAGGTGGGCAATATACTGATTCATCACGCCACGCAATTCACCCCGAACCTGGTCATCCAGTGGCGGTGTCACCTGGTCCGAACTACTTGTCTCTCGAATCGCGTGAAGTACCTCCTGGCTCACTCCCAGCACGTGCGACTGGCCCTCGCGGCACTGTCCACAAAGGATACCGCCGCTCAACTGGCCAAACGCGACCCGTCCATTTCCCGCCACTTCCACTCCACAACCGGTGCAGAAGTCGACCGACGGCAAATGGCCGAGGATACGGAGAGTTGCCAATTCAAACCGAACCACCGTGGCACCCACGTCCGCCAGTTCATCCAGGGCCGTGATCGCTGAAAGTGCTGCCTCGAAGAGCTCCTCGTGGGGATCCCCTTCTTCGGTCAGTGCATCCAGCAACTCGGCAATGTAGTAGGCGGCATACAAATGAGGGAGGCTAGTGGCGGCCGATCGAAACCGGCTCACCATCTTCGCTTCCGTCAAGATATCAAGCGCATCCGATGATTTGTGGAGGAAGACTATTCGACAGACGGTGAGCAGGTCAAGAGCAGAGTCAAAGGGCCCCTTGGGGCGGCGGGCACCCTTGGCCAGGGAGGCAATTTTCCCGTAGTCCCGGCTGAAAAGTGTTACCACGCAACTGGTCTCGCTGAAATCAACCAGCCGAATCACGATCGCGTCGGTTTTCTGGAGGGACATGACGAGCGATCACCGGTTCAAGAGAAATTTCGCTTCCAGCTCCCCTTCAGGAAGCCCTGTCGGCCACGTCCTGGTTCCCGTCAAGCTGCTCAATCCGCAAGCGACGAATTCGCCGGCTGGAAGCTTCCAGGATGGTAAAACGCAGGTCCTCAATAACCAGCTGTTCGTCGGCGTCGGGAATATAACCAAGCTGGTGGATGACCAGGCCCCCTACCGTATCACATTCATCCGGCTCTGGAAGCTGGAAAGCAAGTTTCTCGTTGAGGTCATCCAGGTGTGCCCGTCCCAGTACTTCCACGGTGCTTTCATCCACCACGACAAACTCCCTCTCCTCATCCGCTTCATGTTCATCATGAATCTCTCCAACGATTTCCTCCAGTGCATCCTCGATCGTCACGACGCCGGCCAGGGCCCGGTATTCATCGACAACGATTGCCATGTGGTTGCGGGTCCGCTGGAATTCCCGCAACAACTCATCCACTGGCTTGGTCGCCGGAACCGACCAGGCGGGTCGCAAAATATCAGACAATCGTTCCTGTTCCTGTCGATCGTTTACCTCGAATCGCGGGAGCAGGTCCTTGACGTAGAGAATACCGACGATCTCATCGAGCGTTCGCTTGTAGACCGGGATCCGAGTTCGCTTACAGCGGATCACGAAGGGGAGTATTTCGTCCCAGCCCTGCGACACTTCCAGGGCATCGACCTCGCTCCTGGGAGTCATGATATCACGGACATCTGCATCTCCCAGCTCGATCACGCTCTCGATCATCTCCCGGGCGTCCTCTTCCAGCAGCCCTTCCTGGAGACCCGCCGTCACGATGGCACGAATCTCCTCCTCGAAAGCTTCCTCCTCGTCCTCCTGGTCATTGGCTCGTCCAGCCAACCGGTGCACCACCTCTTCCACGATATGGACACCAAAAGTCAACGGCCACATGACGACCATGTTCACAACCCAGAGATACCAGGTGTGGTAGATCACCGGTGCAGACCAGACTCGTACCACCGCCCTTGGAATCCAGACGATCGTGGCCAGTACTGCCAGCACCAGGAGGACCAGGGAGAGGGCCGAGGGCGAGGACTCCAGCAGCCAACGGCCACCGACAACCAGCAGCAGGATGACCCCCACCGAGAGCAGGGTTTCCGCGGCCAGGGAAGCACGGTCATGCCAGGTCAGCACCTTCTGAAAAAAAGCAGGTCGGCCATGGTGACGACTGTATTCCTTCAACTCGTGCCGCGAGAAATCATCCAGCACGCGGGCCCCGATCGCTCCAACGACCGTGGCCACCCAGCCAAGCACTCCCAGCCAGAAGAGGGCACTTTCACTCAGCACGTTTTTTCGTCTCCTTCAACAGGGTTCTGGACTGGACGATCGGGGGGAGGGCCTATTCCCAGCCACTCGCAGACCTGGTGCTCTGCCGACCGCATTTGCTCCATCGAGTCGGGCTGCTTGTCATCCAGTCCCACCAGGTGAAGCGCCCCGTGGACGACGTAGAGCAGGAGTTCATGTGCCGCCGGCCAGCCATATTGACCTGCCTGGTCCGCTGCCATTTCCGCGCTGACAGCAATTTCTCCCTCCAGCATCTCCCCCTCACGTTCCAGCACAAAACTCAGGACATCGGTTGCATAGTCATGATCGAGAAACTCCAGATTGAGTTCACGGATCATCGGGTTGTCCAGGATGGCAATCGAGATCTGGCCCGACGTTATCCCATGGGACTGAAGAACATGCCTGGTCGCCTCGACCAGCCTCTGGTTATCGACCTGGTGGCGGACCTGGCGGTTGACCACATCGATCTCGATCACGGTTCCTGTTTCCCCTCTGCCACCGGGTATCACTTTTTCCTGCGACCCTTCCTGCCAACCGGTTCCTCGTATGCCTGGACAATTTCCTGGACAAGCCGGTGCCGAACAATATCGGATCCACTCAGTCGCACATGGGCCACTCCCTTGACCCGATCCAGCCGTGAAATTGCATCGGTCAGGCCGCTGTTGGTATTGCGCGGCAAGTCGATCTGCGTTGTATCCCCCGAGGCGACGATTCGGGATCCCGTTCCCATCCGGGTAAGAAACATCTTCATCTGGGAAATCGTCGTGTTCTGGGCCTCGTCGAGGATAATGAAAGCATCCTCCAGCGTGCGACCTCGCATGTACGCCAGTGGAACCACCTCGATAACATCCTTTTCCATCAACTGCTTGACAGCGTCATAGTCAATCATCGTGTAGAGGGCATCCAGCAGTGGCCGCAAGTACGGATTGATCTTTGCGTGCAAGTCACCCGGCAGGTAACCGAGACTCTCTCCCGCCTCCACCGCTGGCCGGACCAGCACGATCTTCCGGACCGCCTGTCGCTTGAGTGCCTCGACCGCCATGCCAACCGCCAGGAAGGTCTTTCCCGTGCCCGCCGGACCAACCGCAAAGACCACTTCATTTTCACGAATCGACTGGACGTAGCGTGCCTGGCCAGGGGTTCGCGGACGGATCTCCCGTCCCGTGTTCATCACGTCGATCGTCTCGCATCTGTGCGATTCCGTGTCACCCGTCACCGTTGCCAGCACCTGCTCCACCTCGACCGGTGAAAGCTGTCCTTCTCGCTGGACCATCCCCTTGAGCTGCTCCAGAACATCCGTTGCCTGGATGACAGTTGGCTTTTCACCACGCACGCGAATCCGGCCGTCCCGGTGAGTAATTGATACATCCAGGGCATTACGAACCAGCCGCAGGTTCTGGTCATGGGCACCAAACAGGACAAGCAACTGGTCCGGTTCGGATAAATTCAATGTCGATTCAAACATGGATGATGAAATTGAATGGCTCACTTAGATCCTGCCTCGATCCGGGCGATGACTCCCTGTTCAACTATAGGCCATCGGTAGCAAAGAAACACGTCCACGAGGAAGGGAAACAGGGGACAGGTATGCTGTCAGCTTCCCATCAAGCCAGAGACCCAGAAAAGGTAGCCAACGACAAAAGTAAAAAGCAGGGAATCCAGGATATCCAGGACACCTCCCAGCCCGGGTAGCCAGCGGCTTGAATCCTTCCGGTCTGCATGCCGTTTCAAGAGTGACTCGGCCAGGTCTCCCACCACGCCGACCAGGGTAAGAACCAGGCCGTAAAGAACACAGACAGCCATTGTCGGGCGACAATTCCACCGGCCTCCAACCGCCCCAAAAAAGAGTACCGAGGCCAGACAGCCAAACAGGATCCCCCCCAGCAGGCCCTCGATTGTTTTACCTGGACTGAGTTTTGGTGCCAGCTTGTGTCGCCCAATCAAGGTGCCCACAAAGTAAGCCCCACTATCAGACATCTTGGTAACAAGCACGACCGAGAGCAGCGCCGCCATCCCCTGTTCAGGACTTCCCAGGCCGCGAATCAAAACCAGGAAACTCCCCAGCACCCCCACGTATGCGACTGCCAGTGTGCCCGCCATCACACGGGGTACCACCGGACGCTGTGGATCGTAGCGGAACATCTCTGCAAAAAAGAGAAGCATCACAGAGGCAGCCATACCGACTGCCGGCAGTCCAGCACGCCCTACCGGGCAATCCTCGGGATAAATCATCCCAAACAGCTCTGCCAATATCGGGATAGAGACAAGCAGGTCGATAAGGAGAACACCCAGTAGCACAGCCCATCGGCATGTCGCCTGCCCCCCCTCTTTAAGCAATTCGATCATCTCCCCGGCAGCAAGCAGGCTCAGCAGGAAGAAAAGCGGCAGCAACCAGAGTCCTCTCACGCCAGCCAGGGGGTGCACCAGATCGAGATAGACCAGGCCAACCAGGATCGCAATGATCACGCTTGAAGAAAGGATCCGTTTAAGCATCTTCCTGTTCCTCCTCACTCCCCTCGCCGTTGATTACCAGACCACCGAACCGTCGGACTCGTCCTGCGTAATCAACAAGTGCTGCTCGCAGGTCCGTCTCCTGGAATTCCGGCCAGCATTTCTCGGTAATCCACAACTCGGCATAACTGGCCTGCCAGAGCAGGAAGTTGCTCAGTCGCTGTTCCCCTGCCGTACGGATCAGCAGGTCAGGATCCGGCATCCCAGCCGTATCCAGGTTCTCGCTAATCACTTGCTCGTCGATTTCTTCCTCACCCAGTTCCTGCGCACTGACTTTCCTGACAACCGACCGCACGGCATCGACAATCTCGCTCCGACTTCCATAGTTAATTGCCAGGCAGAGGCAGGTCCCCTGGTTCGCGGAACTCATCTCAATCGTCTTGTCGATTTCCGCAAGTACCGGCTGGGGAATATTATCCCTGCGGCCGATCGTGCGAACTCGCACTCCCTGCCTCATGATCGTTGATCGCTCCTCGATCATGTACTGTTGCAACAGGTGAAGGAGAAAATCAAGTTCTTCCTGGGGACGTTTCCAGTTTTCACTGGAAAGGCAATAAAGCGTCAGTTGCTTGATCTCCAGTCGCACCGCCTCCTCCACCACTCGTCGCACGCTGGCAACGCCCCCACGATGGCCCTCGATACGAGGCAGATCCTGCTGCTCTGCCCAGCGGCCATTTCCATCCATGATGATGGCAACATGCCGGGGCAGTACCTCGATCGTTGTCGATTCATCAAGCGAGGACGAGGTGGATTGAGCAGACACGTGACATACTCCAGGAGCCGGCATGGGGTCCAGTGGTGCTCATTATACGCGGATCTGTGCCGGGCGGTTCTTTTTACCTGTCCCCGCCCCCTCTGGATCCTTGATCAGGATGAGACCGCCAGGGGGTTACCGGAAACGAAGATCGTCTGTTCACGGTCCGGGCCCACCGAGACCACCTCAACCGGGCAGCCAACGAGCTCGGTCACACGTGCCAGGTAATCATGTGCTCCTGCCGGCAGGTCCTCCATGCTGCGTGCCCCGGTGACGTCCTGTTGCCATCCCTCGAAGGTCTCGTAAACCGGCGTTACCGAGCGGAGGTCTTCTGCATGACTGGGAAAATAATCGATTCTTTCGCCATCAAGTTCATAGGCGACACAGATCTTGATCTCGGGCAACTGGCTAAGGACATCCAGCAGCATCAGCGAGAGGGCGTTCACTCCACCCAGGCGAACCGCATAACGCACTGCCACAGCGTCCAGCCATCCACAGCGGCGAGGTCGACCAGTCGTGGTACCGTACTCCTTGCCAAGCTCCCGGATCTGCTCTCCCCTGGCGTTGTCCTGTTCGGTCGGGAAAGGCCCTCCGCCGACCCGCGTGGAATAGGACTTGATCACTCCCAGCACCTTGTTGATCCATCGCGGTGGAACTCCAGCACCGGCAGGAATGCCGACACCCGAGCTGTTGCTGCTGGTAACAAAGGGATAGGTGCCATGGTCAATATCCAGCAGGGAGCCCTGGGCTCCCTCGTACAGGATCTTCCTGTCCTGCTCGACCGCATCCAGCAGGTAGGCAGTCGAATCGGAAATAAAGCCCTGCAGTCGCCTGGCATGATCACTGTACTGCTCTACGATCTGATCGGCATCCAGCTCGCCCGGTTCCAGGTCCCCGATCCCTTCAAGGATCTGTCGCTTGGCAGCAACCACCTGGTGCACACGATCGGAAAAATCATCCCTCAACATGTCTCCCAGGCGAATTGCCAGGCTGCGACCAACCTTGTCCCGGTAACATGGTCCGATACCACGCAGCGTCGTCCCAATGGACTCCCCACCGACCAGCCGGGCATTGAGCACCCGGTCCTCGGCAACGTGCCAGGGGAAAACAACGTGGGCCCGGTCGCTGATCATCAGACGATCTTCCACCGGGACCCCTCGGTCCTGGAGCCCGTCTATCTCCTCGAGGATTGTCTTCGGGTTGATGACAACACCGGTTGAGACAATATTCATCACTCCCTCGTGAAGAATGCCACTGGGGATGTGATGCAGCTTGTAGACATCCTTGCCGGTCACCACCGTATGTCCTGCATTCGCACCACCCTGGTATCGAACTACCACCTCGACACCGGGGGTGAGCAAGTCGACGAGCTTCCCTTTCGCCTCATCGCCCCACTGCAATCCAATCACGCATGTTCCAGGCACCGTTCTCTCCTTCCACGGCCAGGCTCAACAAGCCTGGCAACAAACTCAATAATCTAGGCTGTCACCCAAGGCATGGTCAAGCAAGGGGAGGCCAAGATCGACCGGCCCAACCTCAACCGGCGAGGCGCGGATTGACCGTCAAGTTGCAGACTGATAGATTGTGTGATTCAAACCGTGCTGCACCTGTTAACCCGGGAATGCCTCAACTGGGACCAGCACGTTGCGTTATGAGGTGTTCTCACATTTTTACCAGGACGAAGGAACTATCCTGTAACGAGGCCCGGAACCTGGGTGTTCCGGCAGACCAGCCTGGCTGGGCGTCGCCCGTTATCGTCCGCAACCGATCCCTGGGATCGGGGGAGATTTGTCGCCGTGGCAGATGTTATTGTCAAGAAACTGATTGAGTCGGGAGTCCATTTCGGTCACAGTGCAAGTCGCTGGAACCCGAAAATGGCACCGTACATCTACGCTCGCAAAAACCAGCTCCATATCATCGATATCCGCGAAACGGTCCGCGGTCTGCTGCGAGCCCGCAAGTATATTTCCCAGGTGGTCGAGGCGGGTAGCCTTGTCCTCTTCGTGGGAACCAAACGCCAGGCCGGTGGCGTTATTCAACGAGAGGCACTTCGCGCAGGAATGCCGTTCGTTAATGAACGCTGGCTGGGAGGAACACTTACCAATTTCCGCACGATTCGCAGTCGCATGAGCCGACTGGAAGAACTGGAAGAACTTCGCGGCTCGGAAGAATTGAAGAGTTACTCCAAGAAAATGCAATCGTCGTTGAACCGGGAATACCGGAAGATGCACCGCAACCTGGATGGTCTGCGAAGCATGAACCGGCTACCTGAGTGTGTCGTTGTGATTGACCCCAAGAAGGAAAAAAATTCGGTCCGCGAAGCCCGCAAGATGGGAATCGCCTCGATTGCATTAATCGATACGGATTGCGATCCAGATGACGTCGATCTTCCCATCCCGGGCAATGACGATGGCATTCGATCCATCGAGATGGTGATTGGCTACATGGCCGACGCGGTGATGGGAGCCAAGGGAATTACCGACCCGATTGCCGAGGTCACACCATTCCAGTTACTCACACCCCCGGCCGTCGATGTTCCAGTCGCAGCCAGCCCGGTAACCGAAGACGCTCCGGCAGAAGAAGAAGCCGCTGCCGAAGAACCGGCTGCCGAGGAGACGCCGGCAGAAGAGGCAGTCGCCGCCGAAGAACCGGCTGCCGAGGAGACTCCGGCAGAAGAGGCCGCTGCCGAGGAGACGCCGGCAGAAGAGGCAGTCGCCGCCGAGGAACCCGCTGCCGAGGAGACTCCGGTAGAAGAGGCAGTCGCCGCCGAGGAGACTCCAGCAGAAGAAGAAGTCGCTG